>JAIRVY010000053.1 GCA_031253655.1 Bacteroidales bacterium
GTCATTGAGCCTGTCGAAATGCCGCCGCCGCATTTTCCGCCCCTCCCATATAGCAAAATTGTGCTGTCATTCCGAGCGCAGCGAGGAATCCCATTCATAACGCCTCAAACTAATTTTTACCAATTTTTTACAAAGTTTTAAAAATGTCATCGATAAATTCTATTTTTCAGATTTTTTTTTTTAAAAATAAATTCCGAAAATCAAAATAATTAATAATTTTGCCAAAACTTTATTAAGTTACATGAGGATAATTTCACACAAGAAATTGAAAGAATTTTACGAAACAAAATGCTGTGTGGATTCGAGATTTGCACTGGCACGATGGTATCATATTACAGAAAAAGAATTGATTGTTCAACCATATAATATTAATACCAACTAATGGATTGAATTTATGAATTTTATTGAAGAAATTATTGAAAATGACTTAAAAAACTGCAAAAACGGTTCGCGAGTGCATACCCGTTTTCCGCCGGAGCCGAACGGCTATTTGCATATCGGTCACGCCAAATCTATTTGTTTGAATTTTGGATTAGCAGAAAAATTTAACGGACTGTGTAATTTGCGTTTCGATGATACTAATCCAACGAAGGAAGATGTAGAATATGTAGATTCTATTAAAGAGGATATTCAATGGTTAGGATTTCAATGGGCAGGCGAATACTATGCCTCCGATTATTTTGATCAGTTGTATGCTTGGGCAGAGTGGATGATTGAACGCGAATTAGCTTATGTAGACGATTCTACTCAAGAAGAGATTAGTCGCGGACGCGGACTACCTACTCTGCCCGGCACCGAAAGTAAATACCGCAACAGAAGTGTAGAGGAAAATATGGATTTGTTTCGCAGGATGCGTGCGGGCGAGTTTCACGAAGGTAGTCGCGTGTTGCGCGCCAAAGCCGATATGGCTTCCCCAAATATGCACCTGCGAGACCCCATTTTGTACCGCATTCTTTTTGCTGAACACCACCGTACCGGGAATAAATGGTATATTTACCCTATGTATGATTATGCTCATGGACAAAGCGATTCTATTGAAGGGATTACGCACTCTATCTGTACGTTAGAATTTGAAGTACACCGCCCGCTTTACAATTGGTTTTGCAAGGTGTTAGAGATCCATCACCCGCAACAGATTGAGTTTGCCCGCTTAAATTTGAGCTATACTGTATTAAGCAAACGTAAACTCTTGCAGTTGGTTAATGAGAAATATGTGATGGGGTGGGACGATCCGCGTATGCCTACCATTTCGGGTTTGCGCCGGCGTGGCTACTCACCTAAAGCAATTAGAAATTTTGCGGAAACTATAGGCGTTGCAAAGCGAGAAAATGTGATTGATGTAGGATTATTGGAGTTTTGCGTACGTGAGCATCTCAACAAAGTGGCAATAAGAACTTTGGCGGTGTTAGATCCAGTGAAATTGATTATTGATAATTATCCCGAAAATGAAACTGAAATACTTACGGCTGTAAATAATCCCGAAGACGCCGGAGACGGCACTCGCGAGATTCCATTCGAAAAAGTGATTTACATAGAACGTGCCGATTTTAAGGAAGATGCCGATATAAATTTCTTTCGTTTATCAATAGATAGTGAAGTGCGTTTAAAATACGCATATATTATTAAATGTACTCATATCGCAAAAGATGCCGCAGGCAAAATTACCGAAATTCATTGCACTTACTATCCCGAAACGAAGAGCGGAATGCAAACTACTCGCAAAGTGAAAGCCACTATCCATTGGATTTCGGAGAATAATGCTAAGCCTGCTGAGATTCGGCTCTTTGAACGCTTATTCACTATACCCGAACCAGATAACACCGAAGAGGGCAAAACTTTTTTAAATTACATCAATCCTAATTCATTAACAATTACCAATGGATTGGTTGAAAAAAATATCAAAAAAGAAAGTGTTGCCAAATATTACCAATTTGAGCGCACCGGATATTTTTGTTTAGACAAAGATGCTACGGATGAAAAGTTGGTGTTTAATAAAACAGTGGGGTTAAAGCAGTAATTCTCAAATTTTCATCTTCTTATCGATTTCGTCGATATAGATTTTCATTTTCTTATCTGTTTCATAAAGATTTGAGATGGTTCTGCAAGCATGAAGTACCGTGGCGTGGTCTCTGCCTCCGCAATGAGAACCAATTGCAGCAAGCGGGAGTTTCGTATATTTTTTTGCAAAAAACATACAAATTTGACGTGGTTGTACCACTTCTCTGTCTCTTTTGTTAGCATTAATTTTTTCAGTCGAAACATTAAAATATTCTCCTACAATTTTTTGAATAAATTCAACTGATATTTCTTTGGCTGTACTTTTTACATATTTATCCACCATCTCTTTAGCCAGTTCAACAGTAACCGGTTTGTGATTTAATGATGCCTGTGCCAGAATAGCAATCATAGCGCCTTCTAATTCACGGGTATTTGAGGTAATGCGCAAAGCTAAATAAGTAATCACCTCTTCGGGAAAAGTAATGCCGTTACTTTCCAATTTCTTATTCAATATCTTAATACGGGTGTCAAAGTCAGGAATTGTAAGTTCAACGGTTAAGCCCCATTTAAAACGGGAGAGCATTCGTGCTTCAAAGCCGGTAATATCCACCGGAGATTTATCGGAAGTAATGATAATTTGTTTCTTTTGCAAATGCAAATGATTGAAAACGTGAAAGAATGCCTCCTGTGTGGAGACTTTATTTCCGGTTCCTAAATGTTCTACATCATCAATAATAAGCACATCTATAGATTGATAGTAGAGTATAAAGTCGTTTCTGTTTCCGGTTTTGCAGGCTTCTAAATATTGTTGGTAAAAAGTATCGGCATTAATGTAGGAGACAGTTTTGTTGGGAAAATTTGCTTTGGTTTGAAGGCCGATTGCGTGTGCCAGGTGAGTCTTTCCGAGTCCAACATCTGAATAAATAAAGAAAGGGTTGAAAGAAGTTCCTCCGGGATCTTTTGCTATTGCCCATCCTGCAGTTCTTGCCATTCTGTTGCATTCGCCTTCCACATAATTATCAAAATTGTATGTCTCCACTAAATTGGAAGGTATTTTATGCTTTTTAATTCCCGGAACTACAAAGGGAGTTGGAAGTTCCTTATTTCCGGTTTTATACATTTCGATTGGTATGCTAATCGGCGGATTTGAAATAGTATGCCTGGGGTTTGAGGACAAATTAATGGTTTGCGAGTCGATTCCAGAAGATTTTTTTTCCATTACAACACGGTATTGCAGTTTTCCAAAACTACCCAATTCTTTTTTTATGACTGTTTTCAGTAAATTAATGTAGTGTTCTTCCAACCATTCGTAAAACATATGAGAGGGGAGTTGCAAAATAAGAGTTGTTTTCTCTATCCCAACCGGTACAATAGGGAGAAACCAGGTTTGAAAATTTTGTCCATCTACATTATCACGAATTATCGTCAAGCAATTTTCCCATACTTTTTTAAAATCTTTTGTGATTTTAGCAACTTCGCTTCCCATAATAAACTATAATCTTTTTACTATAAAACAATTAACAATATTTTTTTTATCAAATTTCGAATGCTCAAAAATGAACAAAAAAAAGTTAAAAAAAAATCTCCCCACTACTTGATTTTTAAAAAACTTTGTATATAGTATAATCACGTTTTACAGCGTTTTTTAAATAATAATTATTAAATCTATTCATAGCAAATAAATTATATTTTTGCATTACAAAAATTGCTCCATTTTATGCATAAAATTTATAACGGAAAAGTAATTCGTGGACTCGGGAAGGGTAAGAGTTATGGCTTCCCTACTATCAATATTTTATTGAATAATAATGAGTTAAATATTAATTGTGGCGTTTATGTTGCGGAAGTTAAAGTTAATAATCAGACTTTCAAAGGGATGCTATATGTGGGGACACGACCTACTTTTGATTTGCTTGAAACTACAATCGAAATTCATATTTTAGAATTTAATGAAGTGATATATAACCAGGATGTCTCTTTTCAAATTTTGTATAAAATTCGTAACGAAATCAAATTTTCTAACACAAAAGCACTTGTTAAACAATTACACCAAGACAGAAAAATGGTGTATAATTATTAATGATTAATGGCTAATTTTTATTTGTCTTCAATCTTTTTTAAATCATCCAAACTATAACTTATCCCTTCATCTACTTTCTTTTGATTTACTACTGCAAATTCCTCTAAAGTTTCGGGTCTTTTTCCGACATTATTCATTTCAATGATTTCATTCACTTTTTTCAAAGGTATGGCAAAGATGGTTGAGTTATCATTGGCATAATGATACCAAATCATCTTTTTCATAATGTCTATTTTATTAAAAAAACATTTTCCTTTTTGCGTGAGCAGATGCACATTGGGAGGTGGAAATGCTTTTAACTCTTCAAGGTATGTACTTTGTTCGAAATTAAGGCAACATTTTAGTTTTCCGCACATTCCTGCTAATTTTTGAGGATTCAAAGTGAGTTGTTGCGTACGGGCAGTTACCGTAGAAACAGATTGGAATCCTGTGAGCCACGAAGCACAACAGAGTTCTCTTCCGCAAGTGCCAATACCTCCCAGTCTTGCCGCCTCCTGCCGAACGCCTATTTGTCGCATTTCAATTCTTATCTTAAATTGTTCGGCTAAGATTTTTATCAACTCCCTAAAATCTACCCTGTCCTCAGCAGTATAATAAAATATCGCTTTTGTACCATCTCCCTGATATTCAACATCATTTACTTTCATGTTCAGATTCAAATCCCAGGCAATATATCTTGAAGAAAGCATTGTAGTATTTTCCAATTCTATAGTGGAAATCCATTTGTCTATGTCTGCAACACGAGCGTGCCGGTAAAGCTTTTTTGTAATCTCTTCCAATTTGGCTCTCTTTTTGGTTAATTGTTTTTTTACAATCAACCCTAACAAAGAAACAATTCCAATGTCGTGTCCTGATTGCGATTCAACCGCAACAATATCTCCAACATTAAACTTTCCCTCCTCAGGAAGAATAAAAAAATCTTTATGACAGTTTTTAAATCTAACCTCGCAAACCGGAAATTCATTAAAAGAAGCGTCAATCTCTAATTCACCTATCCAATCCTGGGTTGCTAATTTGCAGCAATTTAATTTGTATTTCATACAGTGCGACTCGTCAATATCAGGAGGTGCAGTAAGTCCACGGGTATGAAATGTGTTTTCTGAAATCTTTTTTGACTCCTCAGAAATGGGTGTTCGAATATCAGCGTCTAAATATTGCTCTAAATTCTCTCCTTGAGAAAAATCCTTGTCGTCAAATTTATTAATTTTTTTTTCCATTCTTTATAAGTATCTGATGCTGTTTATTATCATATTTCTCATTTAATTGAACTTGCAAAGAAACGTTTTTTATTTGATTTTTCTTATTTTTGTCGCTCATTTTTTACACACATTTTGTAATGATAAAACGAAATTTTTTTTTAATCACAAGTGTAGGCACTTTGATTGTTTTTTTTGTCTATCTGTTTTTCTTTTCAGAAAACAATTTTCACAAACATAGAGAATTAGGCTTAAAGATCAAACAGTTAGACGAAAATATTGCCAATACAAAAAACCAAATCAACAATACCTATACTTTTGAGCAGTTAGAAAAAGACACTGCCGGAAAGTTGGAAAAATACGCCAGAGAACAGCTCAATCTCCAAAAGCCCAATGAAGAGGTGTATATTGTAGTTTACGAATAATAATAAACATAAATTAATCAAATAAATATCTTTAAATGAGAATAAAAAGGCTAATCAAAATAGAAGAAATCCCGCTTAACTATGCGATAGATATCGCTTTAGTTAAAGCTATCGTTGCCAAATATAAAGGAAAAAAAGAGGGACTAATTGCCCTATTGCAAGAAGTGCAAACGGTTTATACTTACCTGCCCAAACCGGCGCTCCAATTCATTGAAGCGGAATTAAATTACACATTGGGAGAGTTATACGCGGTGGCAACTTTCTATGCACAATTTAAATTATCTCCCTCCGGAAAATATTCCATCAAGATTTGCAAAGGAACCGCCTGCCACGTGCAGAATGTTAATGCCGTGATGGACGAAATATCCGCATACTTAAAAGTTGGAGACGGCGAAACCACACCCGATGGCAAATACACACTCGAATCTGTTTCTTGCTTAGGCTGTTGCTCCTTAGCGCCCGCCATGATGATAGGCGAAGAAACTTTTGGAAAACTAAACCGAGAAACTGCTATTAACCATATTAAAAATTTTGAACAATGAAAAATAATTGTGTAGTAAAAGTAGGCTTGGGAAGTTGCGGATTGGCAGCAGGAGCCCAAAAAATATATGACCGTCTTTTAGATTTAAAAAGACAAAATCCAAATCTGTTTCAATTGGAAAAAACAAATTGCGTGGGAATGTGCTACTGCGAACCATTAGTGCAAGTAGATATGGATGAAAAAAGCGTGATTTACGGACGCGTTTCCGAAGAAAAAATTATCAATATTTTCCAACATCATATCGTAAATGGTAAAACTTTAGTAGAAGAAGTAGTTTATTCTCCTGATTTTGATGCGACCGAAAACAGTTATCTGAATGAACAGGTAAAGTGGGCTTTGCGCAACTGCGGAATTATCAACCCCGAATCAATAGAAGATTACGAAAAAAGAGGAGGTTATTCAGCCATAAAAAAGGTAGCAAACCTCAGTAGCGAAGATATTATTCAAGAAATTCTTAAAAGCGGATTGCGTGGCAGGGGCGGCGGCGGATTTCCCACCGGAACAAAATGGCAATTGGCAGC
>JAIRVY010000138.1 GCA_031253655.1 Bacteroidales bacterium
TTACCTTTGCATAAAATTAAAAATTTTGAATTATGATAGTAGCAATATTTTTGTTAGATGTTTTAAATAATTTTCCTGTAATTGAGTTTGCAGAACCGATGACACAATATGCAGCTGTACCTATTGCAGCAATCATTGGTTTGGCAATACAGCTCGGTACTTCCATTTATGCTGCTGTAAAGTCAAAACGAGCGAATGACAAAGCAAAGGCTGAGGCTGATAAGTTAGAACAGAAACAAGATGCAATGTACAGTCAGCAGCAGGCTGAGGCTGAAATGTTAAAGAACACAGAAGGTAATTTTATGGAGACCGCTGCTGGCAAAGGAATGGTTACCGAAATGAAGGAGCAGTACGATGATGCTATAAAACAGTCTACGGCAAATGGTTTAAAGCGTGAACTTACAGACGAGGCAAAACAAGCAGGCGTACAGACAGCAAACAAACAACTTACAGACAATATGCGAAACCTTGCAGGAATGGGAACTAATTACAGGCTTGGTATCTTGGGAATGGTAAATCAATTAAAAGGTGCTGCGTATCAAAATAAATTTGCAGGCGATAACACAATGGCAAATCTGCGAATGGGAATTGCTGACCAAGAGAACCAGTCGGCGTTAAATTTGAGAGATAATGGTGCAAAAGTTGGAAATAGTATTATGAGCCAAGATTTTGGTGGTATAGGCAAGAAAAATAGTACGGGTGGCGATACGACAACGCCACCATCGACAGATGATGCCGCAGTTACAAACAATTTAATGACTTCTGGGAAGCAAGCAGTCAGCGGGATGAATAACGACCAATTGAGCGGTAATGATATTTCTGAAATTGCAAATAATGGTTACACGCAAGGTATGTTGTTAGATGATATTTTAAAAATGTATCATAATAATTACAATAGTAAAAATAATTATTTAGGTGGCAATCCTAACAAACATTATGGAGGGCGTTATTGATGGGTTACAGTAAAAAAGCAATAGCAACGGGGATGCAGAGCGTTTTAGACGCCGAGCGGGAAAGCAAAGATTTTTTTAAAATCATTGAAACCGTTATGGACACAAAAGAATTTAAAAAAATTTGGAATAGTCCACAAGTTCCTGACGTAGCGAGGCTTGATTTTATGAAATGTACTCTGAAATATATTTTCAAAGAAAAAGGACGTGAAACTGAAGTAGATGCTGCGGAAACAAATAATAAGTTATCAGAATTAGACAAAAAATTTGAGGCTTTGAATAAGTTAATGAATGTTTAGAGTTATGAAAAAAGAAGAAGAAGAAAAAAAATATAGTTCAGGTGGTATAGATAGTGTGTTTGATAGTTTATTAGATTTTAATTACGCTAACGACCAAGATACTTGGTACCGACAGAATGAGTTTAAATTTACAGATGACGATGGCGTCGTTGGTGGTAGTGTCGCACAGAACACAACGGCGGAAGCTCCCGCAGCATCGCCAGCACAGACAACAGGAACGCAGCAGCCGTCAGACACAAATATGGTTATTGCCAACAAAAGAATAGGAAACCCATCAACATCGACAACAATAACGCGCACTGATACAAGCAAAATTTCTGATTACAAAGATTGGAACGAAATACCTACTTGGGACGTTTTAAGACGAGAATTAGGAATAAGAGAGCCAATTAAACCAGAGCAAGATGCAGACCGTGAAAAACGATTGAGACGTACAGCAATGTGGAAGTCTGTCGGCGAAGGACTTGTTTTACTTGGTGAAATTGGCGGATTAGCAAAAGGTGCTTCGGTAAGGAAAAGGGATATACAAGAACCAAAAGAATTAGAATTATTAGAAAAAGAACGTGATATGCATCAAAAAGAATTATCAGAATATAATAAACATTTAAAAGATTATTACAAACAGGCTTCTGACCACGAAATTGCGAGGCGTAAAGCATATTTTGATAGTAAAACACACGGAGACAAGATATCAACGACCACAACGTCTGGCGGTGGTTATACAACCTATGAAAATTCTAAATATGAATTAGAGAAAAAAAAAGCAGGAAAAAGTACGAGTAGTAGTAAATCAAAACAAATAACAGGAAGATACCCTATTGGCGATGGCAGTAGTTATAGTTGGTCATATTTAAAAGAACATCTTCCCGCTGCTGCAAATGTTGCACGTGAAAAAATTAGTATAATATCAGGCATTATACCAAAAGAATATATGGACATTATTGAGAGTTCACTTCATAAAGATGGATTAAAACCTATAAAAGACAGACGTGGAAAAACAATAGGCTATGAAAAGTATGATGTTTTTAATAACAAAGTTAGTTGGACGGAAAGCGATAATGAAGTTTTTTTGAAAGTTGTTACACAAAAAATTATAAATCATCTAAAAAATATAGAAAAAAAACAATCACAAACAGACAAGGATATTGAAGACAAAAAAATGCTTGGTGAAATTTTAAGAGATTTAACCATTGCGGGATTTAATTATGATTATTAAAAGTTATGGCAGGAGTAGATAAAAAACCACATTGGCAAAGAGTTTTAGAAAGTGCAGAAGCCGAAATGCGTGAGCGTGCTGCCGAAAGGGAAGTGGAACAAAAAAAACAAGTTCCTACTACCGCTCCTGTTTCCACTCAAAAAGAAGTAGCCACGCAACAACAAAAAGTTGCAGCGAGCAATCCAATTACGCAGCAGGCTCAAACTTCCGCAAAGCCTACTCCAACGCAAACGCTACCACAAAGACCAGAACAGCAACCATATACATTTGAAAAACCTATTAATTACGACGAATATTATGAAAATATAAATCAAAAAAAACAAATAGATGAAAACTATTTAAAAGCGAAAGAACAAGAAATAGAGTACCGTGAAAAAGAACTAAATAAAAAATATCCAATACTACCAACGACAGAAAAAAAAGACGATAATATTTGGAGTTTGGAAAATTTAGAAAAACATCAATTAGAATATGATAAATATAATGTAGAGAGTGAACGTGTAAAAAAAGAAATTGAAAACCATACTTTGCGTAAAGATATTATAAGTATTTACGAAAAAGAGTATAATAAAACACATAGAGGTGCTGTTGGCAGAAAGGGTGAATCTGTTATTTATGATTCAGATTTAAAAAACCCATTTTATCGGGGAACACAAATTACAATAGAACAAACTATTGAAAGAACATTATCTAATCCAGACTTTCTTGATAAAGCACAAAAATTTGCAATAGAAAAAGTAGGCAAAGACGAAGATGCTAAAAGGATAAAGAAAGAATTAGAAAACGCAGACAAAGGAATGGACAACAACACTTTTAAAAATCAATTAAGCAAACTTACGTCAAAAGAATTAGAAATATACAATAGAGAATTAGAAAAAGAACTTATAAAATATAATGCTGCAATAGAGCGAGTATATAGTCAGGTAATAACGCAGTCTCAAAATGTTATAATTGACCATTTACGAAAACAGAATGTACCAGAAGGTCATATTGAATATATTTTAAAGAAGGGTTTTTCAAGCAGTGGAATAGGGCTGTTATTAGGAGGATTCAATAAATCAACGTTAGAAAAGCAATTACTACAAGAGGGTTTGAATGAATTTGATGCTGGTTTACTAACAGAAACGCTTGCAACAGTATTAAGTTTATCAATAGACGGCGCGACGGGTTTATTTATTCCTGGCGCTATTGTTGGTGGTTTAGTATCAAAAGCACTATTAAGCGGAGCAAAAAAAATCGCACTAGGAAGGATAAAAAATCTTGTTGCAAATAAAACATTTAAAATGATTACAACAAACGTAGCACCAAATGTATCAAAATTTACACAATCAGCGTTTTCGGGTAGTGGTTCTTTTAGTTTTTTTGCTGCGAGTAAAGAATTTGCTAACCAAGTATATCAAGGCAACGGTTATGATTTTTATGCTATCGGCGATGCTGCTAAAAAAGATGCTATACTCGGTTTTCTTGTTGGCGGAGTAGGTTTCGGTACAGGGATGCTTGCGAAAAAAATAAACAATCATGTAGGACAGGTAGCCGTTAAGTTTGGCGTTGGCGTTCCGTTAGAGGCAGCAGTATTTGTTTCACCAGAAGTTATAGAAGGCATTATAGCAGGTGAACCAATAGATTCAAAAGAGAATGCACAGTATTTTATAGACATGGCTGCTTTAATGGTTGCTATGAGAGTAAAACATTTTAAGGGAACATTCGGAAAAGAAATAAATAATAATAATAATATAGAATTTAATCAGTCGGACATAGAACAAATAAATAAGGTTGGAATCGATGGTAGTAATTTTACTCAAATGGTAAAAAACATGTTTCGTGGAGACAAGTCGGCAAACAATGAATTAAATTTAAAAAACTTATTTCCGAATGTTGATAAAGTAATGAGAGACGAAAATGTTAGTCACGAAACAAAACGAAAATTAGAATATTTATTTTACGCTGGTAATTATTACGAATACAACAAAGAATTATTAGATAAAACAGAAAAAGATATTATTAATGGTAGCAAAAATTTATTTCGTTATGTGCCACAACTTGGCGATGAAGCTTTTGATAAAACAATAAATGAATTAAGAATAGACGGGGAATATTTGAATTATATATTAGATAAAAAGTATTCCGAACTCACTGAAGGAGAAAAAATTATATATAAGAAATACAGACAATCACTTTCCGAATGTGTTATTAAATATAAAGAATTAAATAACGCTGCTTTGGATTATGCTATAAATGAAAATATTGATTTATTTCCAAAAGAAATACAAAGCATTATTTACAAGGAAAATTTAAACGAGGTAGAAATAGAAATTTTAAAAGATTTTTTAAATAATATTTATAAACGGGAAGATAATGGATTTTTAAATGAAAAAGAACGTAAATTTTTAAATGATTTAAAAGAACATCTGAATTTTACGTCTGATGCTTTTGAAAGGCTAACAAGCAAAGCGTTAAATGGTATTCCTATTGAAATAAAACGAGAAGACAATCGTATTGATATTTTTGATGTGAAGGGCAATGTTGTATACAGCAAAGACTTTGAAAACAAAGAGACAGCGGATAAATACGAAAAAGCAGCACAAAAAATGTATTTAGATACAAATGGTGAATTTCAACAAAAAATAAATAAGTTAATAAATGAAAAAACGACACAAACATTACAAATTACTTTAGAACTTTGTAGTAGTAAGTTAGAAAATGGAAAGATTATAATAAAAGAAGGTAAAACGCAAGGGCATGAAGATATGCCAGACGGAACGTCTGTATTTGTTATTGATGAACAAAATAATTTTTGTTTAGTTAGATATTATGAAAAATACGCAAAACCAAACGAACAAGGTCATAAAGGTGTATTTAAGGAAAGAATTATACACAAAGATAATATAAAAGATTTAGAGTCAAGAAATGTTGTAGATATAGTTCTCGAAAGATTAAATAAAGAATCAGAGTTACTTGGCAAAACTTCTATTGCCACGATGGAGGCGACTATTAACGTAGCTGCACAAGAAGGCTTGGTAGAAATTAAAAATTTTACTGATGCAAAGGAAGGAACTGTCGTTGATGTCGTCGATATTGACAACAATATAAAAAAAGGAACGATAACAAAAAACGAACAAGGGCAAAATGTTATACAGTTTTCTGATGGTAGCGAGCCGATTACAGACCTATCAAACGTAAAAACAGCAATAAAAAAAACATTCAATGGAAAAGAGTTTATTGTTAGTAGCATAGAAGATGGTTCTTTTGAGTGTAAAATGAGTGAGGAGGCTGAGGCGAATGAATTTATTAAAAAATTTAATGATAGCGATTATAGTAAGGAATATGATGCCAAAGTTTCGGAAGATAAAGAAACAGTTATTATAAGTGAGAAAAAAGAAAAACAAATAGATACGGGTCGTCAGAATATTATAAATAGTATTATTGAAAAAATAAATGGAAAAAGACATAATGAACTTACAGAAGAAGAAAAAGATTTTTTAAATAATCCTGATAATAAAGAAGAATTAAATGCGGCTCTTGCGGAAGAAAAAGAATTAGAATTTATAAAAAAACATCCAGATGGGTATATTGACAAGGCTAAGCAACAACAACAAATAGAAAGGCTTACAGAACAGCAAGCCGAGCATTTTATTGCTATTATGGAAGAAAATGCAGAAAATGCACCTGTACTCGAATTTACACCTGAAAATTGGTATGCTCAATTTGGCGAGGATGGAATGGTGAAAACGCCAATCGGCGATGTGCAAATGGGCGAAAATCAATATTTAAAAATGCAAGCCAAAGGAAGAAGTACTGAGTTTGGAATGGTTAAACCTACACTTGAAAATCCTGATGTAATTATTGAAAAACAAGCAGAACAAGAAAATGCAGAACGGGGCACAAAACTTTTATTTATAAAAATATTCACAAATAGTAGCGGTGAAAAATATGTGTTTTTTGAAAATGTAACAGTAAAACAAGATGGGATGGAAGTCTCTGTTAGTAGCCATATAGCAGATAAAAAAGCGATAGCCAAAGAATTAACCAATGGTACTATCGCTTATAATAAACTTGCCAACAGGTCTGAATGGTACTTACCTGAAAACCAAAATGGTCAGTCGGACATTGTTCCTACACAAGCAAATTTTAATGATAAACGCAGTTCTACAGAAAATATTGCAGAAAAAGAAAAATTTTATGAACGTTTACCAAAAAATAAAAAAACAGGCAAAATAGACCAAAATAAAATGAGCGATGCCGATGTATTGCAATATTGGGAATACGAAAAAGGAAAAGAATACGCACTTATAGTAGCCAAACAAAGAAAAGAAAAATTAGGTAAAGAATTAGAAAAAGAACAAAAAACCTTACAAAACGATTTAGGTGACATCAAACAAAATGCAAAAGTAGAAAAATTAAAAGCAAAAAAGGCAGTTTATGATGATTATATAACTGAAATAGCAAAACAAAAAGAAAAACAACAAAAAGAAAAAAACGAAGAACAAAAAGATAAAAACGAAAAAAAACACGAAAAAGAACAATCTAAAACACAACAGGAAGCGTTAATAGGAATAGAACAACAGTGGAACGATGCGCCGAAGATATATGGTCGCACAATTACAATTACGCTTCCAAACGG
>JAIRVY010000172.1 GCA_031253655.1 Bacteroidales bacterium
ACCGACTAATTTTGAAATTTATCGATTTACATTTTTATATTGTTACTACTTAATTAGTTACAAATCGATTTTTCTATTTTCAAAAACCGACCTCCCCCTCGAAAAGCGATTTATAATAAATTGTCGGGCTTTTATTTCTACTCTTTGAGCGTTTTGTATATGCACGTCTGCCTTCGGTTACTACCCATTTCAAATCTAAATGGCTTATCAAATGTATCCTTATCAAAGCCGCTATGGTTGAGAATGCTTTTTCGCTTTCCATCTTCGTCTGGATTACCTGTAAAAGCAGATAAGCTATCAAAGTACACCAAATCTGAGTTTTTATGCCGTTTTCCGTATCGGAATAGAAGTAGGCAAGTTGAAAATTTTGTTTTATTTTTTTGAAGCAGGTCTCGATAGACCACCGGTTTTTATAAAGTAAAGCGACTTCATCATCGGTTATATCCCAATTATTGGTAATGAACCTGTATTTTCTGCCCTGTTCATCCCTGTACCATACCAAACGTAAACACAACATTTTTTGGGCTAAGAAATTTTTTCCGGTGCTATGAAAAAAAGCCTTACCTTTATGGTCTAACATAAAACGAGCATAAATCATGGGAAGAAAACGCAAAGTAGCTCCTCCGGTAGAAAAATTGTACGATACAATAAGTCGAATGTTGGTACCGGAACACATTTTGAAAGATTTTTGCATCTATGATGCCAAGGAGAGTAAGAGTCGTTGGGTAATAGAGATGCACGAGAAAGAAGAGCGAATTCCTGAAGCATTACAGAGTTATTCCGATGTTGTTCTTGATGGTTACTGTGACCCGTTAGAGATGCTGAGTCACAGTTTTGTGTGCAAGCCTGTCTACTTGCGCCTCTACCGTCGCCGGTATAAGCGGAGCAATCGGGATGAACACTTCAGCAACGGTTACAGTTTGACACTTAAAGGCTTGCGTATGGTTCCCGAATTGGGTGTTTTTTTAAAAGAAGAAGATAGAATCTTTTCCGGTTAATATAGCAGTAGTCGCACGGATGTGGGATATCCTTCCAGGTACGTTATACCATTGGTATCGTAATCATCTGAGTGATTACGAGCCGGACAGGAAATCCGGAGAATGGCCTCAAAATACTGTCATCACAGTCGAAGAAAATACGGGAGAGATTTTGGAAGAAAAACCGGTATATGTGTTTAAGCCGGATAACATTGGCGAGCGAATGAGTATCGACGACAAATCGATAGGACATGAAGGCTATACTATTATGAGTAATACGGATACAGGCAAGATAGCTATGCTGATAGAGAGTACTCGGACAGAAGAGTTGGAAAAAGCGATGCGATTATTTGACAAAGACTTGTTGAAGATACGAAGTATTAGCCTTGATATGAGTCCCACTTATCTGAAGTTGTGCCACGAACAGATGCCTTATGCTCAAAAGGTGGTAGATAAGTTTCATGTGATGCAGTATGTATATGATGCTGTTTTGGATGTTCGTTCCCGCATCAAAAAGGAACTTGGGGAAAAACTGTCCAAAGGGAAAGAAAAGACTGAGCAAGACAAGGCGATACTTTATGAAATAGAACTGCTTAAACACTGCCGTTACCGGTTAACTCAATCCCCAAATAAATGGAGTGAAGCGGGGAAGAAATTGATGGACAGCGTTTTTGAAAACCACAAGGATTTGAAAACGGCTTATCAGATAAGCCAGGATTTCAAAAAATGGTACGATAGAAGCAATTGCCAGTTGAATAAAACAGAGATAAGAGAGAATTTATACAAATGGTATTACAGTATTAAGAACGCAGAGATAAAAGAATTTATATCGGTTGTTAAAATGATTAGAAAGCATGAATATGAAATCCTCAACTTCTTTTCCTGGGGTCATACCAATGCAAAGGCGGAACAATTAAACGGTAAAATTCAGCGGTTCATTTCGGCAAACTATGGTATTAGAGACAAAGATTTTTCCCTCTATAGAATGGCCGGATATTTTTCATAGCACCGGAAAAAATTTCTTAGCCGTAATTTTGACGATTTTGAGTTCCGAAGAATAAATCATATTGCAGAGTTGATAAAGCGAACTTACGGAAATATCAATGTCAATCAAATGGCTTCGGAGGCTTGTTTGAGCCGTAAACAATTTGAACGAATTTTTGCCGAACATATCGGAATTAGTCCTAAAAAATATTTAAAAATCATTCGCTTTCAATCCGCCATATTTCAAAAACAGCAAAATAACAATTTGAATATGACCGAATTGTCTTATGAGAGCGGGTATTTCGACCAATCACATTTTATCAACGACTTTAAATCGTTGAGTGGTTTGACGCCGAAACAATATTTTGCAGAAAATGAAATTTGTTCAGATTTTTTTGAATAGTTGGCTTTTGCCGTGTTCCAATTACAAAAAGTAGTAATTTTGCAGTCAAAACAAGAGTGCGATGAAAATAAAAGCGGATTACTTCAAATGATTTTTTCCAAGAAATTTTGTGATATGAACAATATTAATTATCTTTGCAGCGTCAAATAAATTAATATTGTTAAATTATAAAATTGTTAAAGTATGGACAAGAAAGAAATTCAGGAACAACGCATAAAAGGGTACTTTATTGATGCGGCAAAGGAGTTATTGAAAGGCGAAGGATTGTCGGTCGTTAGCGTTCGCAGCGTGGCGGACAAGGCAGGTTATTCGTATGCCACGCTCTACAATTATTTCAAAGACTTGAATGATTTGATTTTTGAGTGTGTGAGAGATTTTCAGGCAGAATGTGAAACAGCCGTCAAAAGTAAAATCAAGAAAAGCGGGCAGGGAAAAGATAAGATTAAAGCAACCGTACAGGCATACGTCGAATATTTTACGGAATATTCGGGCGTATTCGAACTCTTTTTCCTTGAAAGAATGGGTAATATCGGAAACAAACAATCGATATCCGAATTGATTTACACATTTCTCGACAGGTTATGTGAACCGCATTGGAAGTATTGTATCGCTCAAAATATATTTGACAGAGAATTGGCAGACAAGAAGAAGCGCCAACTTCGCTTTTGTGTCATGGGAATGCTCCTTTTCTACCAGAACAGATTCCAACCAGAAAATTATAATAAATTTATAGAGGTACTTAATAACCAAATGGAAGAAATAATAGGCACAAGTTACCCGACAAAGAATGAAACGGCTTGACAAAGATGACAAAGGTATTGTTAAATTAGGATGATAGACATAGAACATTATAAAGGTAATTAACAATGGATAAATACAATAGTTTGGTTACTTCCAATTGTGTTTATGATACACGACTTTGAGGAAATAATATTCTTCAAACCGTGGATTAACAAAAACAGGGATTATCTGACTGAAAAATTTCCGAAAATATCAAAACGTTTTTTACCACGTATGGAAAATTTATCAATTTCTGCATTTGCACTTGCCGTAGCAGAAGAATTTGTCTTGTTGAGCTTGATAACTGTCGGCTCTGTTATTTTTGACAATTATCTACTGTGGCTTGCTGCGTTTATGGGATTTTTTGTACACTTGTTAGTACACTTGGCGCAATGGATAATTTTGAAACGATACATACCAGCCATTTGTACAACTTTTTTTGCATTGATTTACTGCGTTTATTCATTGTATGAGATAATTTCCAATAACGTATTCCAGATTTCGGAAATTATTTTGTGGACAATAATAGGATTTGGATTAGTAGGAGTGAATTTGGTTTTTGCTCATAAATTGGCAGAAGAATATGATAAAAGACAGAAATCATTGAGGCATGAGTATAAAATTTAAAAAAGTGAGCAACTTTCATCGAGGAATACTCTTTGAATTAGAATAAAAAAATTTATAGAAATGTATAAAGAAATGAACAATAGGATGATTTTATTAGAAGAAAGCGCATATAATAAAGTGTTGGCGCCATTAAAAAAGGCGACCATCAACACTTTATTTGCTCGAACAGTGATTGAGAAACATTTGCAGGGTAAAGTTTTTGTTGATGATGTGAACTCGCCAAATACTTTTTATATTGTGCACCCTTATGGAATGTCTTTGCTTTTTGGAAATCCCGACAATGAAGAGTTTAATCGCCAATTCAAGGAACATGCTTTGAACAAAGATAAATCAAGAGATAAATACGAATGGATGCAAGTATTCCCGGATAGTTGGGATGACAAACTTAAAGATTTGTTTGGCAGCGATTTGGTAAAATATTCGGACAATTCCAATACCGCAAAGGGTAAAGTGGAACTAAACGGACGGGTGAATTTCAAATTCAATCAGGAAACTTACTTTGCTTTTAAACAAAACACTCCCAAAATCAACTGCAAAATTGTACCGACAGACAAAGAGATTTTCAACGACATGAAAGGAAGTGTTGTTCCAATGTTTTTTTGGAAAGATGCCGAACATTTTTGCAAGCATGGGGTAGGTTTTAGTTTGTTTTATGACAATAAATTAGCGTCAACTGCATATTCCGCTTATATCCACGATAACTATTTGGAACTCGGCATCGAAACTGTTGGGGAATATAGAGGGAAAGGATTGGCGCAGTATGCCTGTTCCGTTTTGATTGACTATTGTTTGCAAAATAATTATGAGCCTGTGTGGTCATGTCGGTTTGAAAATACTGCTTCGTTGAAGTTAGCACAAAAATTGGGATTTGAACCCGTACCAAAAAGAACTTATTATAAACTACCTTGTTAATGTAATCTTTAACCGTAATGAAACGACATTGATTCATATACCATAATTTGCTTTTTGTATTCTCATTGTCCTGTGGGTAATATGAGTCCCATTTCCAGTGTGGTCAAAGATTTTCATAGTGTCCGAAAACGAACATATACTGTAACAAAACCGTACGATATTTACATCCATACAAATTCATAAACGCATAAAATACAGGCTATTGTGCTTTTGGCATAAGACTTGCTTCTTGACAATTGTTCGACGCGTAAAAAAGAATTTAATAACCGTGCACCTTGAACCGTGCACCTTAAACCCAATAAATCATGTTTTACAATCTAAAAATCGCCCTCCGCAATCTTCGCCGCAACGGCTTATATTCGATCATCAACATCACAGGCTTGACCGTGAGCCTGACCGCTTGTATTCTCATCACCCTGTGGGTATATGATGAATGGAGCTACGACCGTTTTCACAAAAATAAAGACAATATTTATTTAGTGAAATTTACGGACTACAAAGAATATTTCGACACTCCGGCCGGATTTGCTGTTGATGCTAAGGCCGAAATACCCGGAATAAAAGAGACTTGCCGTAT
>JAIRVY010000074.1 GCA_031253655.1 Bacteroidales bacterium
CCAGGTTTTAATTGTATTTTAACAACGCCTCCAACACGTCCCCATTCTTCTGCAAAATCGCTTAAATCCATTCCATCAGGAATTGTGTCTTCGGGAACTAATAATAATCCCTTTGCAGAAGCCTCAATCATCCATTTAAACATCATAAAATTTTGGTTAATAATATCTTGAATATCAATAATATCATCTACCAAACCTGCAACTTTTCCATTTATAAGAGGTCTCAAGTTTATAGTGTACGGGTGCGATTTGTGTGCAAACGGACTCTCGCCACTCGCAATACAATAACCATTTTGAGTAAGTACCTTGTACTCCCAAAAATTATAATTTATTACTTCCCATTCTATTAAACTTTTTTGTACATCGTCTGGTGAGAAGCCATTATTAGCAAGCCATTCTGCACGTTTTGTATTTTCTGAAACAATAGTAAATATAATTTCGTCAATACTTTCGGCATTAGGTCTGCCGATACCCGCTTTTATAACTTCTCGACTGCCATCAATAGGGTCGAGTCTGACTACACGAAATTCATTTTTTTTTGTCCAACCGTAATATATTCTAACATTTGAGGAAACGCTTGGAATAAGAAAATCACTATGTTTATGTATATTGCCACTCAAAGCCTTCTGTCCACCAATAAATTCACTTGATATTGGCTGTAATATTTTTTTTAATGCTAATAATTGGTTATAATTTTTTGCGTATGTAGCAATAACGTTGTCCACAGTAGTTTCAATAATTTCACCTATTACGCATATATCATCGCCCCTAACGTCTTGTACGTCTCCATTAAAAAACATCATACAAGGGTTAATATTTGTAATATATGCGTCTGTTTCTACTTCGCTATCGTAAAATTTATCTGTAATTCTCGAACAAGAAAAACCACTCAAAACGTTTATTTCCATCATTTGAGCGTCTAATTCTCTAAAATTATTTCTATCTAACGCAGCGTGCAGTGCGAGTGTAAGCATTTCACCTGATACTTTGTCGTCTTCTTTACGTGCAAAAACAATACTTCTACTTGGGTTTAACCTGTATTGTCCTAAAATAGTACGTACCATTTCACGTACTACGTTTATAATTACAGGAGTTTTTCCTTGTTCACGTACAATTTGTTTTTGAGTTTTACGCCTTCCTTTGTTATCTATTGCGATGCCGTCTAATTGGTTATTAAAATTATAATCTACATTACGAATGTAACGCCTTCTA
This sequence comes from Bacteroidales bacterium, assembly GCA_031253655.1. Lineage (GTDB taxonomy): Bacteria > Bacteroidota > Bacteroidia > Bacteroidales > WCHB1-69 > WRNX01. Next base: position 1,213 of record JAIRVY010000074.1, read on the forward strand.
AAATCTGATAGGTCTTCCCAATACCGCTGCCACAGTTGTAAGGTTTTCAGGTTCTCTTCTTGGTCTATTTCGTAAGTAGTAGTATCTACGTTGTCCACAGTATACATTGTAGGTATTTCCCTGCCCGAAATACGCCTGCGTATCCGCCTTATATCTATTGTCGTGTAATCCATAATTCAAAATTTTATTTTTTAATTTTATATTTTCTATCTATTATACCGCTATCTTCCAAATCTTTCAAAACATCCTCAAAAGTAGTCTCAAATTCTATGTGTTTTATGTCTAATTCACGTACATATCTGTTATATATTCTATCAGCGATTTTGTAATATTCGTTATTTTCATCTTTAACTCCGTTCTTTTTTGCTTCGTCTCCTTTTAAATCATATTCATTGATTGCATTTTCTATTTCTATTATAGATTCTAATTCCTTTACAATTCTTTTTGCTTTTTCACTATCTACTCTTTTTGCAGCCGTTTTTAATAAATCTACTGCATTTAATCCGTTACGTTGCGACCCTGTATAAACATCTCTTACATATTCGTAATCTTCGTTTTTTATACCTTTCATAAATAAATTTATCGCTTTCCAATTTGACATTCCCGTGCTTGACGGCATAACAAAATCTGTTGGCGTAAGTTCTTTATCTGGTCTCGTTTGGCTTACGCTATACGGTAAAAACATTTTAAGAACCGTTTTCCCTGCCTCGTATGATTTACGCCAGCCTTTTGCCTCTTTTAATTCTTTATTTTCAAAACCACTCAAAGTAGTTGCCGATGGCATTAATTGCATAAACCCATTTATGATAGGACTTGATTTTTGTGCTATTTTTTTAAGTGCAGGATATGGTATGCTAAAACCCTCATTGTCAAATAGTAATTCGGGTAGTTCCCTAAACTGTTTTCTCCAACGTAAGTATTTTTCTCTGCCATCATCATATCTACCTATGAATAGATGCGTTTTGTGTCCGATTGTGTTCCCATAGAAAGTATAATCATACCAATGTTTTAACTCACCCTCATCATACGGATTTTTCCTTAAGGGAAGTGACGGGAGACCTTTCTTTTTACGCACAGCATTCTGTGCTAATATTTTTATATTTTCTTCCTCTATCAATCTTTTTTGTTCTTCCTCATCCCTTTTTCTAAATATATAATTCAGAGCGTTCATGCCTACCCCAAAAGCAATCGCCGCATTTACCCAAAATTTAATACCCATTCTTGTTCTTGTGTTTTCTGGTAAATCATTATACAATTTACCAATTCCGAATGGTGCGAGTGCCTGACGGATAGAAGAAACAAGCCAATCGGGAGACAACAAACCAAACCTCATTAATCGCAACTGCATAGGAGTAACGCCCAACACGTCCCAATTTTGTCCACCGTACACGTCATTTATTAGTTGACCTACTTCCCTTAATTGCTTTTCAATCGTTATTTCGTTCCATCCTTTTTTAAGTCCACGCTCTCGAACTTTTAAAGCCATTTGTTCGTACCCATAAATTTTAAAGCCGTCATGCAGGTAATCCCATAAAGCCCTATCCCATGCAGAATTGGCAACATCTAATAATGCTGCTAATTCTTTCGCTACGTGAATATTCTTATCTTTTAAATATTTTCTAATCTTTGCCGTATTATTGGCTATTTCTTTTACAGGAATATCGCTTGTCGCCCCAAGTTGTACGCCGTGCAAAATTGCATCTCTTGTAAGTTCTGGATTGATAAAAGCAGGATGAGTTGATTTTAATCCCGCTTTGGGTATGTCGTAGAATATTGTTTTTGCTGATTTAAACCCACTACTCGCAATAGCCGTTTCGGTCAACGCTCCGTGATGAAAAAGGCTTAAAGACAGGTTCATTTTCTTTGCAAGTCCGTTAACGACTTCAACCGAACTTACAATTTTTTCAAGTGTTTTGTCATTTATCTTATCGTTTCCAAAAACAATACGAACAGATTGTGCTACATCTGGGTGAACCTTATATTTTTCCAAAGCGATATTTTCTATCCTAACGTACCAATTCGGTGCGACATCTGCTTTCATTAAAACAGGCTCACCGTCAATGTTTAACTCTTCGAGAAATTTAATAAATTTTGTATTATAAATTACATCATTTGCATGTTTTTCGTAAATCTGCATAATATCTGCAACATCAAGCGTTTTAGGCACAAGTCCAAGTTCCATACCCTCTTTGATAGATGAAACAATACGTTGTTTTAAGTACCGATTGCGTGTTGCATTATACTTTGTCTGCATTTCTGTCGTGCTTTCATTCAAGTCCCATATATGTGTAATATACTCATCTATAAAACCTATATCTTTTCCATCAGTCGCATTGTTTATCTTTTTCCACATCGTATCGAATCTGTTCTCTATTTCCGATACTGCATTTTTCACTTTTTCGCTCGGAGAATCAACGATAGCGGCAATATCTGGTCTTTCTTCCCTCAAAGTGTCTAAAATTCCTTTGCCCTCTATAATAAACGGAATAGCCTCACGTTCACTATTTGTAAGTGTTTTTTTGAGATTACGTATAAATTCGTTTGTATCAAAACCTCCTAAATTCAATCCTATCCTGCGTTCATAAATCATTTCTTTTATTAGCGATTTAATTTTTCGTTTAGTAAGTTT
>JAIRVY010000092.1 GCA_031253655.1 Bacteroidales bacterium
GGCAAGTTTTTCTGGAAAGTTACCCCGAAAAAAATCAAACCGTAGAGAAAGTTTATTCGTGAAAAAATGATATTTTTGCACCCTAACTAGAAAATAAAAAGATGAATATTGAAAGAACAGAAAACGAAAAAATCATTGCAAGACTTTTTAATAGTCGCGCTGATGGAAAAAATTTTATTGAAAAAAGAGTAAAATTAATTGAAGAAGCAATCAACTTTCAACAAGGAACTTTTGAGGAGCAAGTAAAGACCGTTATAAAGCAATTGATTAACGGAAAAGAAGTCTATTTTTTAAAACCTGGAAAAGAAACTTTACGCAAAGTGCCAAATATTCATGATATGTCACCAAACGTTGCTCACGATTTTGACCGATGGGCATTTGAACAAATATGGGAATATCTTATAAAAATATCAATAATCCAGCAAGCAGCATTCAAAAAAATACTTGTATTATTGTACCGCCTTTGTTATTTTACTGATCATAAATTAGATGTAAATAATAATTTACGTTATTTGCCATCACAAGGGTTATTGACTCATATTAATAATTTAGAGCTTTTAGTTTTACGAGATGGTTTTACTGAAAAATTCAAAACAGAAGAAGTATGCTTGTTGGAATTTCTAAATTTTATTGATATTTTGGCATGGAATGAGGATGTAAAATATCACTCAAACGTAACAAACGCTGTTTTTTCTGATAATACAAAGAAAAATGTTGGGAGAGTAAATACAATTTTGACACTTATTAGCGCACCTATTTTGATTAGTAAATTTATCAGCAATATAATTGAAAGTACGAAAACTAATGGAGTTATTGATGTAAAATTGATAACCACTACTATTCAGAAATTTACAAAAACGCGAGGATTGTGTATTCTTTCAAATCCTCAATTATTAGAATTTTTACAACCTTATTTAGAAAAGTAATTATGCACGAAAAATTTAGAAATAGGGTTTTTAATGAAGACGTTTTGAAAGTATTGAAATCAATACCTGACAATTCTCTTGATATGATTTATGGAGACCCTGATTACAATGTTGGCATCAATTATGCAGGAAAAAATTACACTCAAAAGTGGAATGATTATATTGAATGGTACATTGAATTAACAAAGGAAAGTATGCGAGTTTTGAAACATGATGGCAACCTTTTTATGATGAATTACCCAAAACAAAATGCTTATTTGAGAGTAAAATATTTAGATGAAAAAGCATTTAATGTAAATGATTATGTTTGGATATATAACACAAATGTGGGACATTCGCCACAAAAATTCACAACCGCACACCGCTCAATTCTTCATGCCACCAAAAGTAAAAACAATGCTTTTTACAAAGAGAATGTAGCAGTTCCTTATCAAAATCCAACGGACAAAAGAATAATGGGCAGAATTGCTTCCGGACAATTGGGGCGTATGCCATATAGTTGGTTCTATTATGATTTGGTAAAAAATGTGAGTAAAGATAAAACTTTTCATTCGTGCCAGATTCCTTTGCCACTGGTTGAAATGTTGATTAAATCTTGCACAAAGAAAAACGATGACTGTTTTATTCTTTTTGGAGGAAGTGGCAGTGAATTGATTTTATGCAAAAACTTGGAAAGAAATTACATCAGTTGTGAACTACACCCTGAATATTATCAGATGATATTAGATAGATTGAGTAATGGAGGGCAAATCAAAGATGAATATAGAATACAGAGTATAGTGGATAAAAGAAATAATTGTATTGACCAGCCTTTGCTGTTTGAAGAATTAGTCAATGAAAGAAAAACCTGCCTACAACGGGCGTGCTTGTTGCACAACACAACAATAACGAACAATTCTAATTACTAATTATTATAAAAATAAATGTTTTTATTAGGCACATTCAAGTCACAAATGCAACTTTTTTGTTTCGGCGAAATAAGGAAAAATATTCAATTGGAGTCATAAATCCTAATTTTTTCCTTGGTCTGTTATTTAGTTGATTTTGAACATATAATACTTCATTTTCATCTATTGTAGAAAAATCAGTACCTTTTGGAAAATATTGCCTTATAAGTCTGTTTGCGTTTTCATTACATCCTCTTTGAGAGGATTTATAAGGGTGTGCGAAGTAAAAGTTTATTTTTACCAATCTACTGATTCGTCTGTGAAGCGCAAATTCTTTTCCATTATTAGCGGTAATTGTGAGTAAATGGTTTTTATAAGGACTTAATACACCGGCAGTTTTCATAGCAACCTCTTCGGCATTTTTACTTGACAATTTTACCATCCATTCCATAAGACTTACCCTATCTGTTATTGTGAGTATTGTCCCTTTGTGATTTTTCCCTATTATAGTGTCGTCTCTAAATCGCCAAATCGAGTTTTTTCATTCACAATGACAGTTTTGGGATCCTATCAACGTGGATAAAGCCTCTCCGGTTTGGCAGTTTTCCCCACCATCATGGGAAAAATACTATTGAATTTGCAAGTACTCCTTGAATGCCTGAAGAGTGGCAACTTTTAACGCATTCACTCCTGTCGGAGTTTTTAACACAGTTTTGTCGCCGGAAACTAAATATTTGGCGTTGCCTTGAAGGGCAAGGTCGAAAAGGAAGTTATCTTGGTTAAAAATTAGTTTGAGGCGTTATGAATGGGATTCCTCGCTGCGCTCGGAATGACAGCACAATTTTGCTATAAGGGAGGGGCGGAAAATGCGGCGGCGGCATTTCGACAGGCTCAATGACCAGCCACCGCGTTGTCATTCCGAGCGCAGCGAGGAATCCCTTCCCTACCGGTGGCGTCGTTGTCATTCCGAGCGCAGCGAGGAATCTCGAACAAATCCAAACTCATTAACTAACTCCTTCTATTTCGGATTCATGGAGTTAATTAACAATTCTTTCTTGTTTCTGTTCCACTTCTTTAACTCTTTCTCACGATGTATTGCCAAGTCAAAATGTTCAAAATACT
>JAIRVY010000096.1 GCA_031253655.1 Bacteroidales bacterium
AGTACAAACGGCAATTCTCAATCTATTCAACACATTATCGATTCATTAAACAAAAAGCCAACAGCAAGGGCTTATATAATTGTGCCAGAATCCATTTTGAATAACGATGAATTAAAAAATTTTCGCAAATATTTGATTGATAATAATTTATTAAAACAAATCATTTCTTTGCCGTCAGGTGTTTTTCTGCCTTATACAGAAGCCAAAGCCTCTATTCTTGTATTACAGAGTTTTAATAATCAACCAATTAGCAAAATAAAATATACAATTATCAAAAATGACGGTTTTACATTAACTCAAAGAAGGCGTAAAATTACAGGACAAATAAATGATTTAGAGGAATATCTATATAACGATAGTTTTGCAACAAAAGAAATAGATGTAAAAGAAATATTGAAAGACAAAAAATATTCTTTTATTTGGTTTAAGTATTTTACTGAAATCCCACAAGGTTATATTTTGCTCAAAAAAATATTAAAAGAAGAACGAATTAAAAATACCGATTTGCACGAAACGGCAACAGTTACAAAACACGACTTTTTTGGGATTTTGAGCGGTGAAAAATATTGGGGCGACTCTTTTATTTCTGTAACTTCAGAAAGTAACGAAGATTACAAAGTGGTAAATTATAAATCATTATCATATAATCCTGCGAGAGCAAATACAGGTTCTTTGAGTATCAATTTAACCGAAAAGAAACTCGCTGTGAGTAAAATGTATGTTACTTTTAAAGTGATAGACCCCAACTTTTTACCCGAATATGTTTATTTATGTCTGAAAAGCAAAGAGGGCTTACAAAATATTATTGACCGTTCTTTTGGTTCTGTACGCCAGACCTTACGTTTTGAAGATTTATGCACAATATCCATTCCTGCAATTCCTGTAGAACAACAGCAAATCACTGTAAATAAAGCAAAAGAACTATATCAAAAATTCACAGCATTGAAAGATGAATTGGAAAATTTTGATGTTAATGAAACAATAATGGAAAGTTGAAAAATTATGGCTGAAATTCAATTTTCAATAATGCAATTGATTGAAGAATCAACAAGTTCGGGAGACAGGTTTGTTTTTCCGTCAAAAAATTCTTTTGCTGCGCTTGATGAAACAATAAAATTCAATGATGGTCAAACTTACTTTGAAATAAACATTGAAACAACTGATGATTATATGTTGTTTGTTTTCAATTTCGGCAATCCAACCCCTCGAGATAATGAATTGACCGATGTAAATACAGGGGCGAAAAGAGAGAACAACCGCACAACAACAGAAGCAGAACTGAATAACCAAGCATTTTTCTTTTATCATTTCCAGAGAAACTTGCTGTATCTGTCTAATTCGCAGAAAAAAACAGCATTTGAAAAAATGCTCAAAGAAAAACTAAATACCGACTTCAAACTAAAAACTCTATTCAAAGACATTAATGAGTTCTTGAATACTTTGAAAGAGTGTAGCAGAATAAATTTTTCTCATATCAACGACTTATTCAGTAGTGATAGCACTAAGAAGCAAGCACTTGCCGATTTAACAGGCACAGATGCACCAAACGAATTTACAATAACTGCCAAATATAGCAAGCATAAGATAGAAAGTTTTATCAGAAATTTGTCGCAAGAGAAAAGCAACAACAAAATTTCTTCGCTCATTATAAACGGTTTTGATGAAAGTGGTTTTGGAATTGTCTATAATACGGATAGTTTTCAACAGAAAATCAAGATAAATGCAGCCAAAGACGATAACGGAAAATTCAAAACAGACGAAGTTCGCAACAACTTACTAAACGAGATAAATAAATGAAAGGCAGAGACTTAATATACTTTTGGTTGATAATAATTGTCTCATTTCTTGGTGGGATTTTTTTGTTTGATAGCAATTTTGACAGTTATTCTGATTTAATTACCTATCTATCAATTATGATTGGATTTAAAATTGCTTCATTGTCAATTTTGTTTAGTTCTCCGTTGAGAAAAAAATTGTGGGACGCAAATAATGTAAAACCTTATAAGACTGAATTACACAGAATTAAAGATTATTACAAACATTCAATCATTTTTGAGGTCGTTTCAATTATAGTAATTTTTGTCTTCCCAAATTGTCTGAAAGTGGATTTTCTTTTCAATTTTATTCACTTGGGAAAACAATCTGTTGTTTTACCAATTTTAACAGGTTCGGCGTACTGTTTATTGAAAATCTGCAAAGATTTATTCAGAATTTTTACATTTCCAACCAATGACTAACTTATATTTCACTGAAAATTACATTATTGAAACTCAATATGCCAAGTTTGAAAAGCCATTTTCGCTTCGCTCAAATCGCTTTTCAAACCCCACGCCAAAAATGGCTGACGCCATATTTGGTTCGCCCACCCGCCACCCGGAAAACAACAGTGAAATTGGAATTGAAAGAGTTAAAAAAGGAATACAAAAATATACGGTTTAAAGGAAAAGTAGAATATCGTGGGATGCTACTGCTGCTAACGAGCGGTTTGGCGCAACGGCGGCGGGAAGCCCGCATGAAAGGTAGTGCGAAATTGAAAAGTTGTGCGCCGCAACAAAGGTAGTGGAAGCCGCCGCTGACGCCAAGCCGCCACCACGTTAGCAGCAAGTGTAAGGACAGTGCAGTGGGAAAAGGACAAGATTAAAAAACATATTGGACAATGAAAAGTGTTTTGAACAGAAATAAGATTACACCGTTGGCGGACAGATTGCCAAGTTTTCGTTGCCGTGTTCGCTACGCTCACACCGCAACGAAAACCCCACGCAAGAAAATGGCTAACGCCATTATCTTGCCTTTGCCAATCCACCACTTTAATCAAGATTTTTTGTGTACCTTTGCAACTCTGCGAAAAGAGTCAACAAATATAAGAATAAAACAGTATGTCAATAAGTTAATAATTAAGCCATGAAACATACAACAAACTCAAAGTACATTCTCTGGATTCCTATCATTATATTGTTTTTTGTGGGTTTTTTATTAGGTATTATTGGATTCAGCAGAGCAGGAGTGAACTGTTGCGACAGTATTTATAAGACTGTACAAATGTTTATGCTCCACGAGAAATTTAAAGACGGAATTAATCCTTATTTGCAATGCTCTCGGTGGATATTGCTTATTGCTTTTATCTTGGCTTCGTTAGGTGTTTATATAACTTTGGTAACAGAAAAATGGAAACAATGGTTGATAAAATCGACATACCGTAACCACATTGTCATTTGCGGCTTGAATAAAATCACAATCAATTTAGTTAAAAAATACAGCGAAAAACAAATCGTGGTTCTTGCCGAAGAAACAAATAAATATGCTGAAACGCTAAAAGCAAAAAATGTAAAACTACTTATCGGCGATTTCGCCGACGAAAGTTTTTGGGAAAAAGCCAAACTCAAAAAAGCGAGCAAACTCTACGCCATTATTGACAACGACAAAATAAATGTAAAAATCGCAAAGTTTGCTTTTTCGTATCTGAAAAATAGAGAGAAAAATAACGCTCTAAAATATTTCGTTTTAATCAAAGACCGAGAAATGAAACCCATTTTAGAGGAATTACCGCTTTTCAAAAATAAATCCGATTATTTTGATGCTACACTGTTCAATATCAATGAAATGGGCGCAAAGTATGGAATTGCAATGAATATTGACAAAATTTTGCCTGCAAAGATGATAACCTCACCTGAAATTTTGCTTGTCGGATTGACAGAAAAAACCGAAGTGGCATTACTCAATTTAGCGCATTGTCTTACTATGAAACAAGAAAAGTTTAAGTTTACAATTGTT
>JAIRVY010000109.1 GCA_031253655.1 Bacteroidales bacterium
CTTTCTCACGATGTATTGCCAAGTCAAAATGTTCAAAATACTCATAATAAATACAGTATTCAAGATTATATCGAAATGTAAACGAATTCTTTATTAAATGATTTTTATGTTGATAAATCATTCTACATAATTCGTTAGTTACTCCAATATAAAGAGTTGTTTTATTTTTGTTTGTGAGAATGTAAACATAACCTCCTTTAGTCAGCTTCAATTAATTTTGCGACAAATAAACATTTTTGTAAAACACCAAAATAAAAAATAACGCCTCAAACTAATTTTTAACCCAAAAATGAGTTACCCCTTGACAAACTTCCTTTCAAAATGTATATTTGCCGCGCTTATTTTTTTAATGAAAATTATCTTAAACATATTAGTTTCGGACGACCTTTTTACTGAGCAGTTTTGTTGCGACCTCAGTAAATGTAGAGGGATGTGCTGTGTGGAAGGGGATACCGGCGCTCCGCTCGAACCCCTTGAAATTGTCGATATGGAAGATTATTACCCTGTTTTTAAAAAATATATGACTCCCAAAGGAATAAGCAAAGTGGAAGAATCGGGATTTTTTGATTACGATATGGAGGGAACACTCGTTACGCCACTTTTAGATGACGAAAGTTGTGCTTATGTGTTTTTTGAAGGTAATATAGCAAAATGCGCCATCGAAAAAGCATTCTTAAGCGGCGAAATTGAATTCCAAAAACCCATATCCTGCCACTTATACCCTATTCGCGTAAAAATTCTCTCCGATTACGAAGCGCTGAACTACCACCACTGGAATGTGTGCCAATCTGCCTGCGATAATGGAAAAATCCTCAAATTACCTCTTTATCAATTTCTTAAAGAACCTCTCATACGGAAATACGGGGTAGAATTTTACAAAGAACTATTAAACTATTGAACTTTTAAACTATTGAACCTTAAACTTTAAACTCTTATGAACTTACCTGCTAAAATTATCATTTCCCTATCCCTTTTCTTAACAGTCAATACAATTTGTGTTGCGCAAACCATCCGTCTGATGCAATACAACTTGATGTACTACACAACTTCTGCGCCGTCAAATTGCAATACAACAGGAAGTTATATGGACGACAAGGATTCAAACTTGAAAACCGTTATCGATTATGTGCTTCCCGATGTATTTTGTGTCTGCGAGATAGGCAGCCAAACAACTTATGTAAATCGCGTGTTAAACAATGTGATGAATACAAATGGACGAAACTATTATTCCAATTGCCCACTAACAAACTACTCCGGCGGTTCTATCGCCAATATGTTGTATTACGATTCGCGAAAATTGGCGTTTTACAATCATTTTTATGTTACAACATCTGCAAGAGATATTAACGGCTATAAAATGTATTACAAATCCGACAAGTTAGCCCAAGGAGATACCGCTTTTGTTACTTTTATTATTGCACATCTAAAAGCAGGTAATACTGCCGCTGACAAAACAACTCGAAAAACGCAGGTGGAACGCCTTACTTCAAAATTGGAACAATTAGGCATTGATAACTATGTGTTTTCCGGAGATTTTAACCTGTATGGTGCATCTGAACCCGCTTACCAACACCTTTTATTTAACATCAATACTGCCTACCGTTTTATTGACCCCATTGATGCATACGGAGAATGGCAGGATAATCCAAAATTTGCCGGAATACATACACAATCCACCCACACATCATCAAACGGTTGTTTCTCAACAGGAGGCTTAGACGACCGATTTGACTTCATTTTGGTTTCTCCAACGGTTTACTACGGAACCCAAAAAGTGAAAGTGCTCACCGACACTTATTATGCTTTAGGACAAGATGGCTTAAGACTGAACAAGAATTTGTTATACCCCACAAACAATACACTTCCGCAGAATATCCTGCAATCAATGTACGATTTAACCGACCACCTGCCTGTAATTTGCGATATTGAGTTTTACTCCACCGTTTCTATTCAGAAATATGTGCCCTCCTTTTTGGTTAATATTGAAAATCCGGTAAAAAATGACCTAAATTTACAGATTTATGCAGAAAACCCTCAGGTTTTTTCTTTTGAAATATACACGATTACCGGACAAAAGATAGACTTTTTTTCTGAATTTCTTAATTCAGGGAATAATAACATCAGTAGGAAATTTGAGTTTCTTCCCTCTATCTATTTTTTAAGAATAACCACCGAGCAGAAAGAGAAGATGGTTAAAAAAATAGTGAAATAAAACAAGTATTTATCGGTTTAATGTTCAAACCTTACAAAATCCTCCGGGTGGTGTTTGTATTTAAAGATAATTGCAAACAAGACTGTTACCACCAGTGCATAAGCAGCAAAAGCAAACCACACATTAGTAATATGCGGCAGATTCCATGAAATAATACCGGTAATGTTATCTGTAAAGTATATTGCTATAACTTTTCCGGCAATAATGCTGCCTAGCACCGCGCCAATACCGTTGGTCATCAGCATAAATACGCCTTGAGCTGAAGATTGTATTTCAGATTTTGTATTTTGTTGCACAAACAACGCACCCGAAACGTTGAAAAAATCGAAGGCCATTCCATACACAATACAGGAAGCCACAATGAGTCCGAAGCCCTGTACAGAATTTCCTGCAAGACCAAATAAGGCAAAACGCAATACCCAGGCACACATACTGAAAAGCATCACTTTCTTAATTCCGAACCGTCTCATAAAGAACGGGATAGCCAAAATAAATAACGTTTCCGAAATTTGCGAAATGGAAAGAATTATGGTAGAGAAGTTGTTTACGATAGAACCATTGGGAAAAACGCTTACATCTTGTAGAAAAGCATCCCCGTAGGCATTGGTGAGTTGCAGTGCTGCACCAAGAAATAAACTGAAAATAAAGAAAATAGCCATCTTCTTTTGTTTAAACAACACAAAAGCACGCAATCCAAATTTATCAATCCACGATAACTGCACGTTGCGTCCATCTTTCTCTTTTTTAATATCAGGCAAAAGAGCAAAAGAAAAAAGTGATAGACAAATAGCTCCTGTTGCCGAAATAATGAACGATACCTTTATACTGAAATCCATTCCCCACTCTTTGGTAAACCAGTTGGTAAACCACATGGCAGCTATAAATCCAACAGTTCCCCAAACCCTAATTGGCGGAAAATACCGGGTCGGATTTTTGCCTTCTATTTTTAGGGCTTCAAAACCAATGGCGTTGTTTAAGCCGATGGTGGGCATATAGAAGCACATCGCCACCAAAAGTACCCAAAAGAACGGCATGGGCAAATTGATGAGCGGTAAAAAGCACATTGTAATTCCAAATATCAGGTGCAGAATGGCGTACACATAATTTGCTTTCCATTTGTCGGCAAGAATTCCAAACAATGTTGGCATAATGAGAGAGGCAAATCCCATGGTGGAGAATACCAATCCGAACTGTGCGCCATCCCAGCCGCGCTCTTTAAATCCGTAGGATGCAAGGGTCATCATCCACGCTCCCCAAACAAAAAATTGGAGAAAATTCATAATGGTTAAACGAAGTCTCAGATTCATAATGTAACAAATCTTTTTATTATTAATTGTTAACTCTTAATTTTCAATTCATTCCCCCCGCACTGCCACACCTTCTCTTACTTGCATCAGCCCTGTAACCATTATAGTATCACCGGATTGTAAACCCACCAACACTTCAACCTGGTTGTTGCTTCTGAATCCGGTAGTGATAGGCTGCGATTGGGCTTTTCCATCTAAAACTCTCCACACTTTTTTGCCATCCATCTCTTGCACAATGGACTCGGTAGGAATTAAAAGCACATTGCCAGATTGACAGATGATGAGATTGATACGGGCAAACATTCCGGGCAAAAGTTTTTTGTTTGTATTATCGTAGATTCCTCTTACTGTTATGGTTTTTGTATCCTCTTTCACTTTAGGGTCAACAGCATACACAACAGATTCGAATTCTAGTGGCGATGATTCTGTCTGGAATTTTATCCTGTTTCCCGTAAAATTAGTGGATGCGTATTTTTCCGGGATAGAAAACTCCAATTTCAGTTTACTTTGGTCCACCAATTTTGCAATAACGGTATTGGGGTGTAAAAAAGTTCCCATACTAACATTGCGAAACCCAACCGTACCCGAAAAAGGCGCTTTGATTTCCGTTTTTGAGATTTTTGTTTTTAGTAAATCGATGTCGGTTTGCAAAATATTATAGTCTGTTTGCACCTGGTCGAACTCCTCACGGCTTACGGCATCTTTTTCCAACAATATTCTTTGGCGGTTTAATCGCTCACTAACGAGGTTGAGCTGGTATTCAGTACGTCTTAGTTGGGCTTGCAGTTCTGCATCATCCACTTTGAGCAGCAACTGTCCGGCTAAAACATTTTTTCCTTCATCAAAATAGATTCCCACCACTTTTCCGGCTATTTCGCAAATGAGTTCCACCTCCTCATTGGGTAAGAGTGTACCTATCGCATTAATACCGCTACTTAGGGAGTTAGGTTCTAAAACATAGAGTTTTGCGATTATTCCGCCACCACCTTTTGGCTTTTGGTCTTCAAGAGTCTGTTCGCTTTTCGAGAAGAACATTTTATTTCCCACAAATAACAATATCGCAAAAACGGGTAGCGAGATGTAGATCATTTTTTTAGTATTCATAATGTACCTATTTTAATTTTCCACTTAACAACTGTAAGCCGATTTCTGATACTTTAGCATTGTAAGATGCGTTTAACAAACGCTTTACAGCCTCAATATAAGCACGTTGAAATTCTCTGAACTCAACGCCGGACAATGAGCCGATGCGGTATTTTTCAAGCGCAATGTCCAATGTTTCCGATGTAATCTCCACATTTTCCATCTCAAAACCCAACAATTGATGGTTGTTTTTATATATGTTGTAAAGTTCAGCCAGAGCACTCAATATATTCAATTCCACATCTAAATATTGTAACGCAGCGTTCTCCAATTCATACTTGGCAATTTTATTATTGCGTAGATATTCCATTCTATTAAAAATTGGGATTCTCGCCGTAAATCCCCAGTAAAAACCGTTAGTTTGAGTTTGTGTAGTTTTAGTAGTAGGGGTTAGGGTGTTAGAAAACTGATATCCTGAAGAGAAATCGAGCGTGGGAAAAAACTGCGACACATTGCGTTTTACCTCCCATTCAGAAAGTTTTATTCCTTTTTTGTAAATTAGCAACGTTGTGTTTTGATGCAACGCACTGTCTATTACTTCGTTATAATGAAAAAGGGACAACAAAACCAAAGTATCCTGCACATAATCTTCTTTCGTTAACTCTTTATTCATCAATTTATTTAAGTGGATGTAAGAACTTGTAAGTGCCTGCTGTTGAAGCATTAATAGAGAACTGTCGGCATTCAGGTCAATTTTACTTTGCCGATATTCTAATCCTGATATACTTCCAATCTGATATTTACTATTGGCGATATTAAAACGCTGTTTTGAAATTTCTACAATATTTTCAGTGGCGTTCAGCAATTTGGTTTGAATCCACACATTATAGTAGGCTGCACTCACGTTAGAGATAAATTGTTCCATTTCCAGCACAGTTTTGAGGGTAGCTATATCTAACAGTGCTTTGTTTTTAGAATGGGTAAAAAACATTGCTAACCCGTCGAAAATGCGCCAGTTTAGATTCACACTTGCACCTACATTGAGCGTACTAACCCCATGAAAAATACTATCATTCCCATTAGTATAGTACTGATAGTTAGTCAAATAATTACTTCTATGATTCGCATCACCATAAATAATAGGCAAAAATACGCTATAACTATTCAGCGTAACACGACTTATATTTTCGTAATTTTTAGCTATTTTTATACCGTAGTTTGTTTCAAGCGCCTGTTGCACACATTCTTCTAAGGTCAACACTTGTGCTTTTGCTGTACACAACGATATTAAAAGCAGAAAAGAACAAAAAAACTTAGATTTCATCTACATTATTTATTTAAAGGGTGCAAATATCCAAAAAAAAACAGATAAAAAATAAAAAATAGTACTTTTGCGACCTTATTATTGCGATGAATTTCTATATATCTTATTTCAAGAAGTGCTTTTTACAAAGTAATTGTGTTATAAGTGACCGGTTACAGGTTGCAGGTAGCAAGTTACAAGTTACAAAAAACAAGTTACAAAAAACAAGTTACTCTTTACTCGTTACTCGTTCCTTATCAATCTTTCTCCCTTCTCCTTTCTATTTTATACTATTCTCCTTTCTCCTTTTTTTCAGTTGCGCCCGTCAGATAATGCCATCTGGAGGTCCCAGAGATACCACGCCTCCCAAGGTGGTTGTTGAAAAACCTGAGAATGGAGGTGTTAACTTTAATGGAAAAATTATCAAAATCACTTTCGATGAATTTATTACACTAAATAATCCGAATGAAAATGTTATTTTTTCTCCTCCCCTCGCCCACCGTGTTGACTATTCAGTACAAGGTAAATCATTGATTGTGAAAATGAACGACACATTACGGCATAATACTACCTACAACCTTCTTTTTTCTGATTGCATTCAGGATTTTCACGAAGGAAATAAGCTGTCGGGCTACAATTTCGCTTTTGCGACTGGCGATTCTATTGATAAATGTAAATTGCGTGGTAAAGTAGAGAATATTCATACTCAAAAGCCCGAACCGAAATGTTTTGTTATGCTTTACGAAGATAATATTGATTCTCTTCCTCTTACAAAACGCCCAAATTACATCACTAAAACCAATGACCAGGGGGATTTTATTTTTCATCACCTTAAACCGGTTAAATACAAACTGTTTGCACTGAAAGATATTAACTCAGATTTTATTTACAATCTTCCCAATGAATTGATTGCTTTTTCCGACAGTATGTACGAGGCAAAATGTTATGCTTCTGATTCCTTATTTAAAGATGATGCAAACGCTTCAATTACAATGCTTCTGTTTCAGGAAGCAGATACTGTTCAAACGCTTTCACCTTATATCAACACATATTTGGGATTGTATCGTTTTCCTTTTAAACTGCCCTTTAAAACCTTTGAAATAAAAATAGAAAGTGATACTGTGATAGATTATTTTTTCGCTGCCAATAAAACAAGTGACACGCTTTCATTATATTTTAAATCATTCTTTGAAACCTCTACAACTGCAATTATTACTACCGATTCAGTTTGGGTAAATACGATAGAACTGTATCCATATCAAAGCTCGCGCGCCGTAAAAAATAAAAAGCCTGAGATTCCGAAATTAAGTGTTGCTCTTAGTAATAACGATGCATTGTATCTTCCCACTATGCTCAATTTTTCTTACCCTTTGAAACCTGTTGACAGCGTTGAGATTTTGATTATTAGCTCACTGCGTGGAAAAGATACAACTTCCGTATTTATCAGTGTGCCTGATAGTTTTGTAATGCAACTTCCGATTCCTTTTCCCTTTGAATCCAAAATTAATTACCATATTGTTTTCAAAGATTCTCTGTTTTATGGATATGACGGAACAACACATGATAGTGTTAATTTTACTCTTACAAAAAAAGCAGAGAAAGATTATGGTAATTTGTGCATTAACTATAAAATTGTGGAAGATGCCGATGCCGATTTTATTGTGGAACTACTTTCTTCCAATCAGGGTTTGATTCAAAAAGATATCCTTTCTTCATCTCAAAGGATTGAATATAAACATCTTTTGCCCGGAAATTACAAGATTAAGGTAACTGAAGACAAAAATAGGAACGGAAAATGGGATACGGGCAATTACCGTAAAAAAATACAGCCCGAAAAGGTATTTTATATTGATAAAATATTAACCATTCGAGGTTTTTGGGATACCGAAGAGGATATAGAACTGTGGGTGCCGTAGAATCCTATTTATTATCAATCATCCACTTTATTGACAACAGGGCAGCCACACTCCATGCTTGTGAAATACAGCCGTTTGGTCGGTAGGGCGGGTCGCCGTCTGTAATCTCCTCTACGGTTGAAATACCATACTCTAACATACTTGCATCGAAGTTATAGAAAATCTCCTCCAGCACTGGAATCGCATCTTTTTGATGAACGGCAAGCAAACCTTCGGCAAAGGGCTCTAACAGCCATGGCCAGCAGGTGCCTTGATGATACGCAGCATCTCTTTCTTTTTGATTACCAATATATCTCCCTTTGTAATCAGGGTCGTTAGGCGAAAGTGTGCGCAATCCCCGCGGAGTTAGCAACTCTTCGTGTGCCTTTTTTAGTATCAACTGGCGAATTTTTTCACTTATAGGCGAATAGGGCAACGAGGCAACTATTACCATATTTGGACGTATTTGAAAGTTTTTTTCTTCCCCATTAACGAAATCTGCTAAATACCCTTTCTCTTTGCTCCAAAAAGTATCTTTATAAACAGTTGGAAAATCCTTTGCTATCCCTTCCCAATCGTTTACAAAATCATCATCTTTAGCATGCGATGCCACTTCAATAGAAAACTTCAGCGCATTGTACCACAATCCATTAATTTCCACTTGGCATCCTGTTCGTGGCGTAATAGGCACTCCGTTCACCACAGCATCCATCCAGGTAAGTGCGTATTTATTATCGCCCGCAAAGAGCAATCCATTTTCTAACATTTTGATATTAAAGAGCGTGCCATTTCTATAGGCGTATAAGATTTGTTTAACGGCATCCCCATATTCTTTCCAGATTTTCTTATGAGATTTTGTAAAAACGGTATATTTTTGCAAGGTACGGATAAACCAAAGTGGCGCATCCACAGAGTTATAGGCAGGGTGGTCATCATCGCCCATATTGGGAAACAGTCCGTTTTGCATCTCCAAAAGCATATTGTCCATCACTTCTTTGCAGAGTATTGGTTTATTAATGGCTAATGTCAAACCCGGAAGTGCGATGAACGTATCACGTCCCCAGCGACCAAACCAGGGATAACCTGCAATGACCTGCGTTTTTCTGTTACGTTTGATTATAAACTGTTCGGCTGCATTTTGTAAACAATTTACATACGATGAACGTTTGGTGCGCTTATTTAATTCCATTTCAAACAAAACGGAAATCTTTTCGGGCGCAATCGGTGTGATTCCTATCGACAGGTATATCTCTTTGTGTTCAACCATTACACTAATAGTACCCAAATTTATCAAGTCTTCGTGCCCCTCATAACCACGTTTCAACTCCTCTTCATATTCAAAATTATGAAACCAGACTGGTGCATGCAAATAAGAAACAGGCGCATTTGACTGAAATGCAACCGGCGTGTAATTATCGTACAAACAATACTCTACTCCATTATTAATAGGTTTATTCTGTGTATTAACAAACGGATTTTGCCGGGTTAACTGATGGGCATTTCTAAATGCAAGCAAAGGCGAAAACAAGAGTTGCGCTGATTCATAATCGTCTAATATTGTGTATTTTAAAATCAATCTATCTTCCTCATTACACATCAAGAATTCTTTGGTAAAATTAAATTTACCCACTCTGAAGTGATAGGTCGGAATGACATCACAAATAAATTTTTGAAGATATTTGTTGCCTTTGGGGGCAATTACTCCGCCCTGATATTGATGTAGTCCCACATGAAACTCCATATTATCAATAATAATGGTTTCATTTAAATTGGAGACCAATACGTGTCGTTCTCCATCAATCTTATCCTGTGGTGTTACCAAAACACCATGGTATTTTCTTGTATTCAAACCTAATAGCGTGGTTGATGCATAAGATCCTGTTCTGCTACAGCGCAAAATCTCTCTGCCTTTTGAAAAATTGATATTCACTAATTTTTCCTGGTCAAATTCAATATAGCTCATAGTATTTTTGCAATTTAATTTCGTCAGCAAAAATAAAATTTTATTATCATTAATCAGTAATATTCATATTTTTGCTGTTCAAAAAGTAATTTGATATTTCGCTATGTTTAATTGGATTCGTGAAACAATACATCTGTTCTTTGCCCATTTTGGCATTGGCGGGCAATTATTATCCTTTATTTCTGCGACAGTTACTGCTGTGGTGCTCATTGGTGCAGGGTTAATTCTCTATTACATTATTCGCATTATTTTACAAAATGTTATAAAGATTGCCAACAAAAGATTTCCTTCTCAATGGCGAACGGCATTACTCAGGGAGCGTTTTTTTATTCAACTCTCTTTCTTGTTGCCGGCACTCTTACTGAAAAATTTAGCACCCGAAGTTTTCGGGGAGGCAACAAGATCTGCCGCACTGTTTGCGGCTTTCATCAATATCTATATTATTACTAATGTAACGTTGATTCTGAATGCTTTTCTAAGGGCAGTAAGAAACGTTTTATTACAAACCAACGCCACCAAAGATAAACCCATAAAGAGTTATATACAAATTGTTTCCATTTTCATTTGGGTGATTGCCACAGTGTTGTTTATATCCATTTTAATCCACAAATCGCCTGTCGTTTTTTTAACCGGTTTGGGTGCGTTTTCTGCCGTGTTGATGTTGATTTTTCAAGACACTATTGTGGGATTTGTTAACAGCATTCAACTATCTGCCAACGATTTGATACGAAACGGAGATTGGATTACCATGAGCAAATTTGATGCAGACGGAACCGTTGAGGAGATTAATCTAACATCGGTAAAAGTACGAAACTTCGATGCTACAATTTCTACCATTCCTGTTCGCCAATTGATTACAGATTCGTTTCAAAACTGGCGCGGAATGGAAGAACAGGGAGTTAGACGGATTAAACGCTCATTCCTTATCGACTCGTCAAGCATTAAAAAAACTACACCTGAAATGCAGCGTAGAATTAGCAAGAACTGTGAGACAAACCTCTGCTGTTTCCGCGAAAATATTGTAGATTATTTAAAAGAAAGAAATGATATTAACCATGAAAAGATTATTATGTCACGCTTACTCCCTATTACTGAATTTGGCATTCCGGTAGAACTCTATTGCTTCGCCAACACGATTGTGTGGACAGAGTTTGAAGAAATTCAAGCCAAAATCATGGAACACGTGTGCATTACACTATCTGAATTTGAACTCCAACTTTACCAAAGAAAATAATGATGCTACAAAGGGTACTTTTGAAAATAAGGATTTAGAAATAAATAAAAAATTATAATTAATAATTACAAGAAATAAATCTAAACTATAGAATTTAAAATCTTAAAATAATGAACTACTTAGATGTAATAATACTCCTCCCCTGCTTGTGGTTTGGCTACAAAGGATTTAGGCACGGGTTGATTCGTGAATTGGCAGGGCTTGCCGCACTCATTCTTGGAGTGTATGCGGCTTTTATGTGTTCCGATTGGTTGGCCAACTGTATAAACCGCCCCGAATTTCCCAAAGAAATCTATTTCGCCACCACTTTTTTGGCCGTGTTGGTATTGGTGTATCTTTTAGGAAGATTAGCAGAGAAGATTATCAAATTAGCAATCCCCGAGTTTGTTAATAATCTGCTCGGCGCTATGTTTGGTGTGGGAAAAGTGGCTGTTTTTTTTAGCGTATTAATACTTTTTATTCATAGCGTAGATTCTAAACAAGTGATTTTGAAACCAAAAACTATAGAAAACTCTTTTACCTATAAATATGTTGAACCAATTGCACCCTACTTAGTGGTGTATAGTGAATAGTGATTACTGGTTAGAATTATTATTTAAGACTAATTTTATCAATAAAAAGGAGTTTGACTCAATAAATAATACTGCAATAGAGACAATTATTATGTATCCAACAACTGCTAAAATAACCTCGAAAAACTTCATTTACCACTAATCATTATTCACTATGTATATCATCGGCATTGACCTCGGGGGGACAAATACGGACATCGGATTGTTAGGTGATTCGGGGGTTGTACTGGCACGAAAGAATCTGAAAACTGGACGATACTTTGATGCCCAATCTTTGGTAAATGCTATGGTGGAGGTTATTACTAAGTTAATGTTTGATAATAACATAGAAAAAGTTTCGGGAATTGGGATTGGAGTACCTTGCGGAAACTACTATGACGGTTCTATAGATGATGCGGCAAATCTGAATTTCAGAGGTAAAACGCCACTGAAAACTATGATGGAAGAGCAGCTGAACGTTCCTGTTGTGGTTACCAATGACGCCAATGCTGCGCTGTACGGCGAAATGATTTTTGGCGGTGCGAAAGGGATGGAAGATGTAGTGATGTTTACGCTGGGTACCGGCGTGGGAGGCGCAATCGCCACGAAGGGAAAAATCCTGTACGGCTCCGACGGCTTTGCCGGAGAGCTGGGACACAGCATCTTGTTTCCAAACGGAAGAAAATGCACCTGTGGAAACCGCGGCTGTTTAGAAGCTTATGCCTCCATAAGAGGCATAGTACAAACTTGCGCTGAGATGTTACAACAATACCCCAATAATGAATTGGCTCGCATTCCAATTTCTGAACTAAACCCTAAAACTATTGCTGATGCCGCCCATAACGGCAATCCCGTTGCAATAGAAACCTACAGAAGAACAGGCGAGTGGATGGGAATTGCCATTTCTAACGCCGTAGTTTTCTCCTCCCCGCAAGCCATATTCATTACCGGAGGGATACTCAAGGCAGGAGACTTATTAATTCAACCCGCCAAAATATCCTTCTCCAAGCACAAACTCTACGTGTATAAAAACGAAATTCCCATTCTTACATCGCAATTAAATGAAAATGACGCCGCCATTTTGGGCGCCGCGGCATTAAGTAACTCAAAGATATAAAGAATTAAGATTTGAAGTGTCAGATTAATAAAAAAAGGGGCTATCCGGTTTGGATAGCCCCTTAGGGTTGATTTGAACGTATCGCATACGCCCAAACAATGTTATTGTTTCACGAAGCTCTTCACCCCTGTGTTGCTGCCTTCGGTTACTCTGATAAAGTAAGTTCCGGCTGAGTATGAGATTACATTGAGCTCGTATTTCACTTCGGAAGTTTCAACTTTGTGGATAAATTTACCCATTGCGTCATATATTTCAATGAGTGCAGGAGTGTCGCTTGCACGATGTACGTAGATTCTATCCATAGTTGGGTTCGGATAAATTTCGTAGTTACCCTCTTCAATTTCATGAACACTTACGCAATTTACAGAGAAGTTTGCAGTAGCAACGCTGGAATTACCTGAGCCGTAGTTGGCAACAACACCGGCTGTATAGTCGCCCGTAGCAAGATTAGTAAATAAGTATTCTTTTACCTGAATACCTGATTTCACTATCTCATCGTTCAAATATACCGTAAATCCGAGGAAGCTCTTTTCTGCTTCATGGTTCCATTTGAATAGAACATTACATTCATCCGGAGTAGCGATAGCATCTGTAGGATCGTTAATGATTTCTATTAACATAGCCTGGTGGCTGCCTGTTCCTGTAATAGCTACAGAAGCGGTATAGGTTTGGTAGCCTGCGAAGGTAATCGTCAGATTGTACGTTCCGCAGAGTACGGCAGGGAAGGTAATACCTGTTGAGGTAGAGAAGCTTGTGTAGGATTTGCCTGCATTGAGTAATTCTACCCACGCACCTGCCGGACTATCGCCACTGTTGGTGGTAATATCTATAGTAAAGATAACTTCAATATTCTTATAGAGAATGTTGGAGAATGCGGGGTCTGATTCTACTCCACCGTGGTAGCACGTTCTCACTGCCCATTTGTAGTTACCCATAGTAGCTGTTGGCCATGTAACATCGGTGTATTGAGAAACAGGTACTGGTAGGTTAGTTAGGGTAGTCCATGCGTTTGGTGTTTCTTCTTGACCCGGAGTTAAACGCCACAATCTGTAGCCAGTTACACCTCTAGTTGCTCCGCCTTTTTCAACTACAACTGCAGGCGGATCGCCGGCAACAGTAATGTTATTTGACATAGAAACTGTTTCAGTAACATTAATATCTTCATATTCTGGCACTTGAGAACCATACGCAGTTTTTTTGCCTTCTACCATTGCATTAGCTCTTATTAGGAATACTCCCGGGTCGGCTGATGCGGCAATGTGAATCAATGTCCATGTGCCTGCAGAATTACGATACCAGTCTAAGTTGTTGTAGGCATTTGGTCCGTTTTCATCAAAGCCAAGATAGTAAGTATCTCCTGTTGTTGGCGGCCAGTGAACCATCGCATAAAATGTTCCGGAATACGGAATATCATCAAGGGGCACATTTACCCAGGCGCCTAGAGGAATGCTAAACGGCGCACTAGTACCAACTAATTGACGGCTTTCATCGTAAATATCAATAGTTACGGTTCTTGCCAGACCTCCGGATGGAAAGTCGTCTCCAAATACATCAATACTGGTAAGATATCCTTCTTCATTTACCGTAAATTGATTACCTAACGATGCATCTGCACTTGGATTAATTCTCCATCCGTTTTCTGAAGACCCGTCATCAAGGATATATGTATGGGGTGTAGCGCCGCCGCCCGGTGCGGGACCTTCCCAAGTAATCTCTACAAATGGATCAATTTCAACGGCAACTACGTCTTTAGATGGGAAAGGTACTTCAAGCAATACAATAGTACCTAAATTGGTATGTCCGGTTACATCTACGGGGGCGGTGTAGGTTTGATAACCTTTCAGTGTAATAGTGATGGTATATTCTTTCGGGGCATATACATTGAGAAAGTCAAACGAGCCATTGTAAGCAGTAGTTGTAACATAGTTTTCGTAGCCTTTCAGTTCAACTTTAGCGCCTTCAAGCAACTCGCCTTCTGCGTTGGCTACTGCACCCCAAACGGAATAATTGGGGAGTAGGCAGGCGTTTTCGAAATTAACTATTTCTGTTTTATTGTTCACAACGGTAATAGGACCGGCATATTCATCGAAGTACATGAATTTGGTAGCCGTCATATTGTAAGTGCCCGGCGGAACAAATCCGAAGTAATAGTTACCGTCTGCATCAGTTATCTTGGACGCGCCCTGCATTTCATTAATAACTATTTTCACGCCTTCTACCGGTAATCCTTCACAGGAAGCAGTTCCCATAATCTTTCCGTGTGCGGGTACATTAACTGTTAATCTTATGTTGGAAATTGCATTTAAAAGAACATTATATGATGCTGATCCGGGATTTGAAGGAGTAAATTGAGTGTCTCCGTAAGCTAAGCGGGTTCTGCTGGTAGGTGTTACTGTAGTAGTTAGTGCTAGAACATTGTTTACATAAGGTGTATTATAAATGCGCTCTGTCATTATCACCAAGTTGCCACCCAAATAGAGATATGGAGTAGAAAGGGCTAAGGTAACTTCTGATTCTCCCGCAGGAACCTTAATAGAACCGTCATACACTAATATAAAACTGTCGTATGGCAACCACGCAGCAGCTAAAGTATTTAGTTCGGTAGTTCTCATCCATACTTTAACAGGTCTATCTTGCTCAGGAGCAGCATTTTGGTAGAACCACGTAATGTTTTTGATATAACCACCTGCTATTCCCAACTCTGCTTCCGTATAAATCGACTGTACCACAGATTGGTTATAGTAGAAATTGAACGGAATTGTATTTAAAGGTGCGCCCACATTTGCAGGGCAAGGTACTTCAACAATTTCGTCGTCATCTTTCGGCCTAACGGTTAATTTTAGACTAGCGGTTTGGTTGTTCAGCGGGTTGAAGTCATCGGCTATTTCAACACGACCTCTGATGTCATATTCTCCCACTTTATTAAAAATAACAGGAAGAGAAACAGTAGCAGATGCACCCGGTATAAGGGTGGGTACATTTGTTGTTGCGGCAAGAATCTCCATTTCGGGATACGTGCGTACTTCTACAACATAGTCGGTAGCATCGTTTTCGCCGAGGTTTCTAACAGTTACTTCAACATCATACTCCGATTGCGTTTTCACCATGTTAGGACACAACTGAATTTTAGTAGCTGCCATATCCACCTCTTGCGGCGGACAGTCTATACTAATTTTAATATTGGGTCTGTTATCGTTTCTTGTACCGGCTAATCCGGCATCGTTTGGTGGGTTGATATCTGCTCTGGAGTACCAATGGGAGGCAGTTTTAACAGTATAGTATGCTTGAGCTGCACATCCACCGGAGGTCGTACAACCTTGTCCTTCCACTAACACCAACAGATTTTGTGTTCCGTTGTAAACAAATGTATTTAACGCACTCAGGTCAAAGAATTGCCATACAGTAGTACCTGCAGTTGGGAAGTTTGTTTGTGCATCGTACACTAAAGTAGCTTGGGCTTTAATTGTATTCCATACATATTGGGGGTCTAAAGTGGTGCTGTTTGTATGCATCAAATATATTTTCATCGGTCTTAGAGATGCTTGGGCCTGATAAATGTTGAAGGCAAGTCTATCTATAGCACCGGCACCATTAATTTCATTAGCTTGCAGTAAAATAATATTTCTGCTCCAACCATACCAACCCGGCAGCGGGTCGTAATAATAAGTTGTACCTGTTCCAATAGTAGATTCTGTTGGGGTACAAATATCTTCTGCACATTTTTCGAGGCAAACTTCTACGCCTTCCGGGCATTCCAAACTATGTTCACCTGCTCTAACATATTTCACTTCCCAGCAGTGCTCATTTTTAGGATTCATACCGTTGACAATATCGTCAATATATTCGTTGCCTTTATAATTTGCGGCAATAAGAAGGCCATCGCGGTAGATGTTATATTCTTTAATGTCTTCGCAAACAATAAAGCGGATGTTGGCGCGGGTATTATCTCGAGCAAAACTACTTCCCATGGCGCCAGGGGCAAAGTATGGGTCTTGGTAGGTTCTAATATTCTTGTAAGTACCGGTATTACCACCAAAGTAGTTGCTGGAGAACCAACCCGGATTGCCGGGATTTGCGTGCACGGCAACAAGCAAATTACCACCTTCGTAAGTAAATGGTGCATCAAGTTGGAAGTTTAACCATGTATTAGCAGCGGTAAGGGTAGTAGGTTTTTGATATACTAATTCTAATTGAGAAAATGGAACAAATTCGGCTGCAGTAGCAGCGGCAAACTCGTTTTTCGTTGTATGTCCCATGAAAATTGCTATTGGAAACGGTGGTCTTCCATCGGGCGATACATAATTAAATGCAATGGCTGAAATGGCTTGACCCGGTGAAAGTCCTAATTCTGCTTCGGTAAAAATAAGTTGGTTATAAGAACATCCGTAGAGGGTGTAGGTTGGTGAAGTAGAAACTGAGGTTGTTCCATTTCCGGAGAGCACCACTTTACCTTCACAGCCTTCTCCGAATATTTCCGGAACGTTAACCGGCGGTGCACATACACTTACAGGAACACAGTCGTTAGCCGGCGGAAATACCGCTTTCACGCAATAGGTGTGCATTCCCTGAGTTGCCGTTGCATCGGTATAGGTATTCGCAGAGGCGCCTAAAGTGGCTATAACAGCATTATCGCGTAATACTTGGTTGTTTATTGGACCACCGGGAGCCGGATTCCAGTTAATTTTCACTTGGGCGGTACCCGGTACAACAGTTGCCGTTACATTAGTAACTGCGGGGCACGGGTCGCCGGCCGGTTCGGTGGTAATAACAACTCCGTCATTGCCGGTAGACAAGTACAACTGTACATGGAAGTTGTAATTTAATCCGTCTTGAAAAACATAGTTATCACGGGCGCCTGAAGTTTCAGGTCCTCCACCCGCTCCAACACGCCAAA
Source organism: Bacteroidales bacterium (assembly GCA_031253655.1). Taxonomy (GTDB): domain Bacteria; phylum Bacteroidota; class Bacteroidia; order Bacteroidales; family WCHB1-69; genus WRNX01. The sequence continues at coordinate 17,560 of JAIRVY010000109.1, forward strand.
TTCTGTCTCCCGGACACGGATTGGCAATACCCCAGTCGTAAGTGCCTGCCGGTATTTGAATTGTGACACTACCTTCAAATACAATTGCAGTTGTAGTACATACTGAAACAGCATTAACAGGGATTAAGTGCGAAAATACGTTCCACAAGGTGGCAGGAACTGCACAGGTAGTACCGCCAAATGAACCAACGGCTGCTCCAGTGGCAGGTATTGTAACGCCATATTGCGTGGCGGTTTCGTCTAATAATAATTGGAAACCGGTGCCATCACCCCAAACATTATGCGCTTCCAACGTAACGTTTACCATGCCCTTAGGCGCACGGGGAGGATTAACTTTATTGGGGGTTGTAGGATTGGCGATTATTGTACCCGTTGCTTTTCTGTTCTCACCTGTAACTTCAGTATTATTCTCCATCGCTAATTTTTCGGTTTCGGTCAACTCAATAGCTGTAGATTTTTCCGTGCTAATTTCAGGGAAAAGATAGCTGCTGCTACCGCTTTTTATTTTGGGCAAAATTGGAGATTTCCAAGTAAGCTTAGCGAATTGGCAATCCAATCCATACTCTGCCGTGAGTTCTTCAACCGGTGCGCAAGGTTCTGGTTTACAAATGGGTGTTGTGATACATACCAATTTCGACTCGCCGCCATCATCACATGCTACAGCTACACAATACTGGTTAGAAATTGTATAATCGCAAGTTAAGTCAGTATAGGTTTCGTTATTAACCATATCAATGAATTCGCCGTTTCTGTAAACATTATATGTAAATGGCGTACAGGCAATAAATCTAACATTGTTCCTGCTTGTCATTGTTGCGCTGGCAGTGCCGGGGGCAGCAGGGTTAAGAGGCGTGTCGCCGTCAACATAGCGATGAATGGTTTTAGCACCGGTTGCTACATGATGCCTGAAAGTAGGATTACTTCCCGGAGGGGTAGTGTAATTGCCTTCATTATTCAATACGGCTACTACCAGATTACCTCCATTATATTTGAACGGCTCGTTGAAATAAATTGTGTACCATTGAGAAGAGTTGTTAAAAACAAGGGGTCCTGTAAATACCTGTACCAAATTGGCAACCGGCACCCAATCTGAAGTTCCAGCAAATGTATTTTTAGTTGTGATGCCCAAATAAACGGTTACAGGGTTTTTGGGGCTAGGGGTAGCATGAATGTATTCAAACGAGATAGCGGTAAGTTCTTTGCCTACCATAGCTGTCATGTCGGCAGCATCGTAAATTTGCTGTGAATAGGAGTATCTATAGAAAGTATTGAGCGGGATTTGGTAGCCTGATGCCGTGCCGTTTCCAATTACCACGCCTTCGCAGCCGCCGGTAAAAATTTCGGGAACGGTAACGGCGGGTGCAGACACACTTACCGGGATACAGTCGTTAGCAGGTGGAAATAACGCTCTGACACTGTATGTGTAACTTCCGGGAGGAGTTACGTTATTATCTGTATATGAAGTACTTGTAACGGTGGCTAAAGGCGTTCCGTTGCGGTGCACCTCATAACCGGTAGGACCTCCGGTTGCGGCGGTCCAGGTAATATTCACATTGTTGGTACCGGCAGAAACGGTAGCAATTACATTGGTAACTGCGGGGCAGGGAGTTCCTTCAATATAGGGAACATATAAACCACATATTTCTCCCGTACCGGTAGCTAATGATGTAGTAGTACCATTACTTACATTAACAATACGAACAGACGCTGCGCCGGCACCTGAATAAGAAGCCCAGTACAGAATGTTGGTTTCGCGGTCAAATGTCATACTTTGGGCAAAAGCGGCTGTAACCCCGGTATTGCCAATCAAAGTACAACTGTTTGTTGCAAGATTGATAGAATAAAAATTAGAAGTAGGACCTCCTGCGGAAGAAAGTTCAATGCCATACATATTGCCGGCTTGGTTGCAGGCAATCGTAATAAATCCGTTTGTAGGCGCGCCGGCAATATTGGAAACTAAAGTAGCGGCTCCTGTAGTCAGGTTTATAGAGTAAATCGAAGCCGGATTTTTCAATGCGTACATTGTTTGGTTGGCACAGTTATAGGTCATATCATTGAAGTATTGCAACGTAGGTTGGTTCGCCAACACCGTAAAAGCGCCGGTTGCGTGATTCACTTTGTATATTGGGTAAGTTCCGGGGGAAGGTCCGTTATTATCCGAACAATAAAAGAAACCATCATGATATTCGCCGCCCAAGATACTGGCACCTGTGAACGGTGATTGCAGGGTAGAAGCGGTGGGATTAGCAATTGGCACTTTAACATGCCCGATGGGGTCGGCCCAACCTCCTCTATATCCGTACAAAAAGTCGCCTCTTTCGCCGCCTAAGTCTATAATAGAGTTAGAAGCAGGATATCTGTTTGCATCCGGATCGTGAAGCGTAAATGGGTTTGGTAAAACCGTCTCATTTTCAATTTCCTCTTTTTGTGCATCTTTTGCGAGGTCTTCGAGGGTTGGGATATAGCTTGGTTTCAAGGGGTCGCCTGCTTTAACGGCGGCTTTTCCTGTCGGTTTGTCCCAATTTAAGATTACTCTACAGTCTTCCCATTGTTCGTAAGTAAGTTTTTTAATGGGTGGGCAAGAGCCACTGGATGCCCAGCAAGAAAACATATTATTAGAAGCCGGTGCGCTTTCACCGTTGTCACAAATTACTTTCACATTCCAAAGGTGATCTTCTTCGGGGTTGTATGTAATATCTTTGTAATAAGTACCTTTTACTTTAATAGCAATAGGGGCGCCGTCTCTGTAGATGTTGTATCTTGGGCTTAAATCGCATTCAATGGGTTCTGAAGTAGTGAATCCAACAGTGAATAATAGTTTTTGTTCATAAACAACTTCATCATTTACTATAATGGTGAATTTGGCTGAATTGTCGCCGAAGGATCCTAATTGCCATGCGGTAAAAGTAGCGATTCCGGAAAATACACTTGAATAAGTACCTCCGGATGAACCGGGAGTAGATTGACCCAAGATAGTAGTTCCTGCCTGGTCTTTTACTTCCCAGGCAAACGAATCACCGTAATTAATGTCAGAAAGAGTAACTGAAATTTCACAAAAATCACCTATTATAAATTGTGGTGTGGAAACAGTTTGTGTAAAGCTCTCGCCGGTAAATAATGCTTTAGAGGCTTCATTTCCTTCTCTACTTATTCCGCTATCTTTTCCCGGTACGAAAGGAACAGGAATCTGCATAACTCTTTGTTTTCCAACAGGTTCTGTCCAAGTTAGTTCTGCATAGCCACAATCGTCGGCATACTCAATATTAAGATTTGTTGCGGGGTTGCAGGTTCCAACAACGCCGCATGCGGGTTTGGTTACGCTAATCGCCGGAGAAAGGATGTTGTCGTCACAAGTTACTCTTACTTCCCAAGTATGCGGGGTAGAGGAGTCATAATTTTTGTCGCTATAGTTAGTTGCTTTTGTGGTGATAAGATGAACGCCGTTTCGATATACAAGATATTGGAAAGAAGCGCCGCAGCCGTGGGGGAAAGTAGTGATAGTATAACCCGCTGGCCATGCAGCACAACCCGATGTGCCACAACCACCTACTAAATCGCCGTCTTTATCAAAAATTTGTACATATACTTCGCCGCCAAAAGTACCACCGAGCCACTTCACTTGCACCTCTCCCGATGACAACATAACAGGTACTTCTTTCCAATAATTTCCGGAGCTGCCACTTGTTAGAGAGCCTGCCATGTAATTACCTTTGCTCACGCCATCCAAAAATATTTCAACGCCTCCATTTCCATAATAGGAGTATGAGTCGTTATACATTCCGCCAAATCTAATGGTTATTGGGCACACGTCTCCAAATAAACCGGAAGCAGACACTTTTGTACCATCACCGGCTGTACTCACAGCATATACGGTGAATGTATGTTCTCCTGCATTGGGTACTGTTATCGGTAGTGTCATTGGGGCGCCGGGAGTAACGCCGGTGGTAATTTCCTGGAATGGAGCGTTGTTTCTTAGAATAACTATCTTAGTAATACTTGGTAACGTACCGCCACCGTGAGTCGTATTCGGGTTTGTCCATGTAAGCGTTCCTGTCAAGGTTTTTCCTATAGGTGTAACTGTAAGTGCTGTAGGAGCAGCAGGACAAGTAGCGCATGGAAATTTCCATATATGAACTTGTTGATTTTGTACTAATGACATTAAATGAGCGCTGGTACCAAAAGCGGTAGGTGCTAAGAACATACCGCCGCCGGAACTACCGGGTTCAGCATAACCGGTAGATTCAAGGTTTATACTTGTACTTGTTTGTGTTCCTTCGGGAATTTTTATTTGCTTAATCGTTACGGGCTCACCACCGGCGTCAATGGTCCATAAATAAGGACCGCCGGGAGTGATATTGTCATAAGCCGTTCCATAAATAGATCCAACACCATGCGTAGCAAGCGGAATAGTTTGCAACACTGAACCTGTTTTGCTAACCAATATAATAGCATCAGGTTGTGGTGAACCCGTCCAGTTTCCTACCCAAAAACCGCCAGCTCCGCCATTTGCCGTTGGATCATACGTACAATGTCGTGCTTGAACATTTGAAGGCAGGGTAATGGTTGACATAATGGCAGGGTTAACAAAATTAAGTTGCCATATTTGATTGGTGGCATTCGCACCGTAAAAATTCGTACCGTCGTGAGTTAAGGAACGTAATGCAGAAATTCCGGGTATGGTAAATGTTGTTTGTAATACGCCGCTCATATTATATTTATAAATGGTAGCGGCGTTGTGACGGGTTACATAGATAAATTGTCCGTCTGTTGCTACTGCAGCAGTTCCTTCATTGCTAATAGAAAAATTGAATGCATGCTCGAGATTCCATGCGCGTGATTGAACATTTTGTCCATGAAAAGGATTTGAGTCCTTATCCGCATTATTCTGCGCTCCTTCTCTTGTTGACACATTTCCGGTTAGCTGAGATTGTTCGGGGAAATAATAGGAAGCTGCTTTTTTACTCACCGGGGGATCCCATGTTAAATTTGCAGTACCGCAATCGCTGCTGTAAGTAGCAGACAAGTTTTGTGCGGGGTTACAATCTCCGGGAGGTTGAGTACTACAAGCAGGCATAGATTGAGAAACGGGAGCAGACAAACCGCCTGTTTCGCAAACTGCTTTTACGCTCCACTCGTGTGGATTGGCTGGGTTGAAGTTGTTGTCAACATATTTAGTTGCGTAAACTCCTTCTTTGAGGAGGTTTCCGTTGCGGTAAACGTTGTATTGTGTTCCGCTGCCCGCTTCAATAAAGGCTTCAATGATCCAGTTTGCTTGAATAGTATAACCGCTTTCGACATATAAGTCTGACCAACCTCCGTTCCAGTACATTAAATCGCCTTTATTCACCACTCTCGGACCATAGTCGGCGCCTGCATTATAATAAGAAGCAACCAAGCGATAGCCAAACCACAATTCTTTAGTAGGATCAATAATAAATGGTTCATTTAATACTACATCAGTATATCCCATATCAACTAAAGTTTGAGTAATCGGTTGTTGATACACTAATGAACCCGGATTTGTGGGTGAAGTGCCACCTTCATAGATATGAAGCGTTGCACTAGAAATGGAATATGTATTTCCAACAATAAACCGTATATGGGTTATTATATTTCCGGAAAGAACATCATTGGCTGCCAAATCGGCAGGAGTAAATCTTGCTACGACAACGTAATCATTCGGGCTTCCATTTCCGATAACATCCCATAGGTTGCCGCTCCATTTTAACCATTCATCAACTCCTTTTATTTGAATTGAGTTTTTGGCCGGTTTTCCGGAGGCGGCAAATTGAGAACTAGTATTTATAGGTACTTGCGGATATTCAGGGGCAATGGTTTGATTAGATAGAATTTTTCCTTTCTTACCATCTGGCGCTTCCCAATTAAGTGTTGCTTTTCCGCATTCTAATGAATAGGCAACGGTTAGGTTTTTGGGTGGGTTGCAGTCTCCGGGGGTGGTTGCGGTAAAGTTAGCAGTATAAGTAGCGTTTGCGGTAACGTTAGTAAGCGTAAGCGGGTTTTGCGTAGAATTTCCGGGGGTCCAGTTTTGGAAAGTATATCCTGTGGTGGCAGTAGCTGTTAAGGTAAAGTTAGAGCCGGAGGGTTGTGTTCCGCCGCCTGTTACATTGCCTGCACCGGCGGGGTTCACCGCTGTGGTTACAGTAACGTTAGCGCCGGCATTAGCCACTAAGCCGATAATACTCATATTGCCCACAACAGGTGGAGCTAAAGTGCTAAGTTTTATCCAATTCGGGGTGCCTGTAGATGGAAAAATTCCAAAATGGTCGCCGTTGGCATTCGCAGTATTTCCCGAATAGGAAAGCGGATAAGCGCCAAACACGGGTATTTCTACCGTGAAACCTAAAAAAGTATTTGCTGCAGTTAGAGGATAGGGCGTAGTAAGAGTGATGGTTTGCCATCCTTCAACCGGAGTAAATACTTGAGAATACAAATTGGCCCCTGTTGTAGAATTTCTGATCCAAATAGTGCAAGTTCCCAACCCTGATGGTGGTGTTGGAAGATTTATTTCAAATGCAGTGAGTTGTTTTCCAACAAATTGTGCCATATCTGCCGCAAGATATCCAATAGCAGAATGTCCTGCTGTTGGGAAAGGGGCAGTTGCCGATGCTCCGTATGCACTTGTATAATTAGGCGGCGCCCAGCAATATCCCATCGGTTTCATATCATATACTTTAAAAGTTGTGGGAGGGGTAACGTTGTTCCCTGCAACTTCGTCGCCAGCAAGTACCACTTTACCTTTTAATACTATATTTCCGGCTGCCGTTGGGGCATAATTAACAGAAACGTTTGTAAAAGCGCCCGGAGCTAATGTAGTAGTAACAGCACTTGAAGTAGCTAAAACAGCATCGGTAGCACTAAGTAATTGCACTGTAAAACCGGTTTGAGGAGCAGTCCCGGTATTATAAACTGTAACTGCAAATGTATTTTGGTTTCCTATCCATTTTATATCGTTTTGAATTATTGTAGAAGCGGCAAGGTCGTTGGTAGGTAAGGTCGGAGCATTTGTAAGAAGCGCCGCGATGCCCAAATTTCCAGCAGCTGTATATTTCATCCAGGAAGCACCTACTCCATGAGCGTTAGAATTAAGACTAGCGTTAATATAATTGAAACCGCCCTCTTTATATGTATCTGCAGGAATATTCGTGCAGGCCAACGGGTAGAAGGTGTTACTTAAAAACGTAGCCGTAAAGCCAACCACTAACGGAGCATTGGTTATGATGTAAGGAGTAGTTAGAGTATAATTTTCCCAGTGATAGGTGGTATTTAATACAGGTGTAACAGTTTGTTCATACACAACAGGTCCGTCCATCGCCGTTTTAATCCAGATTTTATAACTCTGCATTCCGGACATACTGGTAAGTGGCGCAACTGCTGCATTAATTTGATGCAGTGATGCCCCAACATAGTTATACATTTGTGCTTGTGTGAAATAAATACACCCACTAGTATAACGAACGCTTGAGCTGGCGTTAGCAGTCCCAAGAGCAACTGTGGGGTCGCCGGTAATGTACTTTAATGTATAATCCGCATCAATAGGACCTTGTGGTTCACACACGCCCGGCTGGGTAAATGTGGGTTCTTGATTTTGGAACACATTTTGTGCGCTCAAAAAGCTAAAACTTGCTAACAGAAAAGCAAGTAAAAAAATAATTTTTTTCATAATAAAATAGTTTTTGGTTAATAATTATTTTGTAAAATTTTTTGTTTGATAATAATATTGATGTATATATATTGCAATTAGTAGTGTTCGTAAATATGTCCATATACTATAAGCACAATTAACGCGCAAAAATATATTTTTTTAATTATAAACGTACAAAAGGGATTTTTTTTGAAAAAATTAGTTTGAAGCGTTATTTTTTATTTTGGTGTTTTACAAAAATGGTTATTTGTCGCAAAATTAATTGAAGATGACTAAAGGAGGTTATGTTTACATTCTCACAAACAAAAATAAAACAACTCTTTATATTGGTGTAACTAACGAATTATGTAGAAGGATTTATCAACATAAAAATCATTTAATAAAGAATTCGTTTACATCTCGATATAATCTTGAATACTGTATTTATTATGAGTATTTTGAACATTTTGACTT
>JAIRVY010000066.1 GCA_031253655.1 Bacteroidales bacterium
ATGGCAGAAGTTTTGACTTACACCCCAATGACAATTATGGGGCTTGTATTTTTCTTTGCAGGATTAGGATTTAAAATATCCTTAGTGCCGTTCCATTTATGGACAGCCGACGTTTACGAGGGCGCACCAACAGGAGTAACCGCCTATTTATCAGCGATTTCAAAAGGCGCTGCCTGCTTTGCATTACTGTTTGCTTTATATCACGTTTTTGAAAATGTAAGCATCGTTTGGCACCATATTTTATGGGCATTATCAGTAATTACAATAGTAGTAGGGAACTTGTTCGCCATACGTCAAAAAGAGATCAAACGCTTTTTTGCTTTTTCATCCATTTCGCAAGCCGGTTATATTATGATAGGCGTAATTAATGGAACTCCGGAGGGAATGGCGGCAACCGTATATTATGTACTCGTTTATTTATTGGCTAACCTTGCCGTTTTCGGCGTTATCACTGCAGTAGAAAACATAACGGGACGTACAGATATTGCTGCATACAACGGTTTTTACAAATCCAACCCAAAACTTGCCTTTGTGATGATGATTGCCGTTTTCTCGTTAGCAGGCATCCCGCCTTTTGCAGGATTTTTCAGCAAATTTTTTATCTTTGCCGCTGCTGCCGCAGAAGGCGAGTATTTGTTAGTATTCATAGCCTTGGTAAATACCGTTCTTGCACTCTATTATTATCTGCTCATTATTAAAGCGATGTTTATTAATCAGGAAGAAGAACAGGGATTGGGGCTGCTCAAAACAGATATTTACAACAAACTCACGCTTCTATTCTGCTCTGCAGCAGTGATAATAATTGGATTTATAAGCTGTATTTATGAATTTGTTCTTTCAAAATCGCTATTTTAGATTCTGTATCTGCTTGTTTTTTGTACTCATTGGCAACAACTTGCTCAGGTGCTCCTGCCACAAATTTTTTATTCGACAGTTTGTTAATTACTGATTGTAAAAAATCCTCAGCGTATATTAATTCTTCTCTCAATTTCTTCAATTCTTCTTCTGTATTCACTGCATTTGTCAACGGAATGCAATATTCTATTTGATTTTCAATGAAAGAAACACAGTTTGTGGGTTTTTCGGCTACAAATTCAATGGTTTCCAAATTGCACAGTTTTTGGATAATGGTTTGTAGGGGATGAAAATTTTCGACTTTTGCAAAAACCACTTGCAATCTCAATTCTACTTTTTGCGCAATGTTCTTTTCTGTGCGAATTTTACGAATTTGTTCTACAATTCTTAATGTGTTTTCAAAAGATGTCAATAAGTTTTTATCCGGAACTTTAGCAAATCTTGGTATTTCAGAATACATAATGGTTTCCTTTTCACCCCGATTGGTTAAATTTTGCCATAATTCTTCCGTAATAAATGGCATAAAGGGATGCAATAACCTCATTAATTGGTCAAAAATACTTACTACTTGTGCAAAAGAACTTGTATCAATTGGTTGTTGGTATTGTGGTTTAACAATTTCCAAAAAAGTGGAACAGAAATTATCCCAAATCAGTTTGTAAATGTTCATTAAGGCTTCGCTTAAGCGATATTTGGTAAAGTCATCATCCAATTTCTTTGTAACTTCGTTTAAGCGATTTGTAAACCATTCGATGGCTATTTTACTATGTTCCGGTTGAGGAATATGGTCAACTACCTTCCAGCCTTTAACCAAACGAAACGCATTCCATATTTTGTTGCAAAAATTTCTGCCCTGTTCGCACAAAGCCTCATCAAACATAAGGTCATTTCCGGCAGGAGAGCAGAATAGCATACCAATGCGCACGCTATCGGCACCATATTTATCCATCAATTCAATCGGGTCGGGTGAGTTTCCGAGCGATTTCGACATTTTTCGGCGCAATTTATCACGTACCATACCGGTGTAATATACATCGTGAAAAGGGATCTCTTTGCGCCACTCCAAGCCAGCCATTATCATTCGCGCCACCCAAAAGAATATAATATCGGGAGCAGTTACTAATACATTTGTTGGGTAATAGTATTTAATATCTTCATTATCAGGAGAACGAATTCCATCAAAAACCGAAATAGGCCACAGCCACGATGAAAACCAAGTGTCCATAACATCTTCATCTTGTCTCAAATCCTCAATTCGTAATTCGTAATTTGAAGTTCGTAATTGTTCAAAGGCTTTTTCCTTTGTTTTCGCCACTGCATACTCTCCATTTGGTGCGTAATAGGCAGGAATGCGGTGTCCCCACCACAACTGACGACTGATGCACCAATCTTTAACATTTTCCATCCAATGCGAATAGGTATTTTTCAATTTATCCGGAAAAAAACGGATGGTATCGTTCATTACTACCTCTAATGCCGGTTTTGCCAACGCTGCCATATCACAGAACCACTGTTGAGATAACTTTGGTTCAATAATTTCATTTGTACGTTCTGAAAAACCGATTTTATTTGTGTAATCTTCTATTTTCACCAAATATTCCGCTGTTTCTAACAAAGGAATAATTTGTTCACGCGCTTCGAATCTGTCTGTTCCGGTTAATATTTCCGCATTTTCGTTCAACGTTCCATTATCACTAAAAATATTGATAGAGGGCAATTTATGCGTAATTCCTATATGATAGTCGTTGATATCGTGGGCAGGGGTAATTTTCAGAGCGCCTGTGCCAAACTCTCTATCCACATATTCATCAAAAATCAAAGGAATTGAGCGATTTATTAACGGAACTAAACAACGTTTGCCTTTTAGATGTTTAAAACGGTCATCTTCGGGGTGCATACAAATAGCCACATCACCTAAAATGGTCTCGGGACGCGTAGTTGCGATTGTCACATAGTCATTTTCCGTATTTTCAATTTTGTAGCGAATATAATAGAGCTTGGATTGTATTTCCTGATAAATTACCTCTTCGTCAGAAACGGCGGTAAGCGCTTTCGGATCCCAGTTTACCATACGCACTCCTTTGTAAATCAATCCCTTGTTGTACAAATCAATAAATGTATCAATTACCGAATCGTATAAATCTTCATCCATTGTAAATTTTGTGCGGTTCCAATCGCAGGATGCACCTAACTTTCTGAGTTGTTGTAAGATAATTCCGCCATGTTTCTCTTTCCATTCCCATGCATATTTCATGAACTCCTCACGGGAAAGAGATCTCTTATCTATTCCTTTTTCTTTTAGGAGTGCCACAACTTTTGCTTCGGTGGCGATGGAGGCGTGGTCGGTTCCGGGCACCCACAGTGCATTGAAGCCCAACATCCTTGCACGACGAATTAATACATCTTGAATAGTATTGTTTAAGATGTGTCCCATGTGCAACACGCCGGTAACGTTGGGAGGTGGAATTACTATAGTGTAAGGAGGGCGTTTATCGGGGGTAGAAGCAAAAAAATGATTCTTTTCCCAGTAACTATACCACTTACTTTCAATCTCTTTCGGGTCGTACTTTGTTGATATTTCCATCGTTCACTGTTTTTTTTTATGAGAGCGCAAAAATAACAGAAAAATTTGGAACTCTTTTTATCTCCGAAAAATAGAGTTACTTGAACTATTAATTTGTTACAGTTTTACCAAATACACGCATCCTCTTCCATCCATCTGTTTTGGACGCGTAATGTCTGTTCAATCACATCGCGCACACAGCCATAACCACCGTTAGCGTAAGAAATATACTCCGCAATCTCTTTAATTTCGGTACAGGCATCAGCCGGACAACATTTTAGCCCGCAGCGCTTCATTAACTCAAAATCGGGAATATCATCACCAACATAGAGAACTTCATCCGGATTGATGTTGTGTTTTTCTATATATGAATTAAAACATTCCACTTTATCGTGCACTTTAATAAATATTTCAATTCCATTAAAACTTTGATAGCGCAACCGCATTGATTCAGCAACTCCTCCCGAAATGATAGCAATTCTGTATCCTTTTCGTAGGGCGTATTGCATGGCATAACCGTCTTTTACGTTTGTAGCACGCATCTGCTCGCCATCAGGCAATACCCAAATTTTCCCATCTGACAACACGCCATCGAAATCAAAAATAAAGGTGGAGATTTTTGCAAGTTTTTCTCTATAATTTTTCATACTCTTTAATTTTTCCTCAAAATTTAACTTCTTAACTTCTTAACTTCATTTTAATAAACTATTCTCTTACAATTTTCGCTCCCAGCGCATTCAAGCGTTCCACAATATTTTGATACCCTCTATCGATCTGCTCAATATTTTGGATAACACTTGTGCCATTGGCAGATAGCGTTGCAATTAATAGTGCCACGCCCGCCCGAATATCCGGCGAGGACATATTGGTGGCGCGAAGTTGTTTTTTATGGTTTAAGCCGATAACAGTGGCGCGGTGCGGGTCGCACAGGATGATTTGTGCACCCATATTTTGCAGATGGTCCACAAAAAACAACCGGCTTTCAAACATTTTCTGGTGGATGAGCACGCTGCCTTTTGCCTGTACAGCGGTAACTAAGGCAATGCTGATTAAATCGGGGGTAAAGCCGGGCCATGGCGCATCGCTGATAGTAAGAACCGAGTCATCTAATTCTCTGTCAATGCGATATTGTTCCAATTTTGGAATTACAATATCATCATTTACTTGTTGTAAAGGAATACCTAATTTTGAAAACGTATAGGGGATAATTCCCAAATGTTTACAGGCACAATTTTTAATAGTAATTGCAGAGCGGTTTAGAGCAGCCATCCCGATAAAACTCCCTATTTCAATCATATCGGGTAGAATAGTATGCTCGCAACCGTGCAAAATCTCCACGCCTTCAATAGTTAACAGGTTAGAGCCAATTCCGCTGATTATTGCACCCATTTTGTTGAGCATCGTGCAAAGTTGCAACAAATAGGGTTCGCAGGCAGCGTTAAAGATGGTGGTTTTACCTTTTGCCAGCACAGCAGCCATCACAATATTTGCCGTACCGGTTACGGAGGCTTCGGGCAACAACATAGAGTTTCCGGTCAATTGTTTGGTAGAGATTTCATAGATTTTTTCTTTGGGCAGATGTTTTGTGGTTGCGCCTAATTTTTCAAATCCTTCAAAATGGGTTGTAAGTGGACGTCTTCCAATTTTGTCGCCTCCGGGGGTGGCGGCGTAAGCTTTTCCGAAACGCCCTAACAGAGGCCCGATTATCATAATGGAAGCCCGAAAGGCGCTTGCCAACTGCATAAATTTCTCAGATTTGATGAAATCGAAATGAATCTCTTTCGCTTGAAATTTGTACTCGTGTTCCGAAATCTGTGTAACTACCACGCCCATAGAAACAAGCACTTCAATCAACCGCATTACATCCAAAATATTCGGAATATTTTTAATAATTACCGGTTCTTTGGTTAATAAAACGGCGCAAATTACCTGCAATGCTTCATTTTTGGCGCCTTGCGGAGTTATTTCACCTTTCAACTCGTGTCCGCCTTCAATAATAAATTTTCCCATGATGTTATTCTTTGTAGCTTTTTTCTCTTTTGTTTCGCAAAAGTATATTTATTCTTTTTGGTTTATCGGAGTGTAAGAAAAATTAACATACAAACACTACTCCAAGTCAATTTGAAAATAATTATTAGATTTGAGTTTTTTGGGTAACTTTAGCACAAAATGCGAAAAAAGAGGCAAACTTAAATAGTAAGTAAGCCTCTTTTTTATACCCTTAATGTTTGTTTACAATTGCTACTTTGTTATGGCAACTTTGGAAACGATAAAACTCTTATCTGAATATAGTTTTACGAGATAGAATCCTTTGGCAACATCGAGAGCAATTACTGTTTCTCTATTAGTGATAGTTTCTTTGTAAATAACGCGTCCCATCATATCATATATTTCAACAAACCTTAGGTTTGTTTCGGCTTCGTTATTAATATAAATAAAATTTTCATAACTGTAAATACTCACATTTACCGATTCGTGGGTAAGAATTTCAGATAGAGGAGCTTTGGAGATTGTTGAGAATGATACATAAACGGTATGGTTTGCTTTAATATTTTTTAGTGTAACAAATCCGTCTTTGGCAGCTTTATTATCTTTTTTACCATCTACAAGCACTTCATAAATTACATATCCGGAATATGGAGTAAAAGTAAAAGTTTCAGTTCCACCTAGTTGAACATATATTAGTCCTTCTGGGTTAATTGAACCGTTCATGCCTGCCGAGGCAAATATGTTGAGCCTGTTATCTTCAAAAGTAACGTGAACCGTGTGAGCGTCTTTAATATTTTTGATAGTTATAAAGCCATTCTTGATAGCATTTTTATCTGTTTTACCATCTAAAAGAACATCTAAAATCTTGTATCCAAAATCGGGAGTAAAAGTAAAAGTTTCTGTTCCTCCTTTTTCAACCAGAATAACCCCTTGGGGTGTTATAGAACCATTTGGTCCGGCGGTAGCCGTGATAGTTATGCAGGAAAATGTTACCGATATAGTGTGATTATCTCTCACATTGTTAAAAGTATAATTGTCGTTACTATAACTTTGGGCTTTTCCATCTACTAAAAGAGAAGCAACAAAATAACCGGGATCGGCAACAAAAGTAAAAGTAATTGACGCCCCATGCTGAACAACAACCATTCCATTGGGATTAATATTACCATTTGGGCCAGCGGTAGCAGTAATAGTAAATCCGGCTTGCAGTACGGATAGTGATAATCGAATAATACTGTCGCAGCCGTGAACAGAATGTAGGGTGTGGTTATAGACGCCGGCAACGGTAAGTAGATTTCCATAGAAATCATAAGTTTCACCTTCAAAAATTGAGGCAGTAACCGGAATAATAAAGAGTGGGTGAAGAGTAAAAGTCAGTTCAACCTTGTTACAATCGTCAATATCGTGGTAATAAATTCCTTGTTGTGTGAGCGTTTGTCCGTAAAATTCATAGGATTCTCCCGCACAAATAGACGCTTCATCGTAAATAGTTACGGCGGCATTACGGATAACATCAATCGTATAACTCATAACTGTAACGTTGTCTTCGGCAGTAACAGTAATAGTAAAGAGGTTGCTACCAATATTAACAGGTGCATCAGAAACATTACCCGCAACAATAGCTTGAATATCTTCAGCGAATCCGGTTATGCTAATATCTGCTACTGTACAATCAACAGTAACCGAATAACTTGTAATAGCAGGGTCGAAAGATGGGGTTAAAGTACCGCTACTTACTAATATTTTTTCAAGATAAGCATTATTACTTGCCGTAGGGGTACAAGCCGGCAACGTAACACTAAGAACCTGAGATTCACTTTCAGGGCAAACAAAACTTACCCACCAGGTGTGCGGTTTCGTATAGTCAAAATCAGTATCTACGAAGAAAGGTTCATGAATATTAAGTGCAATAATTTCACCATCTCTGTACACATTATAAAATTCTGTATTTTCTTCTTTTTTAACTCCATTAATTCTAAAGGGCATTTCAAAATATGCATTATATGATGGTTCAAAAATACTCGACCATTCTCCGTAAGAATTTTGAATAGCATTTCCTTCTTGTGGAAATAAGTATCGTGTAACCGGTGGTACCCACGGGCCTGAGAAATCAACGTCTCCGGTAAATGAAAATTCAATCCAATATGACCCGGCAGGTAATTCGTGATCAATGAGTGCAGTAACTTTAAATATTTTTCTGTCGGAATTAGATATTGTAGTGGGCATTACCCTATTAGCATTTGAATAAATAGTTTCCGAAAGAAGATTCGTTACCATATCGCCCCAAATAATTGAACCTCCCGACATTGGATTGTCGTTCCAAATTCTTACGTAAACGCCTGTAATAGGCGACACTAATGAGACACCGGGCTGGTATGCATAAAAATCGATTGTGCCAATAAAAACATCTTCCAACAATGAGAAATTATCTGCAACAGACTGACCCGCTTCGTGGTTGGCAATAAAACCTAATGTATTAGTGTAAAAAGTATTCACAATGCTTACATCCGCCCCGTTTGCGCCGATACCAAAATGGGTAATAAAGGGTCCATTGTCGTAAACAAGAACAGTTGGCGAAGAATGATAATATCCTATTCCTCCTCTCATAATCTCTTCCGGGGGCGCCGTCCACGTTAAAATGGCATGGCAATTTGGCGTGTAGTCGACAGAAAGATCAGAGACCGGAGGACAGTCCAAATTTTCAAAATGTGCTACTAATGTAATATCAATTGTAGCGGAAAAAGTATGATTAGGATATAAACTCACCACAGAACTTCCATTAAGCCAACTTGAAAATCTGTATCCAATAGATGGAATGGCGGAAACAGTAACAGACTCTCCGTAGAAGTATGTTCCGCCTCCAACAACCGAACCACCTTGTATAGGGTCAGCGCTAACTCGCACAGTGATTGGCGCTTGCTGTCCACCCATGAAATCAAATGAGATAGTTCTAGAGGTCGTATTATGAGTTATGTTCGTTATAGTTTTTCCTGTATTATTGCCAGCCCAAGATTTTGAATTGGGTATTGATGTATCCGTAAACGATGTATTATTTGTTGTGCCGGGGTAAGCTGTATAATTGTGCAGACAAGTACTTGCTACACCGCAATTTGCCTGTTTTAAATAACAGCCTCTGTGACTCGGGTCACAATTTATGCAATTGTTGTTCCATCCTATGTAGTTTCTATCCACATGATATATCAACATTCCATTAGCAGGGATATAATAATCCCAGCCAATTCTTTGGCGGTTCTCTACTAAAAAATATTCGCCGTTGGTAGTTGTATTAATCTTGTAGATAACTCCGGCCTCTTGTGGATTGGGTAAAGTAATTGTCGTAGGCGCTGAAATGGTTTGTGCCATAATCCAACCGGCATTATCTCTGCACCACGCAGAAGGTAATGAGGGGGTACGTCCATTATCGTTCCAAGATCCACTAGCCATAAGACACCATACGTCGAGATGTACTGAATTTCCACCTGAAGCGCCGTAATCGGTATCATAAAAGTCGGGAAATCCGAATACGTGTCCTAATTCGTGTGCTATAACACCGATATGGGAAATATTATTTCCTGAAATACCTCTTAGTTCAGGAGAACAGGAATATTTTGACAGGTATTTTCCATTGAGAAAAAGAGGGGTAAAACTCCATGCGTGAGACCAAATAGAATTGCAAACTGCGGTTCCTGTTTCTTGTCCGTAACCGGCAAAAATAATGTGAATTCCATCTACATATCCGTCATTATCATTATCGTATAGAGAAAAATCGCATCCGTCATCATAAGCAAGTTGAGCAGCCTGTCTTGCCATATTTCTGGGATTTCCATATCCGTAGCCGGGAATGAAGCACGCATCATCGTAATAATTGATGGTATTGGATAAGGTGTAAGGTCCATAAACATCGCATGTAAAATCTAAAGCCCCGTAGGAAGCATCTAACCAGTAGTCTCGTAAACTACCGGGTGCATTGGATACGTTGTAACCGGGTTGGTTCAGTAATGCTTCAAATTCAGCTTTTGTTTTGGTGAATGGTTTTCCTTGAAAATCTACTAAAATAACAGGAAAATTCTTGGAACCACTAAAAGTTCTTACGCCGGAACCTCCCTCATCTCGTAATTGACTTTCCATAGTTTTAATCCAACTGTTTCGATTTTGGTAAATCTGTTGCTTCAAAGATACTTGAGAATCGCTATAACGCAAATCTTTAGGAGTGGAATTTAAAAAAGAAATATCAAACGCAGAACGTTCATTGATATTCTTTGCGAGGATACCTGAAAAAAAGAGGTCGCCCTCTCCATCAAGAATAGCATACTCATAAAAGCCATCTTTGTTGACTAATAAAGTGTAACCGTCTTCCGACGTTGCCCAGTTCACATTCTCATCACCCTTGAGGAGAATGGTTATTTTCGTCCCATCCGGTTGTTCAATTTCAATCGGATATGGATAAGCACTTACTGCGAAAATCCTAACGGTAATCACAGCAGAAAAAAGAATGAAAGTAAGGATTTTTTTCATAAAAAAAATTGTTAAAAATTTGGTAAATTTAAAATTAGAAACTGCCATATTTCTGCCGCAAATATAATATTTTTTTAATATGCAACATTTCCCTATAAAATAAATGCAAATACCTTTCCTATAATACTTTAAAATTTCATTAAGGGAAACTTCCCTTTTAAGATACTCCTTTTTTGTCACGATATATAACAAATCTTGCCATGAAAAGGTTATAAAATCTTGAATAAGAACTACGAAAGTTAGCAAAAATTTATAAATTTCTAAGTAATAAAATATCTTTTCGTTGGAAAAAAAAACACTCATAAACCTAAGAAATTTCTCGTATAACATTGATATATTGAATATTAACAATAAAATTTTTATTAATAGAATAAATAAAGATAAAAAAGGAGTATCAGTTTAAAAAAAAGTATATTTTTGCAACTTTATAAGCGCTATAGCCATAAGTTTGTTGCAGGATAAGAGTTTCTAAATGTAATATCAACCAAAATAGTTTAAAAAATGAATAAATTAGTATCCTTTTTAAAAGTCAAAGCAGAATTAATAAAGTTTTTTGAAGCATTTCTTCGGGTTAGTAAAAGAGGCATCGCGCTCTACTTTCTTCTTACTATTTTTCTTTTTCTTCCCTCATCTACTCGCGCAAATCAGGCGCCCCCGCCCGAAAACATTATCGTAAAATCGCTCTATTCTGCTGTGGAAAACAACCAACCCCTCTACCATCTCATTTTTGGAATCCACCCAAACGTGATGATTGAGGCAGATTCGAAACCATACATCTTCAAAAATGTTGGAGAGCCGGTGCAGGCTTTCTGCGATATAAACGAAATAAATTCTCTGTATGCCGATACTACTATGTTTCAAGCCGTGCGGATACTACATCTCTACAACGTAAAAAACGGAAATATTCCCACACTCGACCTTACTCAAATGACCGCCTTTGAAAACCTGGAATATATTTATATCGCATTTAATTACAATGCTTGCGAAGATATGAGCGAAAACTGTCTCCCAAATATTATCAGAAATTTTATCATCCCGAATAATAAAAAGATTACAGTATTGTATAAATTAGACCTTGCTCACTAAATTTTTTTATAGTTAATAGTCAACACTCTTTTTTTTTATATTTTGTTGAAAACGAAAAAATATAAAGTTGAGGTTGAATTTTTTTTACAATAAAGCACACACAAGAGATAAAATAAAATAACACCAAATTGAAAGAAGAAAATAATTAATTACAAAATAAAAAAAATGAAAGATTTTTACAATTCTTTACGCAAAACAAAGGCTGCGATTTTTACACTTTTTTTAGCTATCGGATTCAGTATTCTTCCGGTATGCGTTGAAGCGCAGCCGATTAACCAGCAACCAAACCCACCGAATAGTGTTCAGGTGCCCTTCAAACCCAGGGTGTCGAATACTGTTTCGGCGCAAAACCGTGCGGTTTACAGCATTAAAGGCGATTTTACCGCCATAGGAAATACCAACCTGATGCTGAACAGGACCGACAATAACCCGAACTTTCCCATTGACAATGCGGATCCGACTAAGCTGAAGTATGTGTGTATAGACTCGCTCAGACGAGATACCATCTTCAATGCCTCTGCCGCCAAGTTGGATTTGCCCGACGCATGCCACGGCATTGTGTATGCAGGCTTGTACTGGGGCGCACGCCCCTCGGATGCACCCGGACGAACAGACTCGCTGTGTGCCACCAAATTTGTGGAATGGCTGCACGACCACAAATTCTTCTGCGGAGATAATTTGCCCATCCCGCCCGGTGCTGACCCAAACCTGTATAAAATAACTTGTGATTATGTGCCGCTTTGCGGACCTCAGGGAAATAGTGGACAAGGGGTAAGATATTCAATTTATCTTGGTAGTCTCGTACCCCACTTATATGTACAGTTTGTAAGAATTCATTCCAATCAACCCAAAAATGTTCAATACATCTTTCGAATTGGTAACACTATTCATCAGACTAATGGAGACAATTATCAATACCCGATGTGGATAAATAATGTAGTACTTTACCCGGGATATGATACGTACGATAATATGACTATTGAGAATCATTCTTACTTAAATCCGGGTGAGCCGTGTCCTTCGGGCGGAGTTCCCACCACAACATTTACTTTACCTGTACCTCTCGTAATTAGGCAAGCCGGTTGTGAATTTACCATAAGGTCTATTACCCGCCCATTTGACGATGTAACTCAAAGCATAGTAGAAAGTTGCAGTTGGTTTGATGGCAAATTCTATATCTATGATAATGTTACCAAATGTATGCCAAAGGCGCAGGTAAAACTCAAACATGAAAGCGATGCCAACTATACTTTGATTAATGCTGTGCACAACAATTTTAGGCAGAATATTTTCTATCCGCCCAATACAAATGTTGCTACCATGCACAACCAATACATGTATGCGGCTTATGCCGATGTTACCAATTTTGTTCGTGCTTCGGGCAGAGGCGCGGGTTGGTACACCGTAGCAGATATTGCCACAAATGAAGGCTTAGGTGGAATAATTGGTTTACATGCCGGATGGGCAATGATTGTGGTGTACGAAAACAGCGAAATGCCCTGGAAAGATATTATTGTGCAAGACGGCTTTGTGAACTTCCTGTCTCAGAACAGCTCGGAGATTTTGGTGCAAGGATTTAATGCCAAAGAGCGTGATGATGTAGGAGTTAAGATTTGTGTGGTGGGAGGTGAAGGAGATATGGGTCAGGACGGAGACTATTTTCAGGCGTTTGTGCACAATAATGTGGTTCCTTCTTACAACAGCTTCCAGTTTATTAACAGAGACGGTCAAATATACACCGAATCTTCAGCCGTACCCTCTAACTTTATGCGTTGCCACATACAAGTTCCCATGGCACCGAGTACGGAAATATGCAGAATGCCAAACCTCACCAACAACCCCGGTTTTGATATAGCCCAATTTATGCTTAACAATACCGACAGACGTTTTATTGGCTACGGACAAAATTCGGCAAGATTTCGTTTGGGTACCAACTACGACAACTTCAACTACTTCGCTTTTGCCATGTCGGTGGATGCTTATATGCCTAAACCGGAAGCCATTAATATAGTGCAAAATGTGGATGTTGCTACCCCGATTTTTGATCCCGAAACAGGTGAACCTTTACTCAGTCCGGGCGATATCATAGATTACTCTGTGGATATCAGACTAAGAGGAGACGAACCCGTGGACAGCCTCATCCTCCGAATCCCTATCCCTTATACCACTAAATATCTTTCCAATATGTCGCACGCAACATATAATTGGAATTGCGCTCGACTACAAGGACCGGAAAACAGAAATTCGATAATAGGTAATGTGCCGCCTTGTGATAACAATTCGGCAATCCGCTTCGATGAATCGGTAGCTCCTAACGGGATGATTGAATGGTATGTAGGAGACTTTATCTACTTGTCGGACTCAACGTTTTATACCGATTTAAGCAACCCCAATCCTGCCCTTCACGATTCTACCATTACCTATACTTCTACACTCTGGTTTGCGGGATTTGAAATATTGGCAACGCTTTACTTTTCGTTGGAGATTACCGATGACTGTAAGGCATTGGCAAGCGGCGATGACCCATGTAAGGCAGGTGTGGTGGTATGGGGTTCTTCTTCGGGAAGAGGACATATTACGCATACTTACTTTAGCGACTGGCCTATGGTTTATGGTATGCAAGAATCCCCTTGCGAATCGGAATATGAGATTACACCGCCGAGATTTTTGATAGATATTCCTATTGATTGTCAAGGCGACGAAGTCGAAATTCTTGATATTCAATTGTGTAATAATTTAACAGGAAGCGATATTTACTATTATGTAAGGTCGTTCTTTCCGATAGGAACGCGATTTTATGATTTTGATGATATTGACGCTAACTATTTTCCTAGTATAACAGCGTTGGAATATGATGAAAATCATCCATTTATACCCAATAACCCGAGCGATCCCAAGCCTTGGAAACTATTTGTAGGACTTCCGGGCGATAATAGCGGAGGAGATTGTATCTTTATGTTCAACATAGTGGAAGCTCATGTGCCGAATTTAGAATTAACAATAGAGAATCCTTTTATTCTTTGCGAAGATGAAGAAATTAATTTAACCGAATTAATTGATATTACAGACGACTCAGGGGTTAGTTATACTGTGCAATTTTACAGAAATCCAACAGGAACGGTTCCCTATTTTAGTTACACCCCTCCACCGGTTCCGGATAAGTTTATTACTCCTCTAGTTGACACCACTTATTACGTGAGATTGCGGGTGGACGGTACCATGTGTTATACAAATTTAACCCCTATTGTTATTCAGGTAATACCCAAGATGGATATCAGTGCCGAAGAAATTACTATTAACACTTGCAGTGATGTTACATTCAGTGTTGATCCTACAGTCATTTTCGGTAGTAATATTATTCCTGAGGTTACCGTTTACAGCTGGGCTGCTCCTTCCGCTCCTGACGGCGTTTCCGGTATGGCAAGCGGTAATGGAGAGTCAACCATTACCGGAAAACTTACGAATACTACCAATAATATTCAAAAGGTTACTTATATAGTAACTCCTTTTGTGCCCAGAGACAACGGCTTGCCCTGCGAAGGAGAAGATTTTGAGGTTGATGTATGGGTATATCCGGTAGTTCCCGTGCCCGTAACTACCTCTCTGAATGTATGTAGAGGCAGCAGTATCTCTTTAACAGATGCAGTGCAGGGATACAATTCTACGGATTTTAGTATATACAACAGTTCTACAAGCGACAGTCCGTTAACAAATCTTACTATTACAGACATTCAATCAAACCATACTTATTGGGTTTCACGAATAGTAACCTATACCGACATGGTTTGTGAAAGTTTTAGAGAAGAGATTCAAATATTTGTACAAGAGCCGGAAGTGCCCATTGTGGCAACTATTCCGGGTATCTATTGCGAAGGGACGCAGGTTACGCTTACAGTTACCGGTCTCACCCACTATAATTTAGCAAACGCCACCATAAACTGGTACAACCAGGCAGGAACGCTTTTAGGCTCCGGAACCTCACTGGCAATTTATTTGCCATCCACAAACCCGATGGCAACTCTTACCTATTATGCCGAAGCAGTGTTTTCTCCA
The DNA here is from genome assembly GCA_031253655.1 of Bacteroidales bacterium. Lineage (GTDB taxonomy): Bacteria > Bacteroidota > Bacteroidia > Bacteroidales > WCHB1-69 > WRNX01. The sequence goes on from JAIRVY010000066.1 coordinate 15,062, forward strand.
AACCTTCCCACCGGACTTGGATGTAATACTGTTGTGAGAACACCGGTTACGATTACAGTTAGACCTTATGCTTCTACTTCGCAGGTGGCTTCAACAACCGGCGCAACAATATGTACCGGCAATACGGCAACTATTTCAGCCACAGCAGCTATAACCGGCGCTAATGCCGTAACTAATCCGGTAATCCGGTGGTACGACAGTCCAACGTCCACAACTGTGCTTCCCAGCACACAAGTGGGCGCTACGAGCAGTTTTACTACTCCAACACTTTACAATCCGCCTTCGGGAACTTACACCTATTATGTTTCGGTATCCGGAGATAATTTTTGTGAAAACCTTACGGCAAATCGTGTTCCGGTAACAGTAACCGTACGCGAGCAGCCCATACTAACTCTTAAAACTCAAGATGAAATTTATTCAAAATGTTATAATCAATCTTTTGTTATTGTTCCCACACTAACGAATAATACTTACAATCCTGCCATCAATCAGTGGTATATAAGGGAACAGGGTAGTGGCACTTGGCTACTAGCCGCTACAAGTATTTACTCTACGTGGTTCTCTCCGGGACCGAGTGGAAACTCTCTGGTTAATACTATTTTTACCCCTACCAACAGCTTGATAAATAACTTTGAATTACGATTAGTAGTTAATACAGAGTATTGCGGGCAGGTGGAGGATTTCATATCCTTGACCATTCTTCCTAATCCTACTAATTATACTCTCCAATTGGTTGAACAACCCTTATTAGCCCAGGATATTTGCGAAGATACCGTTTATACGGTTAAAATTAAATCTACCGACATCGGTTTAATTAACAATATTACAGTTAGTTTTTTAGATGACGACAATACCTTGCTTGGAGTAAAAGATGCCTATTACAGTACAGATATCAATGCACCGGATGGAAATTGGTTACAATTGACTGAAATATGGCGAAACGACCCCACCGAGAACTCGTCTACAGGATGGGCATTCCCTCCCAATTACGAATTGGAAATAAGTGATTCGGTGTATGTTAAAATTTTTGTATATATTGGATGCGATTTTTATTCCGGCAGCCCTTATGCCATTCGAGTAAACGCAAAAGATTATTGTGGTTACGATATTACACCGGCTCGAACTGTACCCACCGATATTTTCAGAGCAAAATTCAGTGAAGATGGCTTTGGTTTTACATACGATGTGTTGTGGAGATTTGACCCTCCTGCCTTATACAGTTCACCGCCTACACAATACTGGTTCACAGATGCAACCCCGCAAATACCGTTAGCACAAAACTATACCGGAGATATTATTACATGGAGAATTGCCTTTGTTCCCCATTCAGACGATATTGTCAGCAACCCATACACCTCCGATTCGGACAGGGAATCCTATTGGTTTTTGATTCCAAATGGATTTGAAATACTCGGCTATCAAAATATTAAAAATGCTCCTACCGACTGGGAAGATTTTGATATTTTGGGAGATATTTTCTATTTGCCCGCAGGAATTGAATTCGGACATCCGATACCTTCCGGATTATCAGACGGTGACAGTATCATTTTTGAATTTACTTTATCGACTTATAATGCCGAATGTAAACTATTTGAAACATACGCTTCTACTTGGTTCACGCTGGAAGATATTTACTGTGGCGGTGAACTTTGTGAAGGTATTAATGATAAAACCGGAGAATCTTATCCGAAAATTGAAGTAACCGGTTCTGCTTTCCATCTGTTAGACCCGCAGGTTACTACTGCGGCTCAAAGAATTATTACTCAAAATAGTTGGGGTGGTAAAGTGGATTTCGAGGTAGATAAGCCATTCCAGACAGGCGGCAGAATATATGCCGATTTCTATATTGATAGCGATAAAAATAATAGATTGGATATTCTTACAGACACTAAAATTGCCTCCCAGATTATTCCCACGGGCAATTGGGCATCAGGTACTTTTACCCTCGATTTCTCTAACGTTCCTTTTGGTAAAGACGACCAACTTTTTGTACGCCTGTATAGCGACTCCATTATTTGTAACGAAGTAGTTTTTCCAATTGCTACATTATGGGGCAAAGATACCATTTGCGAAGGCGACACGCTGTTGCTTACTGCTCCCGAAAGAGGAACTTTGTATAGTTTTATTCCTTCCGATCCCGTTAGGATGCTTCGCCAACCTGCTCCGGGAGATTTTGATTACACCCAGAAACCCTGGATATACAACGTATATTGCCCGGAAAAAGGTAATTATTATGTTGACTTTACCTATTCTATAAACCTTGAGAGTACCACAACACAGCTTATCGCTGCCCGTTACCCGATTACAGTACTTGAGATACCAAAACTGGTACTTACCGGACCTGATTCAACGCGAATTTGCCAAGATGCCTGTGTGGACTTGATGCCATTTATTGCAGAAACTACCGGATTACCCGGTATCATCATTTCTGTTTTCGACAACGGAACAAAGGTAGGAGATGATAGCACAGACGGAACTATTATTGTTTGCCCCGATAAAACTACAATCTATACTTTTAAGGCAAAAGTAGGTACGGATGGCTGCGACGAAGAAGTTGAAATCCCATTCAAAGTGTATGTAGATGAGATGGTAAATATTTGGTCTATCGGAGCGCTTACCTATCCGGGGTGCAAAGATACCGAGGGTTCGGTATGGTTCTCCGTGTGGGATATCAATAACTATAGTAATGAATACGAATACAGTATTAATAATATTGCGGGACCTTTTTTTCCTTTGGATGTAGATCCCCTCTCCGGTATTGCCATTGTGGACGATTTGGCGTCGGGAACTTACATATTTTACGTGCAAAACACAACAGCATTTGCCTGTTCTCCCTCGCAAAGTTTGCCTATAACATTGCCTCCAATAAATTCCGATATTACAGTGTCCGCCGAAATATTAACCCATCCCTCCGATTGTGATGCCACAGACGGAGTGGTGCAGATAGTAGTGAGCGGAGGTACTTCCCCATACAAATACAGAATTGGAATAGAGGGAAGTTGGGAAGAGTTGCCTTTAGACGGATTGTTAAATGATTTTAGTTCAGGAAAATACTACATTTATATTATGGATGACAACGAGTGTGTACATCCGGTGGAAGAGATTTTTATGAAACCCATTTCCGGAATGACATTGAGTTATGTAATTGACTCTCATTCCGATTGTGAAGAATATGGACAGGCTACCATTACCGTTAACGGCGGTACGCCACCTTTCCAATACCGATTAAACAGCCAAGGATGGAAGCCCATAACGGGTAATACCGTTACTGTGGATGCTTACACCGGCTATAATTCAGTTACTGTAGTTGATTCAGAAGATTGTACGCAAGATGTGGAGTTTACAATTGATTTAGAAAATGCTGAATTTGAGATTCTCCCATTTGCGAAAACTGATGCCACCTGTTTCAACGATATGGGAGGTACAATTACGGTTACCGTTAAAAGCATAAGCGCTTTACTTCAAAATGTTACAATCAGTTATGGAGTTGGGACTCCGGTTACTTTACCCCTTCCCGCTAATGGTACTATTACTCATACTATTACAGGATTGGGTGTGGGCACCTATGAAATAGAGATTAGAAATGATAACGATTGCTACATTAGGTATCCGGGAGTTACTATTGAATTAGATAAATTAGCGTTTATCAATATTGGTTCAATTAGCGTAGTTACGCAACCCACCTGCACCGACAGCGGCGGCAGTATTCACTTAGTAGTATTTGGCGGCATAGGCGAGACGCCTGAATATGAATACAATTTCGATAATGGATATACTTTCTACCCCCTTCCTCCCGACGGAATTATTTCCGGATTAAAAGTGGGATTGCACTACTTATATATAAGAGACAAAAATGCGCCCTCATGTGCCATCTCTATCGGTGGTCCCATACGAATTACCCCTAACTCCAGCAATCTTTTTGTTGAGTTGTTAGGAGTTGCCGACGCCACCGATTGTGAAACCCCCAACGGAACAATCTTCTTTGCGGCTTCCGGCGGAGAACCCCCTTACAAATATTTCCTTGACGGTGTTGAACTTACGACTCCTAAGCCAACCGGTGGCGTAATTTCGGGAGTTGCTTCAGGCTACCACGAACTTTATATTTCCGATGCTACCGGATGCAAAGCATTCGCAGAGAAAATATTTATTAACGCTACAAACTTTGAAATAGAATGGGAACTGATAAAAAATGCCGACTGTTTTGAAGATGGCCAGGTTGAGATTACGATTTCAGGCGGTCAGCCTAACTATTCTTATCAGGTATCGCTTCACGATAACTTTGTTTCTTTTGCAGGAAATACCGCTACCATTGACTTTCATGCAGGGCATTATTATATTGTAGTAAAAGATGCTAACGGTTGTGTAAAACGAGAAGAATTTCAAATAGGATTATCAAACGATGAAATTGTATTACAAATAGTTGCGGTAACACATGCCGATTGTGAAGGCACCGATGGAGGTACCATTACTTTCGATTTACAAGGCAGCACAGGCGCCAATTTTGAATTTAGAATATTTGAAGAATGGGAACCCGTTACCCAACTACCATTCACTATTACCGGTTTGGCAGAGGGTATATATGCCTTTTATATCAGAGATGACAATGAATGTGCCCTCATATTTACGGAAGTTCCGGTTACCTTGGAGAGAGTTCCCAACATAACGATAAGTTCTATTTCAGTGGTTTCGCAGCCCGATTGCGGCACTAATACCGGTTCCATTCAATTAGTAGTTACAGGCGGAAGCGGAAATTATCAATATCAAATAAACGGAGCTGGAAGTTTTTTCAATCTACCCTCATCGGGTATTATCAATAGTTTCCCGGCCGGAGTTTACTATTTTCTTGTTCGGGAAGTTGGAAACACTGCTTGTCCTTATGCCATCACCGATAAAATTACTTTATATCCTACAAACGGCAGTATTGTGGTAAGTTCTAAAATAGTTAACGCTTCTTCCTGCACATCTTCCAATGGTGGGGTGCAGTTGTATATTAGCGGCGGAACGCCATTTTTAGATGGTATGGGCTATTATTACAATTATATTATTGAAAACCAAACAACACTGAATCCTACTTATGATGGAAGAATTACATCCTTGGCGCCCGGCGACTATGTGATACACATTTTTGACGCTACCGGTTGTAAAGTGAGTACGCTGGTTACTATTGGTGTGAACCCCGATAACAATATCGGGCTTGATTTCACCTCTATCGTGGCAGCAGGATGTAACACTCCCGGCTCATTTACTTTGATAGCAAGCAATGGTGTACCTGTATATCAATACAGTATCAACAGAGGAGGATATATTCCTTTCATGGGTAGTACAGTAATAGTTACAATTGGCGCAGGCACCCATTTTGTAGAATTGATAGACGGGAACGGCTGCTATACTTCAGACTACGTAACCGTTAACCCAAATACAGGTTTTACGGCTTTTGTGAGCTCTGTTGTGGATGCACATTGTGATGGGACAAACGGGGGAGAAGTAGTAATTACTTTTACAGGCTCTCCTACAAAATATATTGTTAACAACATTGAATATCAACTTTCAGGTTTAACAGGAGACAGTTTCACCATTCCGGACTTAGCTCAGGGAACCTATACCATAGATATTGTATATGGAAGCAATTGTGTTTATACTATTGATAATGTGAAGATAAACCACGATTCAAACTCACCCGTAAAGATAGGCTCGGTATATGTGGTTCGACAACCGGAGTGTCAGGGAAGTGGAGGAAGAGTGCAGGTAGTAGTTACCGGTGGAAGTGGAGAGTATTACTACAACATTGAAAACGTTTGGAGAGATTTTACTCTGCCCGACGACGGCATTATCTTTCTTGGAGTAGGAAACTATCATATTTATATTTGGGATAAAAATAATAGAAATTGCCCTGTTGTAGTTAGCAATCCGGTTATTCTTACCCCGAATACCAGCGACCTTAAAGTGTTGGCAACCACTGCGGATGCAACAGGGTGTTATCCGGCAACAGGTTCCATAATTGCAGAAACCTGGGGTGGCTCAGGCACTATCACTTACAGTATCAACGGAGAGGATAAAGGTGTATTTCCGCCAACAGGTAATTTGGGAAGTAACTTCCGTTCGGGAGTATATTCTATTATGGTGTATGATGAAGAGGGTTGCAGCGCAGGTACGGAAGTATTTGTACTTGCGAATCCTTTCAATATTAACTTCCGCTTAGAAGCGTTACAAGAAGCAAATTGCAATGGAAAGGGACTTTTGGCTATTGAAATTATCAGAGACCCCATAGATGAAACTAATTGGCGTTATCAGTTAGATGGCGAAAACTGGAAAATCTTCCCGTCAAACTATGTGACAGAACCGGTTACAGCCGGATGGCATACCGTTATTGCTATGAATGATGCCGGATGTTATTCACAAAATGTTATTGAAATTCTAAACACTTCAGGAATAAGATTATCAATACCTGTAACAACAGATGCTTTTTGTCAGGGTATAGCTGTTCCTCCCTCATCGGGAGGCACTATTACATTTGATATTGATGGCGGAACTGCCCCTTTTACCATCACAAATAATAGTAATATCCTTGAAACAAATGTTCCGGAGGGCTCTTATACCATTTACGGATTGCCGGTGGGTGTTTATGAAATCACTATTACCGATGCCAACGGTTGTATAGCAACGCTCGAAAAAATATCTATCAAGCGTTCCGACGACTACTACTTTGCAGTAAACGACTACAACTATACCTATTCCGGCGTGTTGGTAGGCGGTAATATTTTTGATAATGACATTACGCTAAATAACGCAACCATTTTATTTGACCTCGATTATTATGCAAGTACTGTAGTAACATTAAACGGTACTTTTACTTTTTCTGTAAATGGGGATTATACGTATTTACCCCATTCCGGTTTTTGCGGTGTAGATTCAATACGTTACTACGCTTTGAATGATTGTGGATTGAAAAGCAACGCCTGGTTATACATTACCGTATTCGACCAGAATGTTCCTAATTCGCCGTTGCCTCCAATTGCAGTTGCCGACTTCTATTCTACTACCCGCGGAATTTGTATTAACCAAATGGATGTGAGGGCAAACGATGCTGAACGAAACGGCAGCACATTAACATTGCCTCAGGTTGTCTCCGGAAAAGAAGTACAACATGGTATATTGACATCAAATGGTGATGGCACTTTTGAGTATTGTCCCCATCCGAACTTCTTCGGAGAAGATGGTTTCGACTACGTGGTTTGCAGCAATGCTGCCGGTACATACTTCAATTATTGCACCGGTGTAGAGCAACCCCTTTGCGATACCACACACGTTACTATTCTGGTACTCAGAAATGACTTTACCGTATTTGCATTCCCCGATTACTATACTACCGACCAGGAAACCATGCTGTTTGGCGGAAATATTTTACACAACGACATCTACCCGGCCGGTTCTACTCCGCAAATAACCTTGGTTCCGGGTTCAGGAACTAGCAACGGTTTATTAAATCTGAAGGAAGATGGCACCTTTGAATATCTGCCTAACCCCGGATTCTTTGGTACTGATAAGTTTGAGTATGAGTTGTGTGTAGAGATAAACAACGAAATAAAATGCGACATTACAACAGTTTATATATTGGTAGTTAAAAAAGATTGTCCAATTGTGACTGCACCCAACGTGAGCAACCCGCAGACATTCTGTTTGCCGGCGTATGTTAAAGATTTGATAGCCTACGGACAAGAGGTGAAATGGTACTTATCTGCAGAACCGGAAGAGGAGGAAGAACCATTAGATCCGGAAGAGACTTTATTAGTTGCCGGACAAGTCTATTATGCTTCTCAAACGGTGAATGGATGTGAAAGCAAAAAACGCTCGTTTGTGAAAGTATTGGAATCTGAAGATTATATGATTGCTGCGCCCAATATTTTAACACCGCAATTCTTCTGTGAGGATGCAACCCTTGACGATTTAGTTACCGACGGGTTGCCGGTGAAGTGGTACAACGCTACCGGTACGGAATTGCAGGGAACTACAAATCTTGTGAATGGTGCTACGTATTATGCAGCCCGTTTGGCAGGAGATTGCGAAAGCGCTAAACGCACTCCGGTACAAGTTATAGAAACCAACACTTCTATTTCCTACCCTGTTGCTCCTCAAAGATTCTGTGAAGGAGCAACTATAGGAGATATTTTGTTAACTTATTACGGAGAAGTAAAATGGTATCCAACCCTCACTTCTACTCTTGAATTATATCCGGGTACACGATTAACCACCGGCATCTACTATGTAGAGTATCAGGTGGGCAGTTGCCAAACTACGAGCCGCATTCCTGTATCCATCACTATAGATACATACGGACCCCCTGTTGCAAATGCTCTTCAGGATATGTGTCCCGGTGCAAAAGTGGGCGATATTATAATTGCCGGCGCCGGTATTGTGTGGTACGATACCCCGACAAATGGCAATGTTGTAGATTTGGGCGACCCGGTGGTGCATGGTAAAACCTATTATGCAGTGCAAACCAACGGCAATGAAGATTGTGCGGGTGCAAGATTGGCTGTAATAACCAACATCTTTATTCTCAATCCACCCATAGTAACTACACCGCAGGAGTTTTGCGGAGCCACTACCATAGACCAATTGTATGCAAGAGGTTTGAATATATTGTGGTACGATGAAAACATGATTCAAGTTCCTGCAGGAACATTTCTTCAAAACGATAAATTATATTGGGCAACACAAAACAACGGACTTTGCGAAAGTGAACCTTCTTACGTGAAAGTGAATATTACGGATGATATAACTTTGGATAAACCGGTTGTGCCCTCTCCTCAAAATTTCTGTGCTGCAGACCCGGCTACCGTTGCTAATTTAAAGTCGAACGGAGAATATGAAATAGTTTGGTATTCTCAAGCTACAGACGGTAGTCCATTGCCATTAAACCAAAACTTAACAGCCGGCACCTACTACGCGGCAAGAAAAGCAGGTACCTGCGAAAGCGCTGAGCGTACCCCGGTGGTGGTTAACCGTGCGTTCCCTGATCCGCCTAATACTTCTGTACAGCAGTTCTGCGAGGGAGCGATTATCGCAAATATTCAAACACCACATCCCAATTTTATTTTCTATGAAACATTAATATCTGAAATTCCGCTTCCTCCTTCTACGGTTCTTAGGTCGGGCGTCTATTATGCGCATCAAACAGACGGGATAAATCCCGCTTGTATCAGCACGGGGAGAGGAATGTTTGTGATAACTATTTCGCAACCAACTGCTCCTATAGTGAAGGCTGAGCAGCATTTCTGCGGGAATCCCAAAGTTTACGACCTGGCTGCCACAGGACACGCATTGAAGTGGTACGACAGCAGATGGCCCAATGCGCTGCTTAACCTGGACTCTCCTTTGGATAGCGGCGCTACTTATTATGTAGAACAAACCAATGGCGATTGTAAGAGCCCCAGAGAATCGGTGAAAGTACATATTTACAACTACGACGCTCCCGATATAGAATCCCCGCAAGGATTCTGTCCGGGTACTTATCTGTCGGCGGTGAATATGCCAAATCCTGTTCCGGGAACCTACTTTGTATGGCACGATGAAAATGGAAACGTGATAGATCCGGCCACTACACTTCTACTCGGCGGAGACCAATATTTCTTAGTGTTCCAAAGAAACCCACACTGCGAAGGTCCCGAAGCAAAATTAGAAATCATTATTTGGGAAACTGCAACCGAGGCGAATATCATTGCCCATCCGGTAAACGTATGCACCGGAAATAGCGGCGTATTAACCGCTTCAACTCCGGCACCTCCATCTCCTTTCAATGTTATTAGCCCTACCTATTATTGGTATGATTCAGACGGTTCTTTCTTAGGCAATGGCGCTACTTATACCGAGTCGCGCACGGAAAGAATAAACGTTACCCAAACTACTACCTACACCTATTATGTGGCCGTAAAAGGTTTTGAAATTTGCGAAAACGAAGTGAATGCAAGAAAAGAGGTAACGCTTACAGTGCGCCAGGTACCGGAACTTTCAATTACACCTTTAATTGCAGGAATCTGCTACAACCCCTCGGGCGGAAATAACTTTACTTTATACGCTCATATAGAGAATTATGATATTGACAGTGTTAACGGATATCAATGGTATCTGATAAGAGGAGGAGAGAAAATACCATTTAATACTTATGGAATAGGAACCATACCGGCATACGGTTCGGGACCTCTTCATTTGCCATTTATGACAATTCCTTTCGCTTATATACCTTTATTTACGGACGCTGTAAACTATAAGATAAACTTATTATTAGAAGTGAATGTGTTGTATTGCGGTATGATAAGCGCCACGGTTGAACTTACTCTGTGGCCATTGGCTATCGACGGCGATATCACATTGATAAACGAGCCTACTGACCCGGTTACGCTTTGCGATGAGTTCGAATATGAACTTGAAATTGAATCTACGGGAGAAGGGGCGCTTGCTGATATAATTATTGCATTAGATGACTATAAGAGTACAGGTATTCATGTAGTAGGAGGTGAATATCTATGGGTTCACCCCATTACCGGTGAATCAGAATGGATGCCTATGATTGTAACGAAACCGACACTAGAGTATTATGAACTTGTAATACCGAACGAAGACTGGTCGGAGTTTGAAGGATATGAAAATGGCTTTGTATTGATACCCGGTAACAAATTACAGGTAAAAGTAATAGTAAGAACAGAATGCGAATTTTTTGCAAATTCCGACATTCGTTTTGTGCTCAATGCTACGGATGCTTGTTATGCTTTTACTTTAGACAAGAAAGAAGCCTATACATCTCCCATACAAGTAGAAGGATTTGACGCCGTGAACACCATTACTTCCGATTTTAAAACGGAATTAATTGCTGAAAAGTTAGAAGGAGGAACATACGATTTTGGAACTTTCTCATCATGGCAAAACAGAGAATATCATCTGTATAGTGATGCCGAAAAAATAGTTACTTGGAAAGCATTCTTTAATATTGATATCAGCCTACCTAACCTTAATACCGACTCTATCTTTTTCTTAATACCGGATGGTATTCTCTTGATGCCGGGCCCTATTACATCAAACATTCCGGGATATAACCCAATACCGGTAATTACGTATGATGATGAAAACGGGATAGAATATGTTATTCCGTTCCCTCCCGGATTAACTGTACCGACCTATATAGAATTTGAATTACAATTCGATATCAGCAATACAATCTGCGACGACTATTTCTTCTATATGGAGATTATAAGAACAGCAGAGCTCTACTGTGAATTGGAAGGTGAAAATTGCCCTGCCCATTATACATTGGCTGCAAGCTATTTCGACCTGTTTATAGACTGGTACTCTATGATTGCTTTAGATAACGATATCAATTCTTATGCAGAGATGGACGGAGATGTGTGGACAGGCAAACTTGTAGTACAAAATATTACAGACTTTTACGATGGTTCTAGCATTGAATTTGCTTTCTGGAAAGATATAAACAACAATTCAATATTTGAACCTAATAATCCCGATATATTGGTTGGTGAGTATGAACATCTTGTTCAAGCAGGATTGGCCGGAGATAAATTTACATGGGAGCTAACAGACGAAATTTGGGATATTTACGACCAAGAACAAATTCATGCCGAAGAAGGCGTTCAATTGCTATTGGTAGTAACCGGCGGTATGTGCGATGAGATGATAGTTCCACTCCCCACTCTCTTTGGACCTCAAATATTATGTCAAGGTGAAATAGGAATTTATGTTGCTCCTAAAGGTATGTCTATGTACGACTTCAATGTAACTGTCTTAGAGGGTGGTGGCGTTAATCCATACACTCGACTAAATCACAGCAACTACAATAGTAATTTATGGGAGGTGGCTGATTCTGTAGCAGTATGGCGTTTTAACTTACCCGGAATTTACGATGTTACTTTGAGTTATTATGTAAAAAATCCTAATGGCTCTGTGGGACCCCGTACTATGACCGTTCACCGTAAAGTTATAGTAAATGAAAGGCCCATACTAACACTTAATCCCTCAAATCCTTCTGCCATTTGCAGGGGAACTACAATAGACCTAATAGATTTTGTGAACATTTCAAATGCAAACTTGAATAAAGAGGATATTTTGTTCACTTTTTATGAAGTGGATAGTAGTAACGATACTATTTCGCCTCCTGTTGGAATAATTGCAGGAGATGGAAACTTGGTGGTTATGCCTATGCAAACCACAAAATACAGAGTATATGCTTCTTATGAAGGCTGTATGGTATCTAATCCTATTGAGTTTACCGTAAACGTGAACAACCCTGTTTATATTACCGATGCCTTTGTTGTATCGCAACCTACCTGTACATTAACTATAGGCGAAATACAGATTGTGGTAACCGGCGGAAGTGGTCTCTACGACTATTCCATAAACGGTGAAGTAAGTTATAGTCAGTTACAGGCAACAGGAATTATCTCCGAACTGTCAGCAGATACTTATATTGTATATATTAAAGATAGGCAACCCAATTCGTGTGGGGCAGCACAAAGTTTTCCCATAACGCTCAATCCGTATAACACCGACTTAACTTTAAGTTTGGAATCTTTCGGTGCCAGCGAGTGCGGCATAAACGATGGCTCTATCAAAATGTATTATGGTGGCGGAAAAGCTCCGTATCAATATTTGATTACTACGCCGGGTACACCCACCACCTATACCTCTACCTTCCCATTGAATAACACCATTATCGATTTACTGCCGGGTAATTATACCGTAAGACTAAGAGATGCTGATGGTTGCGTTGCTACCAAAGCTGCAAATATTGAAGTATTAGATGGAATTGAATTCGACTTTGAGATTAAAACCTTAGCCACTTGTACCGCAGAAGGAACCGTTGAGGTGAATATTACAGGAGGCACAGGCACCGCGCCCTATTCCTATTCTTTAAACAATGGCTCTCGAATTCCTATCGAGGGTGATTTTGTTACCATTTACGTAGGCGCAGGCAATAATCATTTGTTAACTATTTACGATGATGCCGGATGTTTTGAAATATATGAATTTAATATGGGATTAACCGGAAGTTACTATGCTGCATTAGATGATATTCAAAATGCGCTTTGCGACGGAACCGGTGGCGGCGAATTTACTATATTGCTGGAAACGACAAACCGACCCATTACCTATTTATTTAATGGTACGATAACCAATGTGCCTATTACAGGAAATCTCGTATTTACCAACCTCAGTACAGGCTACTATAGCGTTACATTGTACTTTGGAGCTGATCAAACTTGTCCTTTCACATTTAATGACATTCCTGTTGATATTGACCCCGGTGCGGTGATTGAGGCAAAATCGATTTATATTGCCACACACCCCACATGTAGCGATGCAACAGGAAGTTTTGTGCTTGAAGTAACCGGCGGAAGCGGAAATTATGAGTATAATTTCACCGGCGGAACGAGCAGATTGCCCTTCCCCGCAGGTGGTATATTTACAGAAAGAGAAGCAGGAACATATACTGTGTATATTTGGGATACTGATTACAGTAACTGTGCACCTGCTATCAGCAACCCCATTACCTTGAATCCTTCCAATAGCGATATAAGAGTAGAGGCTATTGCCACTCCGACAACCGATTGCGCCACCGCAAACGGTACTATTAAACTGAACTCCTACGGAGGTTTCGGAAATGTGCAGTATTCGATTGATGGTAGTGCGTTTGCCAATATCCCTACCGGAGGAATTATTGGAGATGATTTTGTTTCAGGTACCTATCTTATTAAAGTAAAAGATGCAAACAATTGTATAGCCACTACCCAAGTAACGGTAGGGGTTGCAAAATCATACCTGAACCTTACTGCCACCGCTCTAACCACTGCTTCTTGCGATGGAACGATGGGTACGGCTCAGATTTCCATCACTCCCCCAGCCGGTTCAGGTACATGGAGATACAAAATAAACACCGGCGGTTTAGTTCCTTTCTTGAATAATACCGCAACTGTTGAATTACCGGCAGGCGAACATTACATATTTGTAGAGAACGAAAACGGCTGTATCGACAGTACCAAAGTTACCATTGGCTCGCAAAACAATTTTGCAGCAACCGTAACAGGAAGCGAAGTGGATTGTAAAGGCGCCATCGGAAGAATTAACTTCACAATAAGTGGTGGAACAGTACCTTACACAGTACATGTGGCTGAGGCAAATTCACCATTTACTTTCACAAACATTTATAATACTGCTGGAAGTTATAATTTGCCCAACCTCCCGCTTGGAAATTATTCTGTAAAAATTACAGATGCCTTAGGTTGTGAACTCAATTATAGCAATATCGTGGTGAAAGAAAAACTGAACTATATTATTGCGGTGGATGATTACATTACTACATTTCTAAATAAAGAAGTTTCTGCCAATGTATTAGACAACGATTTTGAGTATCTGTTGCGTAGCGGAAAATTGGAAGTGATTGCCAATACATCGGCTAAATACGGAACTATCGGCACCATTGTGCCCGATGGTTCATATACCTATATGCCCAATTATAACTATGCCGGTTACGACACAGTGATGTACACCGTTCGTCATAAAGAGTGCGGTTATTCAACATTTGCTTATCTCTATATCAAAATTATTGAGGAAGCGGTTACTCCCAGACCTCCTGTAGCTGTTCCCGACCTCTATACAACCATTAAAGATGTTCCAATTTCCGGTATGTGTGTAATGGACAACGACATTGATGTAGACGGCGGAGAACTGTTCTTTAATAGCGTTTTATCCGGAGTTTCTAACGGAACACTAACAGGACCAGATGTTAACGGATGTTTCACTTATACCCCGAATCCGGGTTATGTAGGAGATGATTATTTCTATTACAAAATATGTAGTGATAACGGAAAATGCGATTCTGCTTGGGTAACAATCATTGTGTTGCCCACTCCTGAACTGTGCTTCGTGGGTGCATTTCCAGATTATTATGCAACAGGACAGGATGTAAAACTTGAAGTTGCTGAATCATACGGAATATTTAAAAACGATATCTACCCATCTACTCCCGTAATACGTATCCTAACGCAACCCCTCGGCGCTGTTTCATTAGTAGGATTACTCGGCGCTTTTGAATATATGCCTGAATCAGGGTTTGTAGGAACTGATAAATTCCGGTATGAGATATGTGTTGGAGGTTGCGGATGCGATACCACTTGGGTTTACATAGTGGTAGTTGCCAACGACTGTCCACACATAATGCCTCCACGCGTAACCTCTCCACAAACTTTCTGTGAACCGGCAACCATTGCCGACCTGCAAGCAGATGGAGTGATTATTAAGTGGTTTGAATATCCCGATACAGGTGAACCATTAGGACCAACAGTTCCATTAGAGAACGGAAAAATTTATTATGCCTCTCAAACCGATAACGGCGATTGTGAAAGTGAACTTCGCTCGCCCGTTAAAGTTATTATTAATAACTCGTTAGTATTAGGCGCTCCCGATATTGACAACCAGCAATTCTGCGAAGGCGCCGAACTGCATGACCTCATTACTCTTAATCCGAATGTGGTTTGGTATCAGTTCCCAGAAGGGGATCCGGAACTCCCGGGCGATACTAAATTGGAAGATGGTAAAACCTATTATGCTGCTTTGCGAGCAGGAGGATGTGAAAGTGCCATCAGAAAACCGGTTACAGTTACTGAGACTATTCAAATTACAGTTCTACCAAAAATCCCGGCGCAAACCTTCTGTTTGGGAGCTATGGTAAGTGATATTGTTACCGGCGTATATGCCAACATTGCCTGGTATTATACCCAAACCAATGGAACCCCGCTTTCGCCTGATACTAAACTCTCAACCAGAACCTATTGGGCTGAAATTCAAGTGGGAGATTGTGAAAATACAACGAGAATTGCAGTACCCATTACCATATCTGTATTTAATGTGCCGATTGTGGAAGGAACTATTAACTTTTGCTATGGTATGACCCTTGCCGATATTCCGATTACCGGTGCAGGTGTTATCTGGTACAATGCAGCTAATAATGAATTGCCTTTGAATACGATAATTACAGACGGCAGCACTTACTACGCTGTACAATCTAACGGAGAATGCGAAAGCGCCAAGGTTACGGTTACAACTTACCAAAATATTGTACTTCCGCCTACGGTTACCTCTCCGCAAGATTTCTGTATTACCGATAATGCTACCATTGCAGACCTAAAACCGCAAAGGCCAAATATTACTTGGTATGCTGACGAAACAGATATCGTTCCGCTTGAATCTACTCATTTATTAGAACATAACTCAATCTATTGGGCTACTCAGCGCAACGAATTCTGTGAAAGCATTACACGTTCCGCAGTAAAAGTGTATATTGTTGATGAAACCAAACTGTTGCCGCCCGATATAAAGGATACAGTTGTGATGTGTGGGGTTGGTAGCCAATACTTATCACAAGTGCCTACCAATGGATATATTGTGAAGTGGTATGATGTGAATGGCAATCTATTGCCAAACAATACTTTACTTGTAGATGGAACTACCTATTATGCTGCTAGAGTTACAGGTTTGTGCGAAACAACCCAACGTACTCCGGTTACAATTAATTATCAACCTTCTGTAGATTTAGATATTGCCGACCAATCTTTCTGTGTTGGAGCTACTATTGCCGATATTATTGTCCCTCAGGGATTTATAATTACATGGCAGGATAATTTTGCTCCCACCAATTTACTTCCTACTACTGTTCTTGAAACAGGTGTTTATTATGCACAAACTGAAATAGGTAATTGTAATGCAAGAAAAACAGTTAATATTACTATTGGTACTCCTACCGTACCGGTGGTTGAAACTGTTCAATATTTCTGCGCCACTACATCCAATCCGCTTACCCTTAGCGATATTAAGGTTACCGGCTCCGGTATTAAATGGTACACAGCGCCGGTTAATGGTACACTATTACCGATGGACAAGCAATTAGAACATGGAAAAACCTATTACGCTGCGCAAACCAACAACGGCTGTATCGGAGATATGGCTGAGGTTACGGTGTGGTTATACAAGAATGTGAATCCGCCAACGATAACCTCTCCACAAACTTTCTGCGTTCAAGATTTAGAAGATGTTCAATTAACAGTAAATAATATTACTGTTTTAGGTATTGGTATTATATGGTATGATGCAGAGTTTGACGGAAATATTATTCCGGATACTGAATCCTTAGAAGACGGCAAAACTTACTGGGCATCACAAACGCTAGGCGTGTGTGAAAGCGAAGGACGTACACCGGTGAAGATTAATCTGGTAGAGAATCTATTTATCCCAGCGCCATACATTCCTACCCCACAAAGAAGATGCACCGGAGGTACTGTTGCCGACCTGTTCACCAACGGATATCAAGTAAAATGGTACACTTCTGCAACAGGCAATGAACTGTGGGATGACAACGAATTGTTGGCAGGAGGAGCAACTACCTATTATGCAGCTTTAGTAGTGGGAGAATGTGAAAGCAGTGAAAGAACTCCGGTTAGGGTTACCACAGGCACAGATTTTGTAGTACCGAAAATTGTCCCGCAATCTTTCTGCGAAGGAGCAATTCTTGCACAAGTGATAGTGCCCAATGACCAGATAAAATGGTATGCAGATGCTACCGGCGACACGCCGCTTTCGGACATTACACTCTTGGAAAGCAAAACTTACTATGCTGCACAAACTCAGGGCGGCTGCGAAAATACAGTACGAGTACCGGTGGTAATTACGATAAATAAACCGAATGAACCGATTGTGATTGAAGAACAAAGTTTCTGCGACACGGCTACAATAGCCGATTTGGTAGTAACAGGACACGGTATTCATTGGTATGCTACGGCTCTTAGTACCGAACCGCTACCCCTTACTACCGAGTTGGTTGATAATACAACCTATTGGGCAGCAAGTAGCGCAGGAAATAACTGCGAAGGTTTAAGGGTTGGAGTGCTAGCTCACGTATATAACCTGCTACCACCGCCAACTGTTACATCTCCACTCTTGCTTTGTACGGACGGAACCGGAGTGCTCAGAGTTTCTGATTTACAAGCAGATGGATATAACATACAATGGTATTACACCCAAACCGGTGGAACTCCACTGGCGCCGAATACTCCGTTGCACCCCGACTCGCTCTACTGGGCATCACAAAAATTAGCCCATTGCGAAAGCGAACGCTCTTATGTGAGATATTCACTAATCAGTGAAAGTGAAATACCTCCACCCGATATCCCAACAGCAATATCGTTCTGTTACGACTTGCGTTATCCAAGCAATAATCTGTTTGTTAGCGATTTGCCTACTTACGGGCTCAATATTAAATGGTATATGGACGCAGATGCACTCTTTGAAGTATTCCCTGAAGATAGGCTTAACTATACAACTTACTATGCAAGGCTGATTATTGGAGAGTGCCAAAGTACAACTCTTACAAGAGTAGATATTACTTTCCCACCGGTTATTATTACCCAGCCCATTATTGAAGCACCGCAGTACTTCTGCGAAGGCGCAATGCTTAGCAATATTGTGGGACACGATAATGTAAATTGGTATGCTACCAACGACTTATCTCAACCTTTATCTCTGCAGCATATTATGGAAACCGGCATCTATTACGCAAGAGTAGTTATAGGCGCTTCCGGTACCTGTATCAGCGATGTGCCTAAGGCTGTTCAAATCTATATTAACACACCGAATCCAAATTATGTAAAAGATACCATACAGTTCTGTGGTTTTGCCACATTATTAGAACTTGCTGTGAGCGGTTATGGTATTACATGGTATGATACCGAAGCATTGGATGAAGAACCGCTACCGCTGAATACGGAATTACTTCACGGTACTACTTATTATGCAGCAAGCACCAACGGCGAGTGTGCCATTATTAGCAAATCAGTGTTGGTGAACATTTACGACCAAATTATTCCGCCCACCGTTACTACACCTGTAGAATTGTGTGTGATTGGCGACACATATACTTTTGCCTATATTGATAATATGCAAGGTGAAAACTTTACCTGGTACAGAAGCGAATTTGGTAGTGATAAAATTGCTCTAAGCGCTCCTTTGGAAGAGGGAATCTTCTGGGTATCTCAAAAAGTAGGAGAGTGCGAAAGTGCGCGTTCTTATGTGAAGGTGGTATTTCTAGATGAAAAGATTTTGAATGCGCCAAAGGTTCTTACTCCACAAGAGTTCTGTATCACAAATCCTAATCCATACACCTTTGCAGACATTCTTTTGGAAAGAGGTGTGCACGTAGTTTGGTATGATGCTCCTGTTGAGGGCAACACCATTGAACCTTGGGAAGAATTAGTTGCTGGAACCTATTATGCTGCTTTAGTTGCCGGAGACTGCGAAAGCGAACAACGCACCGCAGTGGAGATTTCTTTCAAAAATGAAATTGAAATATTACCCAACTTCGTTGATGAACAATCTTTCTGTGAAGGAGCGATGATAAGCACTATTGTGGCACCGCCTTATGTGGTATGGTTTGCAGATGAAACAGACGATACCCCATTGTTGCCTACGATGAAATTGCAAACCGGTTATTACTGGGGAGCCATTTCCGTTAGTGACGATTGCACTAGCACGACTCGTAAGAGACTATGGGTAGAAATTACCGATGAAGTTCAGCAGATTGTTCCACTTAGAGAAGCATTCTGTTATGATGTTACACTTGCCGACCTATCACTCACCGGATACGGTATTAAGTGGTATTCTGAAGAAACATTAGAAAATGAAGTGTCGATAACCAAACCATTGAAGCACGGCGATACTTATTATGCTGCAAATACAAACGGCGAATGTGCCATAATTATTTATGCCGTAACGGCAGAAATTTACGACAATATTATTCCACCCACCGTGAAAACTCCATACCAGTTGTGTGGCGTAAAAGGCGATTATACCTTAGAAGATATTTTAGTATCAGGGTATGAGATTCAGTGGTATAGAAGCGAGTTTGGAGACGACAAACTTGGCTTTAATCATATTATTGATAACGACTCAATATATTGGGTGGCTCAAAAAGTGAGCAAGTGCTGGAGTAAACGCTCTTATGTAAAGGTTATACTTCATCCTGATGTTCTTATTCCGGCGCCTAATGTTCCACAAAAAATTCAGTTTTGCGAGAACATGCCACCAACGAGACTGCGCAATGTTATCGTATCAGGGTATAATTTAGTTTGGTACGACAATGATTCACAGGAATTCCCCTTAGATCCAGATGAAACAATTCTTGCTGCCAAAACATACTATGTTGGCCAAGTTGTGGGCAGTTGTCAAAGTACCGAACTTTCCAAATTAGAAATAGAATTTGTTCCTGAAATTAATTATATGCCGGTAATACCGCCACAGGCCTTCTGCGAGGGTGCTTTAATTGGCTCTATTGAAACACTTTCCGATGTTTATTGGTATGAGTCGGCAACCTCAAATATTATTTTATGGCCTACCGAAAAACTAGAAACTAAGAGTTACTGGGCAGAACTGATTGTTCCATTTACCCCCGGTTGTACAAATTCAACCCGCACGGAAGTATCTATTTCCATTCAAACTACTGAAATAGCACGCAAATTTGCAACTCAAACTTTCTGTTTTGAACCGGAAATTCACCATTTGAGCGTATCGGGATATGGCATTAAATGGTATTCAGATGCTGCTTTAACAATACCGATAGGTTTATACACAAAACTAGAGCACGATTCTACATATTATGCGGCTAACACCAACGGTACTTGTGCTATAAGTATTAACGAAATTACGGTAAAAATTCATGAGGATTTGTTGCCGCCAAGAGTTACTACTCCATACGTACTGTGCGGTGAAGACAAAACGTTGACTTTTGCAGATATATATGTTCAAGGCGATAATATTCAATGGTATGAAACTGAATTTGGAGATGACCCCATTGCAATGGATGAACATCCCGAAAGTGAAAAAATCTACTGGGTATCACAGACTGTGGGCATTTGTGAAAGCGAACGTTCTTATGTGAAAGTGATTTACGATCCAGAAATGATTGTTTCTGCCCCGAAAGTACCATCCCCACAACAGTTCTGTCTCGACAAAATCTACTACTTGAGCGATGTTTCCCTTCCTGACGGTGTCAACATAATATGGTATGCCGATGCAACTACTACCACCCCAATTGATAATCCTTCTACGGTGATATTGGCAAATGGAGCAACTTATTATGCTGCACAACAGGTGGGCAACTGTCAAATTTCGGCGCGTACCTCCGTGGAGATTATTTTAACTTCTGTAATCAATACCGCTCCGGTAATTGTTTCGCCGCAAGTATTCTGCTATGGCGCTATGATTTCTAACATTCAGGTGCCTTCTAACAACATTATTTGGTATGCCCCTGATGGAAGCGGCCCATTAGATGAAATTGAAATATTAGAAACCGGTATCTATCAAGCAACTATTGCTGTAAGCGGAATCTGTATTAGTACAACAAGAGTACCGGTATCCATTATGATTGACCCACAAAATCACGTTTGGGCAAAAGATACTCAAGAATTCTGCAACGCTTCTACTATTGCCCATTTAAGAGCAAACGGTTACGGAATTACATGGTATTCCGATCAATCGTTAGACGTACAGTACAAAATGGAATTAGATGACCAGATTGAACACTTGAAAACGTACTATGCTGCTAACACCAATGGTAGCTGTGCATTGATTGGACTTGAAGTTAGGGTTGAATTATTTGAACAAGTGCCTCCTCCAACAGTTAAAACACCTGTAGAGTGGTGCGTGAGAGATATTGAAAATCACACATTCACATTAGACGATTTAGCGCCTTATGTTAATGGATATGGTATTAAGTGGTATAAGAATAATTCTACTTTGGATGAGTTATTACTCACGCACGGCTTAGAAAACGACTCTATCTACTGGGTATCTCAAACGTTGGCAATCTGCGAGAGTGAACGTTCCTATATCAAAGTAAAACTCGTTGAAGATATGTTTGTTCCGAAACCTGACATTGACCCCATTGAAATTTGCGACGACTTGAAGGGGATTCTTGTAAAAGATTTACCCATAGATTTACCCAATATTAAGTGGTATTATTCCCCTTCCGGAACTAATAATCAAGCACATTCTGACAATCCAATCAATGCTAATACTATTCTGTATGCTGAGCAAATTATTGGCGATTGTCAAAGTACGGAACGTACAGCTGTGTCGATTAGCTTTGTTCCCAAAATCAGTACGCTTCCGGATATTAAAACACCGCAGTATTACTGTGAAGGAGCGATTATGGCTACTGTAGATGCCCCTGACTATGTAGTGTGGTATGAAAATGAAAACGATGATATTCCAATAGACCGTTTCCATTTCATTTTACATACGGGAAAATATTGGGCCGCAGTTTACTTGGGTGAAGATTGTGAAAGCACTGAGCGTTTGCCTGTTGATATATTTATTGACGATGGAGATGGTCGTAAAACTTTAACACAGTGGTTCTGCTACGATGCCGAAATTGCTGATATTAAGGTAACAGGATATGGATTGCAATGGTATGATACCGAAGATTTCGAAAATGCTGAGCCGCTGCCTTTAGTCCATAAGTTAGAAAATGGAAAAACCTACTACGCTACCAATCACAATGGCAATTGTGAACTGATGGCGTATGAAATGACGGTAAGAGTATATCCCGAACTCCTTCCGCCCGTGGTTACAACCCCTGTTGAGTTATGTATAATTGATGATGAACATACTTTAACTCTTGCCGATTTAGAACTCTATGTTTCCGGCAGTGACTTGGTATGGTATGCAAGCGAAACGTCAACAACCCCACTCACCCCGGCTTCTCCGCTATGGAAATTAGATAACAACGTTACGTACTGGGTAGCACAAAGTTATGGTATCTGCGAAGGCGCTCGTTCATCAATAGTAGTGAAACTTAGCAACTTCATAAATATTCCGGCACCAATTATCGATTCATTCGAAATTTGTGATGACGGAGGCGACTACTATTTAAGCGATATTCCAACACCTGTTGGAGTAAATATTATTTGGTATGATGCCGCAGTTGACGGAAACATCATTCCCGATCCTTCTTCGGTGAAGCTATATGATGACGACCAATACTGGGCTGCCCAAGATATAGGAGCGTGTCAAGGAACAGAAACTACAGAGGTAACCATTACTTTTGTGGAAACTCCAAGAATGCCCGACATTGAATCGCCGCAATATTTCTGTGGTACACCTACTTTCTATAGCGTGCTTGTGCCTACAACCAACATTAAGTGGTATGCCACGTCAACTTCTACGGAAGAATTGCTGATGAGTACCGTATTGAAATCCGCTTCCTACTGGGCTTCCTTATGGATAGGAGATTGCGAAAGCGAAAGAAAAGAAGTGGTAATTGTGATTGAAGGGGACAATGCTGAATTTGACACAGGAACACAAGACTTCTGCACCGATGAAACTTATATTAAAGATTTAATCGTTACAGGTTGGGGTATTAAATGGTATTCCGACCCGGGTATGGATGACGTCGACGAATTATCGCCTTCCCAACCACTTGAACACAACGTAACCTATTATGCCGCAAACACATTGGGAGACTGCAAAGTTCCCAACATAGCTATCACCGTACGTATTTTCGATGCAGTACTTCCACCTGTAATTCCGCAAACTCCTGTTGTGTTGTGTAACAATATGGGTACTTTGATGTTGAGTTATCTTGAAAGTTATGTTCAGGGGTCCGATTTGATTTGGTACGCCGATGCAGCGAAGACCAACACGTTGAACCCTGCTGTTACGGCATTAGATCCAACACAGGAGAAGACCTACTGGGTGTCTCACAAGATTGGCGAGTGCGAGAGTGGTTTGTCTTACATTACGGTAATTTTTATTGACGAGACCGAATTGGCGGCGCCGGTAATACCACCTCACCAATTCTGCGAAGGTGAGGATTATTACCTTACCGACGTATTGTTGCCATTAGGCACAACAGTAATCTGGTATGAAGATGAAGGGTTGACCACACTTGTTACCCATCCTGAGTCATTGGTTAATGATGCTGAATATTGGGCAACTTTATCTGTTGGTGATTGTGAGAGTGCCGAAGCCACGAAGTTCACTGTAGTAATAGTTCCAATACCTTCTGCCCCTGAAATTACTGCCAACAAGCAGCAGTTCTGTGAAGGTGCGATGGTGATGAGCCTCAGTACAGCTCCTTATAATTATGAAGATATTCTATGGTACACTTCCCTCACGGACGGTGAGCCATTAGATGATGATTATATTCTAACCGGTGGCAACTACTACGCAGCGTTTAAGATAAATGAAGAGTGCGATGATGCCAGAATGTTGGTAACTGTTGAAATTGTAACCAATGGAGATATGCCGATTGTAGATGAGAAGCAGTTCTGTTTTGAGGCTAAAATCAAGCATTTGGAAGTTGGTGGTTACGGTTTGCGGTGGTTTACCGATGCCGCCTTAACCACCACTAAAGAGGTTGGTTTAGAATACCTTTTAGAGAATGATTCTATTTACTATGCAGCGAACACCAACGGACTTTGCAAACTTATCAGTTATGCGATAAAGGCTAAGATTTACGCTGCTACTCCGGCTCCGTTTGTAACCGTTTCTCCTGTTGAGTTGTGTGAGACGGGCGGTCCTTACTACATTGCTTCTCTTGTACCGTTTGTTCAAGGTTCTAACCTCACGTGGTATAAAGATGCCGCGTTGAGTGAGTTGTTGCCTGCTGACTATGAGTTGCAAGACGGCGAGATCTACTGGGTAACTCAAACCATTGGCGATTGTGAGAGTGAAGATGCCTCTTTCATTACGGTTAAATTTATTGAAGAGACAGAGATTGCGGCACCCATTATTCCTGCCCAGCAGTTCTGTCAAGATGAGACTTTCTACCTGTCCGATGTATTGTTGCCTGCGGGAGTAACTGTGGTATGGTATTCCGATGCGGCACTGAGCATACCGGTAGATCACCCGGTAGTTTTGGTACATGAAGCCAAATACTGGGCAGTTCGCTCTATTGGTACTTGCGAAAGCACTACGGCTACTGAGTTCACAGTGATATTTAGCCCGAACCCTGCAGCCCCTGTGTTACTCACTCCTCAACAGTTCTGCGAAGGCGCTATGGTAAGCAGTATCAACACTGCACCTTACAACTATGCCGATGTGGTATGGTATGCAACTTCTACAAGCACCACTGCGCTTTCACCCAACCAAATCTTAACCACCGACACCTATTATGCCGCGTTGAAGATGAGCGATGATTGCAAAAGCCAAAGAAGAGCTATCATTATTGAGATTGACCCCATAACTACTACCCATACTCCTTATGTTCAAAACTTCTGTGTTCCTGCAACGATTGCCGATTTGGATATTTACGGTTACGGTGTGAGGTGGTACTCTCACGTAAGTATGGGCGACAGTTATGAATTGCCTTTAATCCATCCATTACGGCACGATTCCACCTATTATGCTGCCAGCACCAATGGCAATTGCAAGATAGCCACCCGTTCGGTGAAGGTTCATATCTACAAGGATGTTCCCCCGCCAACTGTGAAATCGGTGGTAGAACTTTGCGACAGAGGAAACTATACGTACACCTTAGAAGATTTGTTGGAATATGTAGTGGAAGATAATGTTACCTGGTATGCTGAGTTTGACTCGGATGAACCGTTAGATATTACTACGGAATTAGAAAACAATAAAATTTACTGGCTCTCTCAAACCATTACGAAGTGTGAAAGTGGTCGCTCATACATTAAAGTGATTTTCAGTGAATACATGATTGTTCCACCGCCGGTAATACAGTCGCCATATCAAGTTTGTTCAAATCTGCTAAATGTGATTAAAGTAAGCGAAATACCTGTAAATGGTCAAAATATTGTATGGTACAATGCTGCTACAGACGGCAGTGAGATACATCCGGATATGCCGATTTGGCAAAATCCAACTACACTTTATGCAGCACGTATGATTGGCGAATGTGAAAGTTCAACCCGTACCCAAGTAATTATTCAATTTACTGCGAATGTTACAATGGTCCCGACGCTTCCCGATACGCTTTACTTCTGCGAAGGAGCAATGATTAACTCAATTCCAACTAGCGAAGACCTTATTTGGTATGATGAAATGACAGATGGTAATCAGTTGTCGGCAAATCATATCTTAGAAAATGAAAAACGCTATTATGCAGCACTCCATATTTATGGAAATTGTATAAGCACAGTAAGAAAAGAGATACTTGTTTACATCAATCCTACAGATTATAAATATCCAGAAATTGACCAAATGTTCTGCGATGAAGAGCGGTTTGTGAGCGACTTGGTTGCTACCGGATACGGATTAGAATGGTATCTTGTTCCTAATAATTTTGGAACAGCATCACTTGCTTTAGATGTGAAATTGATACACGGAACTACCTATTACGGTGCCAACACAAATGGAAACTGTGCATTTACTACTGTGGCAGTGAATGTATCAATTTATAATGGTGTACCTCCGCCAACGATTGCTTCTCCACAAGAATTCTGTATTCTATCGAATAACCACAGTTTAACATTGGAAGATATTCAGGTAGTTGCGGGCGACAACGTGAAGTGGTACACTTCAATAGATGCTACAGCTCCTCTTGCACCAAATACTATTTTAGAAAACAACACACTCTATTGGGCTTCTCAAACTATTGGAACAAGTTGCGAAAGCGAGCGTACTTATGTAAAAATAATCCTCATTCTAAACAAGGTGATTCAACCTCCGGTAATTGATGATATTTATCTCTGTGAAGATATAAAAGGCGAAATTTCTGTAGGTGATTTACCCACAAACGGAATGAATATCAACTGGTATTATTCTCAATCTACGGACAATCCGGCATTACCGGACGACAAGATAGATGATGATATTACTCTATATGCTGCGTTAGTGGAAGGCGAGTGTCAAAGCGCAGGTTTAACCAAAGTTGAAGTAATTTTTGAAACTACAATTTCTACGAAACCTGAAATTAGAGATACACTTTACTTCTGCGAAGGCGCGATGATTAGCACTATAATTGTTGACCACAACTTTATTAAGTTGTTCGCAACCGAAACTTCCACTACACCGCTACCGCTGAATACTATATTGGTTAATGATAGGGTGTACTGGGCTGCGTTTGTGGTTGGTGAAGATTGTATCAGTACTGAAAGAGTACCTGTAAGAATCATTATTGAACCCACAGGCCACTACTACGATGACCTCGTAGAAAACTTCTGCGCCGGAACTACAATTAGCGACATACATGTAACCGGATATGGCGTAAGGTGGTATCTTGATGCAGATTTGACCAGACCGGTGACAGATGATTACGGACTTTACAAGTTAGAACACGATTCTACCTATTATGCTGCCAATACGCATGGCGAGTGTTCTATCATTATCTATGCTGTTAAAGTAACTATTTTCAGCGAAGTACAACCACCAACAGTGAAAACACCTACGGAATTGTGCGTAGATGATTTAGAAGCGCCCCACGGACTCACTTTAGCCGATATTTGGGTACAAGGCAACAATATTCAGTGGTATGCTTCCGAAGAAGGAAATGATGCACTTGACTTAAATGAACCGTTAGTGGATGGTGAAATATATTGGGTAACTCAAACAATTATTGCCTGCGAAAGCAAACGTTCTTATGTAAAAATAAAATTGTTCGAAAGTACCGATATACCCGCTCCGGAAATCCCAACTGAACAAGAGTTCTGCGATGGTGGTATTTATACTATTGCTAACCTGACCGTTCCAACAGGAATGAGAATTGAATGGCGTGATGAAAGTGGTGTTATCTATGCAGACAACACCCCACTTGTTGATGGAGAAACTTATTATGCCTACCAAATTGTGGGAGAATGTGAAAGCACAGAACCTACATCGGTTACAGTTACCTTTGTGCCGACAATTACCAATACACTAAATATTGACACCGTACAGGTATTCTGCAAAGGCGCAATGATAAGCAGTATAGTAGTGCCATCGAACAATATTGTTTGGTATGCTGACCAAACCGGTGGATTACCATTGCCCGATAATACGATTTTGATTGACGGAAAAAAATACTACGCCGAGCTAAAAGTGGGTGGTAGCTGCGTAAGCAACGAAAGAAAAGCAGTTACCATCAAGATTAACCCTGAAGATTACCAGTGGTTAGAAGAGATTCAATCCTTCTGCTGGGATGCCTTAGTGGGAGACCTCACAGTGATGGGATGGGGCGTGAAATGGTATGAAGATGAAGAATTAACGGTAGGTCCATTAGAATTAACTATCAAGTTGGCACACGATAAAGTATATTATGCAGGAAATACCAACGGCGATTGTAAAATTATTGCCGCTGCTGTTACTGCGAAAATATTTACAAATATTATGCCACCAACAGTTCAAACTCCGGTTGAATTGTGTACTACCGGAGGATACCTGTATTCATCCGATTTAATGTACAACGTGAACGGTATAAACCTCAAATGGTATAAAGATGCATACGGCACTATTCCGTTGGGCAACGACCATTTAGAAGACGGTGAAACCTACTGGGTATCTCAAACCTACGGCAATAATTGCGAAAGCGGTTTATCTCCAATTATGGTTATCATTAAAGAAAATGTAAATTATCCTGCTCCCGACATTTCAAGCCCGCAGTATTTCTGCGAAGATGGAGAATATACCTTAGAGGAGATGACCGTGCCGTCGGGTATGAATATTATTTGGTACGATGCTTTTGACAACATCTTGCCAGAGACTACAATCTTAGAAGATGGTCAAACTTACTATGCAAGTAGAATTGTGGGCTCTTGCGAAAGCACGCAACGCACTGCTGTGAAAGTAGAATTCCAACCTGTAATTGATGTTACACCTCATTTTGATGTGGATGAACTCTTCTTCTGCTACGGCGCTATGATTAGCGATATTGTAACTCCGGTAAATAACGTGGTGTGGTACTATAATCAGTTTGATAAAGTACCATTGGCAGGCGATCACCTGCTTGAAACACACAAATACTGGGCGACAATCCTTATAGGCGAAGATTGCGAAAGCACAAGTCGTGTTCCTATGGATATAGTAATTGATCCGGTTGATGATAGCTATCCAACATACGAACAAGAGTTCTGCTCCGGTGCAACTGTTAGCCACATCAGTGTTCAAGCGTATGGCGTTCAGTGGTATTTAGACAAAGACCTCATTATTCCTGTACCATTAACCAATGATTTGATTCACAATGCTACCTATTATGCAGTGAATGTTAACGGTGACTGTGAAATAATCGGCGTAGCAGTCAAGGTTTATGTATATGATAATGTACTCCCCCCAACTACCCCAACAGTAATTGAATTGTGTGTAAATGACATAGAAAACCATACGCTAACTTTGACAAGTTTGCTTAATTATGTTCACGGTACAAATATCAAATGGTATGATTCTGAGGAAGGTGGCAATGAGTTGCCGTTGAATACTCCTGTTAAAGATGGAACTATTTACTGGCTATCTCAAACATACGGAGCAGAATGTGAAAGTTTTGAACGTTCCTACATCAAAGTTCTTCTAAATGAAAATATGAATATTCCTAAACCGGAAATTATCTCCCCAATTGAACTTTGTGCTACATTAAAATATAGTATCAAATTAAGCGACTTGCCTGTAAATGGACAGGAATTGCTATGGTTTTTAGATGCTGCCGGAGATATCCCGTTGCTGCCATCGATGATATTAACCAACGACAATAACACATTCTATGCCAAATTGAAAGTAGGAACGTGCCAAAGCACAGAACTTACTCAAGTGTTAATCAACTTTGTACCGGTAAGTCATTACAAACCGATTGTAGTTACTCCGCAAAGTTTCTGCCACGGAGCAATGTTGAGCGATATTGTGCTAAAAGATAATGTGATTTGGTATGCTACCCAAACTTCCACAACACCGTTGCCAAGCAACACACTGTTAAGTTCGGATACTTATTGGGCAGCCTTACATCTCGGAGGTACTTGCATAAGTACGGAAAGAGTGCCGGTAATAATCAAAATTAATCCTACTGATTTAACTGTTGATATCAGAGAACAACAGTTCTGCCTCGACGCACTTGTAAGCGACCTTATTACTTCCGGCTATGCCGTTAAATGGTATAAAGAAGTTGATTTAATAAATGAAGTGGGTTTGGATGTAAAGTTGAAACACGATTCGGTTTACTATGCTGCCAGCACGAATGGTGAAGATTGCAAACTATTGGTAGATGCAATCAGAGCAAAGATTTACGACCACGTGCCTCCTCCAACAGTAGAAACACCTTACGAATTGTGCGAACAACAAGGCAATTTAACATTAGCTGATATTAAAGTACAAGGACAAAATATTAAGTGGTATGATGCCGAAGTGGATGGAAATCTACTACCAATAAATACCTTAGTTGAAGATGGAAAAATCTACTGGGTATCGCAAACCGTAGGCGTAGGCTGCGAAGGTGGTCGAACGTATGTGAAAGTGAAAATCACAAATATCAACAATGTTCCTGCTCCGGAATTGGAGGATATTGAACTATGTGAAAACTTGAAAGGAATCACATTAGGTGAGGTACCTGTGAACGGACTCAATATCGTATGGTATGAAAATGTCGCCGGTACGATTCCGCTATTGGCAAGCAAAGTAATTAGCACTGACGTTACCTACTATGCGGCATTGAAAGTAGGGGAGTGTGAAAGTACCGAACTTGTTCCTGTGAACATCACTTTTGAGAGTGAAATTACCAAAACACCTCAAATTGATGACCAAATCTTCTGCTATGGCGCAATGATAAGTGATATTATAGCCCCAACCAACGTGGCGTGGTATTTAGATGAATTTGTCGGAGCAAAATTGGAAAGCCACACTATCTTAGAATCTACTACTTATTGGGTTGCTTACGCTTATAGCGCTAATTGCGAAAACAATAATCGCGTTCCTGTAGAAATTACTGTTGGCATATCCAATGATAATTATTTGTATGAAGAACAAGAGTTCTGCTATGGAGCAGTGGTGGGTGATATAAAAGTGCACGGGTGGGGTATCAAGTGGTACACCAACCCCGAATTAACAGGCAACCCGTTAGCATTAACCGACCTGTTAATCCACAAAAATACTTACTATGCTGTAAATTCAAATGGTGATTGTCAACTGATTCTTGCTGAAATTAAAGTATTTGTATATGAAGACGTGTTACCACCAACAGTTACCAGTCCCTACGAGTTATGCTCATTGGGCGGCGAACTAACACTGGGACACATCTATGTGCAAGGAACCAATATTCAGTGGTATGCAAGCCAATTTGGAGAAGTTCCGTTGCCGCTCTCTACAGTTATTGCAGATGGAGTTACCTATTGGGTATCTCAAACTCAGGGCAAAGCCTGCGAAGGTGGACGTTCACCGGTAAAAGTGAAGATTATAGAAAATATGATTCTTCCCGCGCCGAATGTACCAAATCCACAGCAGTTCTGTAATAACAAAACCTATCACTTATCCGATATTACATTACCTTTGGGAATGGAAATAAAGTGGTATAACGCTGCAGGTGCAGAACTGCCGCTGAGTACGGAGCTAACAAACAACACTATCTATTATGCGTCTCAAGTAAACGGCGAATGCGAAAGTGCAGAAAGAACGCCAGTGCTCATACAATTAGTAACTGTGGTTACCAATAATCCTGATGTAATATCACCGCAGAATTTCTGCAACGGCGCGTTAA
The DNA here is from genome assembly GCA_031253655.1 of Bacteroidales bacterium. Taxonomy (GTDB): domain Bacteria; phylum Bacteroidota; class Bacteroidia; order Bacteroidales; family WCHB1-69; genus WRNX01. Next base: position 46,782 of record JAIRVY010000066.1, read on the forward strand.
TAAGTGACATTAAGGTAGGCACAAACAACATTCTCTGGTACCTCGAACCATCAGGTGGACAACCACTTGACCAGGATACACAGTTAAAAACCGGCATCTATTATGCATCGCTTATAACTGCCGAAGAGTGCGCAAGCACAGCACGCAAATCTATTCATATCTATATTAACCCCGAAATCCAACTCTTCGATACTACTCATCAGGTGTTCTGCTACGGAGCTTATGTCAACGACCTGAAAGCAACCGGTTATAATGTGAACTGGTACACAGACAGGAATTTGACCGAAGAATCGAAAGTGAGTCTTGGTGACCTCATACAACACGGAACCATTTACTATGCCGCCAGCACAAATGGCGATTGCAGAGTTATTGAAGTAGCCGTGAGGGTAAGCGTGTATGAACATGTTTCTCCGCCAAATGTAAGCAGCCCGTATGAATTATGCTCGATGGGAGGTCAATTTATTCTGGCAGATATATTTGTACAAGGCGAAAATATCACATGGTACTTAACCGAAGACTCAGAAGAACCACTACCGCTCAACACACAAATTTTCGATGGAGACGTGTTCTGGGTATCTCAAATGTTTGCTACCTGCGAAGGAGGACGTTCTTATGTGAAAGTAATAATCAAAAATAACCTGATTATTCCTGCTCCCGAAGTAATAACTCTACAATATTTCTGCGAAACAGGTACATACCACATCCACGATCTGATTGTGCCAATCGGAAAGAACATTGTGTGGTATAACGAAACAGGAGACTTATTGTCTGCTGATACAGAATTAGCAGAAGGCGTAACTTATTACGCTGCCGAAAGGGTAGGAGAGTGCGAAAGCGCAGAACGTACCCCCGTTACCGTAACATTCGACGAACTTCTCAAGATTGTATTGACAATTCCCGACCAGGGATTCTGCGACGGCGCAGTAATTGGTGATATTATCGTTCCTTACGAAAACATCAAGTGGTATTACAACTTTGAAGATATTACTCCTTTGAGCAAAATTGAAAGATTGTTGTCCCATACTTTCTTTGCAGAAATAGATTGTGATGACAACTGTGCAGTTACAGAACGTGTTCCGGTGGTAATTACTATCGGACAACCGAGTGTGGTTGCTACTGATGCCGAACAAAACTTCTGTGAAGGTCAGTTTCTTATTGAAGACCTGAAAGTATTTGGCTTCGGTGTTACCTGGTATCCAACACCAAATTCAAACGTACCGTTGGATATCAAGACGCAGTTAGTACACGGAAATACCTACTATGCCGTAAATAAAAACGGGAATTGCGAAAGCGAAGAGCGCGTTGCAGTAACGGTATTTATTTACGAACATATTGCTCCGCCAACTGTAGAATCACCGTTGAAATACTGTGTATCTACTAATCCCGGACTAACAGTAGAAGACTTGAAAGTATTATCAGGTGTGAATATCAGGTGGTATGATCAGGAGTTTGAAGGCAACGAACTGCCTCTCAACCACAAATTGATTGACGGTGGTATCTATTGGGCATCTCAAACGATGGCGTACTGTGAAGGTCCCCGCTCATTTGTGAAAGTTGAGTTTGATCCCGATATGGTAGTGCCCGCGCCAAATATTCCTTCTCCACAACTATTCTGCAACTTGGGAGGAACAACCTTAGGCGACCTTGTGAATATGAATCAAGACCTGTTGTGGTATTTCAATGAAAACGACATCATCCCAATGTCGCCCTCAATACCTGTAATCAACGGGCACATTTACTATGTATCCCAAAAAGTAGGCGAGTGCGAAAGTACTGAGCGTACCCCCGTGTTAGCTATATTCAGCAACGTTATTAGCATTACTGTTGAAATACCGCCACAGGCTTTCTGCTACGGCGCATTGTTGAGCGACATCGTTACTCCGTACCAAAACATTGTTTGGTACGAAACAATGACCTCTACACAGCCATTGCCGATAAACACGCAGCTCAAAACCAAGATCTATTACGCTGCAATGAAAGTAGGCGAGTGCATCAGCACCATTAGAATACCTGTACCGGTTACAATCGGAATACCTTCCAACGTGATTACTGATGAATATCAAAACTTCTGTGGAAGCGCAATTATTGCCGACCTGTTTGCCATAGGATTTGGTGTGAAATGGTACGAGTCTCTTGAGGCTACCGAACAATTGCCATTAGACCACCCGTTAGTTGACGGTGGTACGTACTGGGCAGTGCAAAGCAACGAAGATTGCGAAAGCAACCGCGTGGCAGTTCTTGTAACCATCTATTCTGTACCCGAACCACCCGAAATGTTGGATGATGTTGCGGCTGCTAAGTGCGAAGGTGAGACCATTACAGTTGAGTATCTGCTCGGTTTGATTAATAATGAAGGATACGATTATGTAATCTATGTGGATGAGGCGTGCAAAATGAAACTCACATGGGATATTATTACGGATCTATCGGTAGCATCTTCCCATACTTTCTATGTAATGGCTTACCATCAGGGAACTAACTGCTCGCACAGCGTAGAAGACGCCTTGAAGATAGTGGTAGTAGTGAATCCGCGTCCAGAACCACCGGTTATTATTACAGGTTCTCTGCTTAGCGTTTGCGATGGCGAAGTGATTACCCAAGAATGGTTAGAAACTTTCATTTCTTATAACAATGCAGAAGTAATCGTTGAGTTCTATCTCGATCCGGCTTGCACGATTCCGTTTGCTAATATCACTACAAATTATGCCATTGCAACTTATCATCAAATCTATGTAATTGCAAGAAACATAACTACCGGCTGCGCTACCAATGCAGAAGACGCATTAGTAATGACCGTGATTGTAAATCCACGTCCAAATGCTCCTATTGAAATACCCTACGCAAACGCAAGCGTTTGCTCCGGCGAATGGATTACCGAAGCCAAACTATACAGCTTAATCTATTATGATCCTTTACAAGTTAATGTAGAGTTTTATTTGGATCCGGAGTGCACCATTCCTTTCGAACCAATCCTTACCGACTATGCCGAGGCAATATCGCACAAAGTGTATGTAATTGCCAGAAGTATGGCTACCGGCTGTGTTACCTTTGCAAAAGATGCCTTAGAATTGACCATCACTGTGAATCCGCTACCGGAAGCACCCGAAATTGAGGATAATGCCATCCCTGCAGTTTGCGATGGCGATATCATTACGATAGGAACCTTGCTTACATTCATCAAATACAACCCCGCTTTAGTAACCGTAGAGTTTTATTTAGATAAAAATCTGAATATTCCGTTTACTAATATCCAAACCAACTATGCTGTGGCTACCTACCACACTATCTATGTAGTTGCAAAAGACAAAATTACGGGCTGTGTAACCGCTACTGAAGATGCATTGGAATTGATAGTGCAGGTTGACCCGCTACCGGTAATGGAAATGCACAACCTCATCTATTGCGATGGAGAAGATGTGCCGGCATATTATTTTGCTAAAGTAGCAGGTAATGAAGAGGTACATACATTTGTTTGGGAAAGAGTTTACGGATACGACTTCGGACTGAACGAAATATCAGGTGTTGATTCGATACCTGCATTTAAAGCTGAAAACTACGGATTCCAGTATGTGAGCGCATTGTATAAAGTTACCCCGATGAACGAGCATGGATGTATGGGAACACCGGCATACTTCCTGATAACAGTGAATCCGAGACCTATTACCAGCCCAATACCTCCAATGGTTTACTGCAACGGTACCACGGTCCCGAAATTTGATTTCGCTGCTAATATGCCCGATGTATTCTTCGAATGGGAATTTGTGAGCGGTGATAACATCTTCGGTGTAACTGCCGGTCAGAACTACTTGCCGGGATTCCTTGCTGTAAACACTACCAATGTGCCATTGATAGGAACATACAAGGTGCTGGCAAGCTATTCATTCGACAACTTAACCTGTTCTGAATATGAATGGAACGAGTTCTCGATAGTAATACTACCTACTCCGGAAATCCCAACAGTATCTGAGCCGGTGGATCAAAACATTTGCTCAGGAACGGCCTTCCAAGATATTATCTTTAGTGGTAATGTGGAAGATGTATTGTACAAATGGGAAAGAATTGAAGGATTGATTTCAGCACTACCCGCAGTTGGCGAAGGAAATATTACAGGATTTGTGTTAAATAACCCCGACATCTTCCCGATGTATGCAGTTTACAAAGTGCATGCTGAGTTGAATTACGAGGATTATCCAGGATACGCCTGTACAGGACCCGCAACACAATTCAGTATTACTGTTCAACCCGATATTTCTGCTCAAGATGTTCCCAACTTTGTATATTGCAATGGCGAGACCACGCCGCCATACACATTTACGGGCATCAATCCGCTGGCTACATACACTTGGGAATATGTTTCGGGTGCTCAGTTTGGACTACCGAACAGCGGCGTGAATATCTTCCCATCATTCAATGCAACCAATGCTACGAATGCACCACTAACGGGCAGCTTCCGAGTGAGAGCAACCTACAACGGATGCTCCGGAAGCCAGTGGATGAACTTTACCGTAACGGTATTGCCAACGCCTACAGTTACAACTGCACCAAATCAGCAAACTGTTTGCCACGGCGGAAATTCGCAACAAGTTGTGTTTTCAGGCAATGTGGCAACTGCTACCTACCAATGGACAAGAATTTCAGGTACCGACCCGCAATTCCCAATCAACGGAACCGGAAACTTTGCAAGTATCACAAATCTGCAAAATAACGGCTCATCACCAATTGTTGTAGAGTATGAAGTTACACCGATGTTGAACTATCCTCAGTATCCTGCCTATACATGCCCCGGAACCCCCGTTCAGTTCTCCATCACTGTGATGCCGAAACCGCACATCAATACGATACCCAACTTTGTTTTTTGTAACGGTGAAAAGACGCCTGCATTCGAATTTGGAAATACTTCGGGAGTTACCTATTCTTGGTCTCTTACCAATGGTGTAAATGTTGGACTTGCCGCAAACGGCACGGGAAATCTCCCAAGCTTTACCGCGGTGAATACATCCAATAGCCAAGCATTGACTGCTATTTACGAAGTTACGGCATCCTTCAGCATCAACGGACAAACATGTACCAATTCGGTTACTTTCACGATTAAAGTGAACCCGACCCCGTCGGTGGCTTTGAATATAGGGCAGTATGAGTACTGTCACGGCGAAGAAACTCCTGCTATTGATTTAGTTGCAGCGTTTGCAAGTTTGAATAATATTTTAGGAACAACTTACGAATGGATGTTTGTAACCGGTAGTAATGTAGGATTAACACAATTGTCGGGTACCGACATCATCCCGTCTTTCACAGCTACAAACAGTAGCGACCAGCAAATTACTGCAACTTTCAAAGTGATTGCTAAGTTTGAGAGTTGTTCCGATGGTACGGAAAGATTCTTTATGATTGTAGTGAACCCGAAACCTGTTATTACGAGCGCAACCCACGCCGGTATGATATGTTCCGGAAGTATGTTCAACTACACTATTACATCTAAACCCGTAAGTGAATTATCTTGGACGAGAGTGCCGCATCCGGATATTAGCCCACAAGGTGGTATCTTGACACAAGGTGCATTTATCAGCGAAAGACTCTATAATACAAGTGAATCGGACGTGTTGGTTACTTACATAATCAGTGCTAAAACCGGAAATTGTGAATACGACAATATCGGTGCGATTACGCTGATTGTAGCGCCGGAATTGGCACTTACCATCGAGCCTGTTACTGTTGCTTGTAAAGCAGAGCAAACGATTGCCCTCGAATACGAAGTAAATGTACCCGGAACAGAATACATCCTAGTATTTACACCAGACGGAACAGCAAACGGATGGATAAGCGTAAACGACTTCATCTCGCTACCCGAATCGCCAATGCTGATTAACATTCCGACAGGAGCTAAACTAGGAAACTATCCCGCTACAATAACTATACGTTTTGGAGACTGTGTTAAAGTGTACAATATCGTGATAGCATTGAAAGATGTGCCGGTGGCTACCAACAAGTCGGAAGAAGAGATATCTCTTTGTGCCGGCGAACCGTTGTATCTATTCGTAGAAACGATAGGTAATGATAATTATCAATGGTTTTTTGATGGAGAATTGATACCGGGTGCTACCGGAAACGTTTACCAAACTCTCTTCGAAGATGCAATGGCAGGTATTTATACTATTGAAATTTCAAACGAGTGTGGAATGATAACCTATTCATTCAAAGTACATTTGAATCCGCTTATCATTAAGAGAAAGTGGGACGATGTATTGTATGTTGATAACTTCGGTGATAAGTATGTAAGATACCAGTGGTATAAGAACGGACAACCCATTGCGAAAGACGGAGATGCTCAGTATTATACCGAGTACGACAACAACGGTTGTTTCACTCCGCACGCTGAGTACAATGTAAAAGCATACAAGGCAGACGGTACTTTCGACGAAGCTTGTGCTATTGTGCCTAATCAGGGCACGTGCGAAGGGGTTGCCGAACTGGTTATCTTTCCAAATCCGGCCACCAAAGGTACGATTATCACTTTCCAACTCAATTTGCCCAATGGCGTGGAACCCGATGCAACAGCATATATCTACGATATGATTGGACAAGTGGTGGCTATCTACAGAATCACAGATTACCAAACCGAAGTGGAAGTACATTTCGCCGCCGGTGTCTATATGGTAAAAGTGGATACAACGAGTGGACAAGAGTTCATCGAAAAAATTATTATTAAAAAATAACCACGTTTTCTGACCGGCAGGGAGTAAACAACTCCCTGCCGGAAGGTAAAACGAAAAAAGATGATTATTTAATAAAAACAAAAATATGAAAAAACACATTTTATTTTCGCTGTTAATCTTTTTTAGTATCCAATTAATTGCTCAGGAAAAAGGAGCCTACCTTACCATTTCGGGCGGAATGGGACCTTCAGGGATTACCTACAAAATGACCGATGTTATTTTTGCTGACCCTAAGTGCCATCTCAAACTAGGCGGCCAAGCAGGATTTGGATTTAGCTACTATTTTACCAAATACCTTGGGCTTTCCCTCGGCGTAGACGTAGCACACTACCGAACACACGGAAAACTGATTGGAGAATTTATGAAGGGGAGGGGAGACGCATTTTATCTAGGTAGTTATACAGATAACGACTATCCCTTTGGAACTCCGGAGACCGGATACATTAGGGAGTACGACCTGTTGGTAAGAACACGAAATTGGGTGGAGTGCCAATCGGTGCACCTCTTGGAAATTCCACTTATTGTCAATTTACAGAAGAAATTTGGAAAAAGCGAAGGTTTTGGACTCTATTTGGGACTTGGTGCAAAATTCCAACTCCCTATCCAATCGAAATACTCGATACTTGATGGCAATAGTAAGGAGGATAAAAGATTGATGGTCTCAGGATATTATGCCGAAGGCAATTTGGAACTGCCTTATTTCAAACCGGACGGAGAAATAAGTCCGGACATATCCACACACGGGTATGGCACAATCCACAATCCAAGCGAAAGGCTAACATTAGTAAACGACGGAAAATTAGATCTCAAATTTAATGTGTCATTAGTTGGCGAGGCAGGTATCATAGTCTCATTAAGCCGTAGAGTTGACCTCACCTTAGGCGGCTTTATTGACTATGGTTTGTTAAATATGAGAAATAATAATGAAAACCAAGCCCTCTTTACAGGGCCTGAAACCGACTATGTTTCCGGTGCAGAAAGAAATAATGTAGGAAAAGGAATTACTTATGGTTCTATTACGCAAAGTGAATATGTGAATAGAGTGAGCTCTATTTCCTATGGAGGCAAGGTAGGAGTGAGGATTAAACTCGGAAAACTTTCACAAAAACAACAGCAAGAAAGACAACGCGACACCGTTTATCTCGGTGGACAAGAATTCCCGATAGACTCTCTCTTGAAAGCGATTGAAGATTTGAAACAAAATCAACCGCAACCCCTACCGTTACCAGTTGATTTTGACTCCATTTTGAAACCATACATAGATGCGTTAGATGACGCTATTAAGAAGATTCCCGCTTACTTACCGGATGAACACCTTGACTACTATCCTAATGTGTACCCCGATGAAGAAATGAGATTTTTGTTCGAACCCATCTATTTCGACCTCGATAAATCATTCTTGAAAAGTGAAGCCATTGAGATATTGAATAGGAAAGTTCAAATATTGAATAATTACAAGGATATTAGATTGATTATTTTCGGAAATACTTGCGATTTAGGAAACGACCCGTACAACTTTAAATTGGGACTAAGAAGAGCAGAAGCAGCAAGAGATTATCTTGTAAATAATGGTATAGATGAAGGTAGAATACAAATAAGTACACTCTCAAGGTTCGAGCCTGAAAGACCTAACGTGGATGAATTTAACCGCACACATAACAGAAGAGACGACTTTAAACCCATATTTCCACGAAAATAGGAACAAGCAAAGGGGCTGTCTTTAAACCACAGCCCCTTTTTCATGACTTTGTCAATGCGTATCCCAAATCACCTGTTTTGTGCGGTTTTTTTTGACAAAAAAATAATTTATTGATATTCATATAATTAATGTTTTTCATTGTGCGTAATTGGGTGCCTCGGTGTATCTTTGCAGCATGTTTGTAAGATTAAAAGTTAATAGAAGTGGCAGTACGAGTGTTCTAATCGTTCAAAAGGTAGGGCGAGTTAATAAAGTGTTAAAAGTTATTGGTTGCTCTTTTGATGAATCAGAA
>JAIRVY010000104.1 GCA_031253655.1 Bacteroidales bacterium
TTCTTTATTAAATGATTTTTATGTTGATAAATCCTTCTACATAATTTGTTAGTTACTCCAATATAAAGAGTTGTTTTATTTTTGTTTGTGAGAATGTAAACATAACCTCCTTTAGTCATCTTCAATTAATTTTGCGACAAATAAACATTTTTGTAAAACACCAAAATAATAAATAACGCCTCAAACTAATTTTTAACCAAGATTTTGGTAAATAAAATCGGGGTTAACTATTCATTCACCCCCGATATTACATAGAGACGCGGCACGCCGCGTCTCTACATTCGAAAATATTAATTCTTAATTATTTTTACTATTTCGTAATCGAAACCTTAGTTACCGTAAATCCATCATCGGTAGCAATTCGCACACCGTAAATGCCGGTTGCTACGTTCAACGTAATTTCGGTTTTAGCACCGGTAGTTTGTCCTTGCCATACTACACGGCCATACATATCCATAATCTCTACCAGTTTAACCGGTATCAGTTCCTCGTTGGAAATGGTTACAACATTCTTATTGCTGTAAATTTGAATGGTTGGACCATCGGGGTCAACCAAGTTTAGCGGATTGTATTTGAAGAACACCTCAACAACGCCATCTGAGGTTACATTGTGGAAAGTGTAGGAACTTGCTATTCCTTCATCTATTCCGTTAACAACCACAGATTTAACAACAAAATCCTTATCCGGAATCATTTCAAAGGCTTTGCTTTCGCCGTGTGCTACGTTGAACACTCCGGCTGGTAAGATAGTTCCACCCGCATTGGCTTTGGCTGAAACCTTATATACGTTTTTCTCAATGCCTATAACAGCTACAAGTTGGTCAATTGTAATATTATTGATGGTATAAACACCCGATACGGGATTGATAACAATGCCGTTGGCACTTACAGTGAGTTTAGAATTGGTGTAACCTGCCAACAAGTCAACCACAAAATTGTAAGAGCCGCCATAAGCAACCGGAGAGTTTGAACCTCCCACAGGAGCCGCTACAATACCCTCTTCTGTTGGAAGCGTTACCGTGTAGGTAGCCTGCTCGAATATGGCAGTAATATTATAATCATCATATACATTATAGAATGTATAGAAACCTGCATCTACTGCTTCCGGATAGTTAATGCCGTTGATGATTACCTGGGTCAGTTTGTATCCTGCATAAGGTTCAAAATAGAAAGTCTTGTTGTTGCCTGCAGGTACCGTAGTCAATCCTGAAGGATTGATGTTGCCGCCGGCAGTGGCCATCGCATTAATCGTATAGTTATCTTTTGCAAAGAATACCAAAAGTGTATGGTCGGTGGTAACATTCAAGAAACGGTATTCACCGTTTTGAATCGCTAACGGATTGTTAACATTGTCCACTAAAACCTCTTTAATGTGGTACCCGGGAGCAGGATTAAATACGTATATCTGAGAGTGTAGCCAATATTCTACATAATCGATTCCCTGCGGTTGAACCGTTCCGTTAGGTCCGGCGTTTGCGGTAATCTTAAGCATCTGTTTGGTAAACGTTACATGAATGGTATTGTCCTGGTCAATATCGGTAAAAGTATAGGTTCCTGTCTGTGCGGCTACCGGGTTTTCATAAGTGTTTATCAACACCTTATTTATCTTATAGCCTTCTGCAGGCATGAAGTTGAAGGTTTGGTTGCTGCCGTGATCAACCACTACTTCGCCGGCGGGGGTAATCGTACCGTATGCTCCGGCAGTAGCTGTAATGATATAAGTATCCACAGCAAATACTGCGTGAATCGTATGATTGGTTACTACATTAGTAAATGAATAAAGACCGGTTAAGGAAGCGGCGGGGTCTAAAATACCATCCACATAGATACCTTCTATATGGTAGCCCGTAAGGGGAACTGCCCCGAAGTCTTGGGTGGCACCCTGGTTCACAGAAACCACACCGGCAGGATTAATATTTCCGCCAACAGTTGCAGTAGCGGTAATAGTGTGGATAATTGGTTTAAAAGTAGCAAAAATAGAGTGGTTAATTTGAATATTGGTGAACGTATAAGTTCCAAAATAGGTTATTGTAGTGATTACATCGTCCACATACACCTTGTCGATTTCGAAACCGGCACCTGGCTCAATGGTAAATTGTGCGGTGGAACCTTCATAATATTCTTTGAAATAAAGCGCTGTGGGGTCGAGGGTTGGATAAACTTTACCTTGTGTCGAATTTGGCCCAAACTGAATAATATAAATCGGAATTGCTTCAAACTCCACATAAATAGCGTGGTTGGTTATTATACTGTGGAAAGTATAGAATCCCGCGGCAATAGCAGCCGGATTAGTTATACCATTAACCTTAACTGTTTTAACTCGGTAGCCATCACCAGGTAGGAAGTTGTAGGTTACAGTTTGTCCGCAATTAAACTGATTATTTCCTATATTAGAAATAGTACCCATGGTAGTGTTATTAACCGTGGCGTCAATATTAAACGTTTGAACATATTCTTCAATAACAATTTTAGGAAGAGGTCCAATAATGTTATACATCGTAAAGGATGGGATGGGTCCAAGATTACCAAATCCATCAATCCACACGTCCACAAGTTCTGTACAGCCAAGTGGTTTGAAAGTGAATGTAACGTCATAGCCGTGATATACGCAATTGGGCGGATTCATGGTAAACACTACTCCGGAACCCAATTCATTGGCAGGGTTCAATTCATAGCAATTTAATTCAAAGGTAACTGAAATAGAATTATTAGAACTGATATTAGTAAACGTGTGAAAACCATTATCAACTGCTTGTGCATTTGGAATACCATTCACTAACACTTGTAGAATATGGTATCCAAAATTGGGTGTAAAAGTAAAAGTATGGGTTGAACATTGGTTCACAACCTGAGTACCACTTGGTGAAATAGTTCCGCCAAATCCAGCAGATGCCACAATGTTGTGTGTTATATATTTGAAAGTAGCATTAATAACTTGATTAGCAGAAACATTATTGAAAGTATAAGTACCTCCGGCGGCAGGTATTGAAACCGGAAGACCATTTACTGTAACTACATCTACCATAAAACAGGAATTCGGAGTGATGGTATAGGTATGATTAGAACACTGGTTCACGGTAGCAGTACCCGAAGGGGTAATTGTTCCGTTTGCGCCAGCTGTTGCAGTAATGGTATGGGTAATATATTTGAACGTAACGTGAATAGTAGCCGGTGCGCTCACATTGGTAAAGGTAAAGGTATTTCCGGTAATTGTAACGGGGGTGCCATTAACTGTTACCACATCAATCATATAGCATGAAGCCGGTGTGAAAGTATAGGTTTGATTGGCACATTCATCTACGGCAGTTGTTCCTGCGGGGCTAATAGAACCGTTGGAACCTGCAGTGGCAACAATGTTGTGCTTAATATTTTTGAAAGTAACATTAATTATATAGTTGGCATTAATACCTGTGATTGTATAAATGAAAGTGCCGGTGATAGTTCCGGGTGTTAATGCAGTGGGTGTGCCGTTCACTGTAAATACATCTACTTCGTAGCACTCATTCGGAGTAATAGTATAGGTATGGTCTGTGCATTGGTTTACGGTAGCTGTTCCCGAAGGAGAAATAGTTCCGTTTGTACCGGCTGTGGCATTAATAGTGTGTGTAATATACTTGAATGTAACGTGAATGGTTTGCGGAGCGGTAATATTCGTAAAGGTATAGGTATTTCCCGTAATGGAAACGGGAGTTCCGTTAACCGTTACCACGTCAACCATAAAGCAAGAAGCCGGAGTGAATGTGAATGTATGATTTTCGCATGTGTTAAATGGGTTTGTTCCGGATGGTGAAATAGAGCCGTTTGCACCTGCGGTAGCGGTAATGTCATATTTATTACTTGTTATCACCTCAATCAATGGAAGCGGAGCTGTTACGTTAGTAAATGTAAAAGATGTAATTGGTCCCATAGATACTCCTCCAATAATAACGTCAATTATACGATAACAGGGGTTAGTGATAGTGAAATAAACTGTACCATTTTGTCCTTCCGTTATTGCCGGTGGGTTTAATGTTACTGAAACTCCTGCGCCATAAATGTCGTTTGGATTTAAGGTGTACTGCTTCTCACAGAAAGAAAATATTGCATTGGGACGATTGCTAATTCTTGTACCAGTGCCGGGGCTTGCCGGATTATAGGGTACAGATGCAGTAAAATTTTGGATGTATATACACATATTGGTAGCGCCTGACGACCCTTTCCAACTAGGTGTGGTACCGCTTGTAGAGCTATTCCATTCCGGAGTCATTTTGTTTAATGCCACCACAAGATTACCGCCGGTATATTCAAACGGGGTGTCAAATTCAATAGTTACTAAACCTGTGGCACAGTTAACTGTTCCGCTATATACTTTGGATAAATTTGCTAATGCAACCCAGGCGGTATTTGAGGCGAAAGTAGTGAGGGTTGTATTACCCAAATAAATATCCACAGTATTAAATTTTGTTGGGGAGGTATAAATATAGTCAAAGGTGATTGCGCCTATATAGCCGGTTCCGCCAAATCCAATTTCACTTCCTAGGTATAATTGTTGTGTATATCCCCAGTCGTAAAATAATGATATGGGGTTTGTTGCTATTCCAACAGTTCCTGTACCCACCGATTTATCTGTATTACAATCATAAGCAATTGCTGTTTTACAAGCATCTGCGGATGCGTAAAGTTTGCATGATTCTCTGGTATCTTCACATACTCTTGCTACAGCCCACGTGTGAGGTAAGGTAATATCAAAATTAGTTCTCACATCGGTATAAGTATTTCCAAAATAGTTATCTTTAATTACTACACCATCTCTATAAATATTAACAGGAACAGGTTCGGGCTCCCAAGATAATGTTCCGAGATCTACATAAGCCTTAATAGACCAGTTTCTGTTAAAAGTAGTAAGTACAACAGAGATATCAACCCAGCCGCCATTATCAATAAGGCCACCTTTTCCGGGAACTGCAGGACCCACATCGGCGCCCATGGGGTAAGCATTTATTGCAGCAATAGATATTTGGTATCCTATTCTAAGTTCTTTTGTTGCATCAATTACAAAAGGCGTATTTAATGTAAATTCTTGCATTTCATACTCCGGAAATGCAGCAAAGCCTGTAATGGGTTGTGTATAAACTATGGTACCGGGATTTGCTATGGAGGTGCCACCTTCCCAAATAGTAAGTGTTATAGAATTAACTTGATCTAGATCTTCTCCAAAACCCAGGGCTACTTTTGTAATCGTTTGTCCGCTGGAAATATTTTTATCCACCAAATCTTGAGGGGTAAATCTCATGGCAACAGCCGTATTTATAGGGGGTGTACCGCCACTGAAGCCCAAACTTGCAACAACGGCATCACTCACACTGTGTCGCAGCCAACCATACGGAAGTAGCTCGTCGTAGAATTCTAATTTGGCATCGCAGTTGTCTTGCATATCTAAAGAAAGGAATTTCAATTTTTCGCATGGGCAACCATGTGTTACGCTAAAGGCGAGTGGGCTAATACCTGCGCTTAAAGAACCTGTAGCTCTACTATATTCTACTTCACCGCAAGTGTTCAGAATATCAAAAGATTGTTGGGCGGGCGTACCTCCTGTGGTCCAGATGAAATTAACGGTACCTTCGGGAAGTAAGAGGTTGTGAGTTACTGTTGTAGCGCCGTTGCCTCTTAAAATACCATAACTATATCCATCGGCTATAACTTCAATACCTCCGGTAGTGGCATTCCAACTGGTTGCAGATGTTCCTTTCATTACGACTTTAAGCTCACATACTTCGCCTAAAGTAACGGTTTTGCAAACGTTTTGCGGAACACATTCCTCCGCACCGTGAAGAGCCGTAACACAGTACTCGTGTTGACCTTTTGGTGCATTAACATGAGTATAAGTGGTAGTACCTGCAGGAACAGTGGCTAATACAGTTCCTCTGAATCTTACTTCGTATCCGGTAGGAGTACCCGTAGCGGCTGTCCATGATAAAGTTACGTTGTTGCCGGTAATGTTTGTATTCAAATTGGTGATAGCCGGACATGGTGGGGGAGACACAATTACTCCAATAAGGGCGGCGTTATAATTAGTTGAACCAAATGCTGTTTGTATTGTCGTCCAAGCACTGGTACCATTTTTTATACGGCCACCATCAGCCACTGCAGGAGGATTTGTAGTAAAGCTAAATTGCCCTGTTGAAGAACAGGTTCCCGTCCAACCAATATAGGTTTGGGCGCTTGTTAATTCGTATGGAGTATTTAATACCACCGTAATCCATCCATCATTTGTGGGAGTGAAGTTTTGTTCATATAAATACGTCTGAGTTGTTGCTAACGTAGAAGCAATCCAAACCTTACAATTGGTGTATGTAGCATACGGCGAAGAGATACCTACTCTTATGGCGGTTAATTTTTTTCCTACATAAGGACCGGAATTAGCCGCAGTGTATCCAATTGCAGTACTACCCACTAAATTAGGACCATAGCCACCTCCGCTTATTGCAGTATTGTTACAATACGCCATGGGAGGCATGGGATAAATATATTCCCCTACAGTTTCCGTAGAAATGTCGTCTAATGGATTTTGGTCGCCTGTAAGAATTACTTTTCCTTTTACAAAATTGTCGCCTGTAACTAAAAAAGTATAAGGAACTGATATCTTTGCATAACTACCGGAAAGAATTGGAGTAGTAACCGGAACGGTTGTTAAAACGCTATTATCTGAAGCTTTAATCAATTGAACAGAATAATTACTTTGAGGTAGTGTTCCTGAATTATGTACTATAACCGTAAATTGAGAAGGATTCCCTAAAGTTGTAAAGTTTGCAGATGCACCTTTTGCAATACCTGCTGCACAAAGGTTGTTGTTAGTGAGATAGTTTCCTGTAACTTGTCCCCAAATGTGTAGTGCTCTATCTCCGCTACTCATGCCCCAAGTAGCGCCGGCATGGTGGCCGGTAGCACTTGTGCTCAAAAGGAAGTGATACCCCCCTGTTGGATAGGGAGCATCAACGGTTTCTGTTGGTAGTGGATATCTGCCTTGGTTTGCAGCTACAGTTGTAAATCCTGCTGTAAAGCCAATAACCAATGGTCCTGATGTAATGGGATATGGCATATCAAGTAGGAATGCTTTCCAAGTTACAACAGTTCCGGTTGTTACTTGTGAAAATACATCTTGTTCATATTCAATTGCACCATTTAGTGATTTCTTTATCCACACTTTATAACTTGTCAGATTAGCCATATTGGCGGTTATGCCAATACCCGTTTCAATAGAGTGCAATGTTGCTCCAACATAGTTTGATATGTACTCCGAAGTGAAAGCGATACATCCACTAATGTAATGAGTGCCTGCAGCTGCGAGGGTTGTACCATAATTAGCGTTTACAATCCCATCGCAATAGCCTAATTCTAAGGCAGCTCTGGTTGCTGGGCGAGTACTTTCTTTCTCTTCTTTTACAGAAATTTCTTGAAATAAAAATCCTTGTGATTGCGGATTTAAATCAACGGGTTCTGTTTCCAAAACTAGTTGGCTTTTCAACTCTGTTTGCTTAGAATTGGGAGCATCTTTAAACGCAAATTGCGCGTTTAGAAAGCTAAAATTTGCAAATAGCGTGATTGCAAGTAAAAAAATAAATTTTTTCATAATGAATAAGATTTTGATTAATAATATTTTTGGTTAATTTTTTTTATTCTGTAATAAATACAATTAGCGTGCAAAAATACATTTTTTTATTTACGTACATAAATTGAAAAAAAAAGTATTTTTTTGCAACAAAAATTTCTATCTATGAAATGGATATATTTTGATTTGATTATGCTTGCATTGCTGATGAGTTTAGTGGCGTGGGCACTCATTAAGAAACAGGTAAGATGGCCTGTATTATTCACTTCGGTGATTTCGGTGGCATACTTCGGTTTTTTCAGACAAGGCTGTGTGTGCAGCATCGGTGCCATTCAAAATGTGTCGCTGTGGGTAGCAAGCCCTACTTATCATATTCCGTTTAATATATTGCTGTTGTTTTTGCTTCCCATTGTTTTTGCATTGCTTTTCGGGAGGGTGTTTTGCGCAGGGGTATGTCCATTTGGCGCACTGCAGGAGTTGCTACATTTCAAAAACTACAAAATTCCGAAAGTGGCTGCACGAGTTTTGAGTTTTTTTCCGTGGTTTTATTTGGTTTTTTCTGTACTGCACGCTGCCACCAACAATGGTTTTATAATCTGTCATTACGATCCCTTTATAGGTATTTTCCGTTTAGGGGGTAAATTGCCTCTACTTATTTTCGGAATATTATTATTAGTGATTTCTATTTTTTATGGACGCCCCTACTGCCGGTTTATTTGCCCTTACGGCGTAATTCTAGGACTCGTTTCGCGGGTTTCTTTTTGGAAAATTAAAGTAACAAATAAGGAGTGTATTAAATGTAAACTCTGCCACAAAGCCTGTTCTGTGGATGCTATCAGCCTTTCTTCCAAAATAAAAGGTGCCGATTGTGTGGGGTGCGGGCGCTGTTTCAACTCCTGCCCTAGAAACAACACTTCTCAGTGAATCTCTGCGCCCTCTGTGCCCTTGTTCTTGAAAAAACACAAAACCTCAAAATTAATAAAATTTCTATTTTCGCAAACCGAAAATACGAAAAATTCGGACTAATAGTTGACGATTTTAACAAAAGTGCAATCTTGCTTAATTAACAAACAATGCGAATATACCGAATAATTAGTATTACACTAATTCAATATAACACATAAACATTATCACTATGAGTTGCCAACACAACACCTCAATCAAATGTCCGTGCACCTATTCTTGCGGAAGGCGTGGAAAATGCTGCGAATGCCTTGCTTATCACTTACGCTCGGATGAATTTCCTGCGTGCTTTTTTAGCAAAGAAGCCGAAGCAAAATACGACCGCAGTTTTGAAGCATTAGTAAAAGACAGAAATAATTAATTATTAGTATCTTCTGGGTTTGAAGCCGCCACCGCCGCCTCTTGAGTTTCCTCTGTTGAAATCTCTTTTTTCGGTTTTTGGTTTTGCAGTATTTACGGTAATCTCTTTTCCGTCATACTCGGCGCCATTTAATTCTTTAATTGCCTTTAGCGCTTCCGAATCATTGGGCATCTCAACGAAAGCAAACCCTCTCGACCTTCCAGTATCCCTGTCTTTAATAACGTTTGCAGAAGATACTTCTCCATACTCCTGAAATAATTCTTTTAAGTCGGCATCATTAACGCCATAACTTAAATTTGCAATGTAAATGTTCATCTAATTTTTTAAAATTTGTAAATAATTAATTTAAAGATTGAGGGGGAAAACTAAAGAAGGGCAATTAATAAAACGCTCAAGCAATAAAAATTCAACGACTCTAATCGGCGGCAAAGATATATTATTTTTAAAACGAGCACAGGCAACCTTTTTTTAGGTCGCCTGCTCTCTTGAAAACGAAAAATTAAGAAAGAGAAGTTGAATGAGTTTGAAGCGATAATTCACCTCTCTTTTATATTATTACTAATCACCTGTCATATTTTTTCGTTTTCATTATTTGTTTCCTGGAAAAATCGGTTTAAAATCGTCTCGCCTGTTGTGCATACGATTTTCTTCGTTAGTATTTGGCAACTCCGGCTCAAATTTTGACATTGTGCTGATTTGCAATCTTTCTTTTGTTATTCCCCCACTCAACAGATAATCTCTCGCCGATTCCGCTCTTTTGTATCCTAATTGAAAGTTATAGGGGTCGTTGCCAATATCGCATGTATTACCGAAAATAATCAATTTAATATCTTTATATTTTTTCAAGATACTAATTTTTCTATCCAAGTTTTTTATACTTTCCGGTTTTAGATTTGATTTGTTTAGATCGAAATAGATGGGCTCAAAAAGAAGTTTCATCTCTTCATCAGGGTAAACACCGGGGTAATAATCTAATTTTTCTTCTTCCGGAAGTGCATTCATACTCTGAATCTCTTCGGGGGTTAGTTTTGCTATAAGATTTACGGCATCTGTTACTTTCTGTACGATAGAGTCCATATTTATATTCTGTTTTTCAACGATATAAACGGTATCGCGAATTATCTGAGTCAAGGGGATAAGTTCTTTTGGTAAATCGTTCACGGTATGCAGTTTTGGAGCAAGTTTGCCGAGTTTTATTCTAATGCCCACTTTCCCGCCGTAAGAAATAGTGTTTATTTCATTCACATATTCGGTTTTTGTAATCGAATTGTAAGAAATTCCTTTTCCTACATTGTTATTTTCAGCCAGCGCAACGTAGTCACTTTTTGGACCGTTAAACAATTGAACAGATTCATTCTTATTATTGATGTTCAATAACCCATAATCTATGAAAGCGCCTAAGGAAATATCAATTCTTTTGCTTAAAGAGATTAAAAAGCCCGCCTCGGCTATTAGGGAAAGATTCCATTTAAGGTTCAGATTTCCGTTTGCATTCGTTAGCACTTGACTTGGATTGTAAATTGCGCCGAATCCGTATTGAGAAACATCCGGCGCTCCAAGTGCGCCCAGTTCGAGATTTTTCTTCTCGTAATATCCGGAGACATGAAATTTTGAGTCTTCTGAATTATCTCCGTCAACGACTGAGTATTTTGCAGAAACAGGGATTTGTAATTTTGCACCCACTGCCAAATACAGTCCAAAATATTCTTTTTCTCCAAATTTTTTCTGCAAATTAAGAGTAAGTGGAATCTCCATAAACTTTACGGATTGTTTTTCCACCCAATTTTTGGTTCTTACTCTCACTTCGTACTCTTTTACATTTCCCGGGAAATCATCATCGGTATAATTACCTAAAACAAGGTATTTATCGGATATAAAATCTCCCATCAGTTTACCATTGGTTCTATAATGTGAGAAAAATATTCCTGTTGAAATACCAATATGTTTGGTAAAGTAATAACTGTATCCTATTCCGGCTTGTCCGCCAAGTTTAAGTTCACAGTCAGGTGTTGCAAAGTTTACCTTTGTCATTTTATAGTTTATCCCTGAGGGACCCATACCTCCTGAAATGGTGAGGTATGAGCCTTTTTCCTGGGACCAAGTTTTGATACTTAAAAGTATTAACAGTGATAATATTATGTTCTTTTTCATCTCAGTATTATTTATTGTAAATGACTAGTTTTTCGATGAACTCTTTACCACTCACTGTTTGTATTTTTATGAGATAGGTACCTGCTGCACAATCAACTATTATATTTGTTTGATAATCTGTTAATTGATAAATTGCTATCGTTTTCCCGTTCATATCGTACATATAAGCAGTAGCGTTTGGTTGTTCGCCATCAGGCAATTGCAACAAAATAGTTATCGTACTACCGCTTGTTGCAGGATTTGGGTAAATTTTCATATCAATAATAAATTGCCCGGAACAGTCGTTGGGAACAATTGGGCAAGATTCATCATAAGAACCATCTGCTTTGTGTGCTCTCACGTAATATTCGGCATGGCAAGTAAAGCCTCCTTTTTCTGTGTAATATTGCCACTGTCCGTCTGCTACAACAGGATGTCCGTTTTTATACCATTGATATGTTACATATTTATCTCCGTAATTATCAACATAAAGCACATCGTTATATTTTCTTTCAATAGTTATCGAATTTTTATGTACATTGAACGAATAGTCAATCGTAGCACATTCGTTTAATATTTTAACAGAATAAACGCCTGTTCCAAATGCATCGAAAATAGTTTCGTAGTACCAATCGGTAGCACCGGGAATTTCATCTCCTTCAAAATACCATTGATACATTGCATCTCTGTCTGTTTTTACAAACAGATACAAGTTTTCATTTTCGCACAAATAAATATCTTGCTCCGATAAATTCGTAACAACCAAGCTACCCTTAATAGAGATTACAACAGGATATGTTTTTTGACATTGACCGATTATTACGGTTAGTATTGCGGCGTAGTTGCCTTCTTTTACTCCCTGCGGAATACTTACAACGATTTCCGATTCGGGTAGCGGAATTGGATTTGTAGTGTTTACAAAACCTTCTCCTATACCATCTTTATCGAATATGAGCGTATATTGTGCACCTAAAATATTGGTGTTGTATGCTATTGCTACCGAAGGTTCGGAGTTACAAACTACCGTTAGTGGGGCTACGTTGAACGCAATTTCCGGCATTACTACAACAGAAACTTCAGTGATATTTTCATAAATACAATCGCCGGTTGTTAAAGTAATGAGATATTTAACTACAACATCTGAAGCGCCTGAATTACGCAATATTTCGCTGATGTAGGCATTGTTTCCGCTTGCTCCTTCGTTGTTGTTAATATCCGGGTGTTTTTCTCTTTTCCACGAGATTTCATTTACAGGAAATGAAGTAGTGATGAGATAGTTGAACAGTGTTTCAGAACAGATAATACCTGCGTGAACAGAATTTGTTACTTCAGGAACCGGTAATACTTTGATACTGAATTGTGTTGACTTTCCTATACAATTATTTTCAGAATACTCGGAAGTTACTTCGTATATTGCTTCAAGGGGTATTAATTCCGTATTAATGATTGTGTAACTTTCAAAATTTCCCTTTCCTTCTGTAGGTAATTGGGGAATATTTCCGGAAATCCGTTTCCAGTTGAAAGATACTCCTTCCATATTGCTTGTAAACAACACCGGTTGTGTGGCTTGTCCCGAACATACTATCTGATTAACAGGAGTAGCCATTACCGATGGTGTTGGCAAAACGGTAACAGAAAAAGTGAGCCATTCCTGAGCATTACAGGTGCTACAGTTTGCTCTCGCTTTATAGTTTGCTACTAAGGGATTATTGCCGGTATTGAGTGCTACAAAACTGGGAAAGAAATTGATGCCGGAAGTGGACACTCCCTGCAAAATATCTCCATCCACAAATTCCCATTCATATACTGCCAACGGATTGCTTCCCGTAAATTGGTATGTTGGTGCTGTTTCGCCGTTGCAATACACAAAATCGGGAACGGGAGAAATGGTTAATTTCGGATTTACAGTAATTGTGAAATAGGCAGGCACGTTGCTTTCGCACTTGTATTGCGGATAAGTAGCATAATTTGATTCAGCAACTGCTTTATAGGTAGCAGAAATGGGTAATAAAGTTTCATTTAAGATTGGCATTCCCGTTATATTTCCTGTACCCAAAGCAGGTATTTCAGAAATATAGCCGGATGTTCTTTCCCATTTGAAGACTACCTCTGCAACACTGCCGCTGAAAATAATATCTTCAATCGTTTCTCCTGAATTTATGATTTGTTCTGCGGGAACAACTGCTACGGTTGGCGTTGGTAAGATAATGATGTTAAACTCCTGCCATTCGTAATCATAACACGTCAGGTTGTCGAAAGCGTAGTTTGCCAGAACCTTATATTTACCTATTAACGGTACATTACCGATATTATAGGCTTCAAAACTTGGAATAAAGTTCAAGCCTGAGGTTGGAATACCCGGTATCATTGTGCTGCCCGCTTCGTTCACAAATTCCCATTCAAAAACGGCATTTGGGGTATCGCTTGTGAAATCGAATTTTGGAGCTGTAGTCCCATTGCAATACACCATATCTTGTACTTCAGCAGTATAAGGTCTCGGATTAACAGTTATTAAAAAATATTCCGGTTCTCCCTCGCAGCCTAATTCGTTTTGCGGAGTAACCATATACAATGCGCTTACGTGTTCAAAACCAACATTGGTGGCTATGAAAGCAGGAATTGTATTTGTTCCTGTAGTTTGGGTTAAGCCAAAATCGTAACCGAACAACCGTTTCCAAACAAATGTTTCGGCATCATCGCTACCAACAAAAGCGTATTCTTCAACTTCCTCGCCATCGCAATAGATAAAATTATCTACATAAACCACAGGAAGCACTTCGCAAGGATCCATAGTTGTTTGGAAAGTAATTTTTTCGCCAACATTTAAGTAATCGCTTGAAGTTTCGAAAGCATATTGAATCAGCGACCATGCGTAATAAGTTGAAAAATTGGCGAGTTCGGTAATATTGAGTGAATAATTCACATATTGCTCGGTAGCGGTATTGTTTTCCTGTTTAATATTAAATGTTTTGCCATTACGAATAAATTCGCCTGCTGCAAGTTCTGTAGCATTAGGAAAATCAAAGTCGGTTCCGTCAATATTTAACTTTTTCGACAAGCCTTTTACTAAAATGGTGGCATCTTCATTAGAGTAGATAAATCCATATTTATTAATATCATCCCAATTTAAGCGATGATTAGGATTAACATACAAATTTTTATATTCAGTAACTACAATATTATTAGAGGGTTGAAAAGCACCTCTTTCAAAAATTGCATTTAAAGTAGCTGTTGTCCCAAGTATATTTGTAGTATTTTCGGTAGTAACTGCCGATGGGGTTCTGTAAGTAAACAGTTGGGGTTTAACTTTGACGTTTTCCCAGGGTTGCCCCGGCGCAAATCTTAGGGAAAAAGTACCATAAATCCACGCCGGTGTTTCCATTGGCAACATTGGCACCGTGGCAGTTTGTACATAATATCCGAAATCGGTAATAGTAAGCGCCTTTCCCGGGATTGCTTTCCTGAAAAAGATACTGTAAATATGGATCATCTCTCCTTCAGAAAGTATTACAGAAACCGGATTTCCAGAGACATCTCCAATGCTTGTACAAAACATTTTCATACCCTGTGCTCCCCCGTCAATAATAGGTTGGTGATAGCTCACAATGGGGAAATAGAGCGGATATTTAGCCAAAAAAGATTGAGGCATTGAGATGACGGGCGAACCGAATTGGTTTTGTGATTTTCCATCAGGAATATCATACAAATATGTATGATCGGTTAATATTAATGTGGTTGGATTATATACCAAAGGGAACATAAATGCTCTCGCTTCCATTTCTCCCGTGAGAGAAACTTGTAGTTCTACATTGTCGTTAGATTCAACCACAGTAACAAACATACGTGAATCGGAAGTTCCGATAAGAACCCCTTGATCCGTTTTGTATTCCTCCGGTTGCGCCTTCACTGTAAAAGGCGCAACTGCGAGAAACACAGTTATCAGCAAAGCGCTTGCTTTGCCGATAACTTGTCTTATTAATTTTTCAATGGTCATGACTAACATTTTATTGTGTTATTCATTTTACTATTAGTACTCTATAGCCCACTCCATCGTTTCCGTATAGATACCGATGTAGGCATTGATGTTGTATTGAATAATTTGAATTTCAAGTTGATTTACATTACCGTCTCCATTCAAATCATAGCGTGGGTCATTATTATCTCCTGCTATAGCATTCAAAAGGTTAGAAATATCTGAGGCATCAATTTGCAAGTCGTCATTCATATCGCCTGCTATCAATTCTCTATGTCCTAATGTAGCGCCATTTTCAGTGATTTCAATTTTTCCCCAACGGGTTAGATATCCCTGTCTAGATATTTCTATTACATACTCGCCGGGTACTACATTTTCAAATTTGAACATACCCACCGGTTTCGTTGGCTCTTGTCCTTGTGCAACCTCTGTATTATCCACAGTTCCAATGGTTCTTCCGATACTTTCCCAGTCGATGGGTAATCCCGGATTGTTGGTATTTCCAATTTCGCCCGGATTTAGAGGGGTTCCCGGAATATGGATACTTGCATCGTAATAAGTAGCATGAGTTGTGTGAACGCCATCAGCTTTCAGTAATGTTTCAATCGGGTCTTTTCCATCTTTAGGAGGAACATTATGTAACTTAACGGTTACAGGGAATTTTGCATCAAAAACGGGGTCAAGTGTTTTTACAAACGGGAACATTGTACCATACACTACATAACAATTATCGGTTATGGTAACCTTTGCTCTTGCGCCTTCACAGTTCACAGAAGATTGTGCAGCCCAGTATGATTTGCCAACTTCTAACGGCGTATTTAATGCTAATTGATTTCCACCTTCGGCAGCATCATACCATACGATACCACCTCCAGTTACCGTGAGGTCAGCCAAGGTAAGTTTTCCGCAAATAACCTGTGGTGAAGGTACTGACGGAGCTTCGGGAGCAGTAAGTTCAACCACTACAGGAGTACGTTGCGTACTTTCACATTCGCCTGCTACTTGTGCTGCATAATAAGTTGTGTTGTGTTGCAATACATAGTCAACCGGAAGCGGGGTTCCACCTGTTTGTGTAGCATACCATATCACTTTGTTGTTTGGTACGGCAATATTTCCGATTAACGCGCCTTCGCAGAACGATTGCGGAGTTTCAACAACAGGCGCAATTGGAACATTGGTAGTAAATATTATTTCTACCTTTATTCTCGGTGCACTTTGACAAGTTCCTACTTCAATTGTTGCATAATAGAATCCTTCTTCTAACGGGTCTGTTAAAGAGAGTTTATTACCACCAATTGCTTCGTCGTACCACACAATATTGGTATTTCCGCTTGTTGCAATGTCGGCAATCGTTAATGTTTCAGAAGAGCCGCAGAATAATTGGGGAGTTTTTATTATTGGAGTTTCCAATACTACTTCGTTGTCAATAATTACTTTCACAGCAGTACGAATAATACTTTCGCAAGTGCCAAGCGCTTGTGCCGCATAGTAAATATGTCCGTTAATCAAAATTTCTGTTGCGTCTAATGCATTTCCGCCTTCTTCGGTTAAGTACCAGCGAATATTTACTCCTGTTGCTTGAAGATTAGCCACAGTTGCTGTATTACAGAAAGTTTGCGGGGAAGTTGCCACCGGAGGCGTTACTACCGTTCCGAAAGATGATTCGTGAATAATTTCAATGCCATTCACTTCATAGGTGCAGTTAGATGCGTCTATTACTTCAACTTTGTAGATTCCGGCTTGTAGATTAGGAATAGTTGTAGTATAAGAATTGGTTACGAAATTAATCCAGTCGCCGCCATCGTAACGATATTTGAAATCGGGCGTTCCTGCAGTTACGGTCAATTTTATGCTTCCGCTTATCACTTCACCCTCACAGGATACAATCTCTTTTGTGGCTTCTGCCGTAAATGCTAATCCGCCGTGTCCGTTAGAGATAATAATTATTTCTTTCTCCACTTCTGCGCAACTATCCCATACTTTCAAAGTATGAATACCTGCAGCTATACCGGTTAATGTTATCGGATTATTATTTGTTACACTTACTTCAGGATATCCATCTAATTGATAAGTGTAGGATGAAGAACCTGTTACTTTGAAAGTAATTATACCGGTAGTTGAGCCGCAATCGGTATCTTCCGTACCAATGATATCTAACGCCAACTGAGAGTTTGTAGCGCTGATGCGAACTTCGCCGCTTGTTGCCACACAACCTTCACTATCTGTTACATTTAACACGTAGATTCCGGCAGGTTTGTTCAAAATCATTCCATTTGTTGGAAATACTTCTGTTCCATCCAAATGATATGTATATGGAGTTTTTCCGCCCGTTACTGTAATATGTAATGTACCATCCTGAGAAACGCAAGTTTGTGCATCTTCGGAAGTCATTTTTACGATTAAATCGGTTTCAGCATTGGGTAATACAAAGTTATGGATTGAAGCCGTTGAACAGGTTGTAAAGTTTGCATCCTGTACGGTTATAGTATAGGTGTTTGCTGCTAATCCTGTAATTTTTCCGTTCGGATAAGTTTCAAAACTTCCACCGTTTACGCTGAATTGATATTCACCGCTTCCGCCTGTTACATACACTTGAATTTCACCGTTGCTTTGTCCACAAGTGGGTTCCACTGCTGCAAATATAGTACCAATACTTATTGGCGTATAAATTTCACGGTCTATGGTTATTCTGTTTACTTCGTAAGTACAACCGGCAGCATCTTTCACCTCTACGCGGTAAATACCGGCGTGTAAGTTATTGATAGTAACAGTTGCTGAGCCGGCAGTAAAATTATTCCACAATCCGCCGTCATAACGGTATTGGTAGTTAGGCGTACCGTTTGTAACGGTAAGAGTGATACTTCCACCCGTCAACTCATTGAAGCAAGAGAGAATTTCGTTTTCAGTAGTAGCAGTAAATGCTAATCCGTTTGTTCCGTTGGTAATAACTATTTTTTCTTCAACTAATCCACAGTTATCCCATACTCTTAAAATATGGTCTCCTGCGCTTAACCCTGTAATAGTAACTGGAGTATTATCTGTTCCGGCTACTTCGGGATGACCATCAAACTGGTAGGTGTAATCTGAAGAACCATTTACAGTAAATGTTAC
>JAIRVY010000120.1 GCA_031253655.1 Bacteroidales bacterium
AACACAGTTTCAACCGACATCTTAATCATCGGCGGTGGTCCTTCAGGTTTAGCAACCGCTATTCGTCTTGCCGATTTATTAAAACAAAAAGGACTCGAAAAAAGAATATTATTGATTGAAAAAGGCAATGCTATCGGAAGCCATATCCTTTCAGGAGCGGTTCTGCGCCCCCAAGTATTTAAAGAATTATTGCCCGATGTGGATTTTAAAGATATTCCACTCAACGCAAAGGTTTGTAAAGACGCAGTATATCTTTTTTTAAGTAAAAAAATGAAGATTAAAATACCTTTCAACCCGCCTTATATGGGAAATAAAGGAAATTACACCGCTTCTTTGGCAGAGGTTTGTCGTTATTTGGCAAACATTGCCACCGAAAAAGGTGTTGAAATATACACGGGGTTCGCTATGAGCGAACTGCTGTACGATGAAAAAGGAAAAGTGTGCGGCGCAAAAACAATAGATACCGGTTTAGACCATCACGGCGAAAAACAGGAGAACTTTGTTCCGGGTAGTTTAGTGGAAGCAAAATTGGTTGTTCTTGCCGAAGGACCAAGAGGTAGTTTAACCAAAAAATTGATTAATAAGTTTGAGTTAATGAAAGGAAAAAACCCACAAATCTATTCGTTAGGATGTAAAGAGATTTGGAGTGTTCCCGAAGGAACTATCAAACCCGGCGAGGTTTACCACGCAATGGGATATCCTGCGATGCAGGCAAAAGTATTCGGCGGCGGGTTTATCTACGGCTTAAACGACAATAAAGTAGCAGTGGGATTGGCGCTTGGACTCGATTATGCCGACCCGACGTTAGATTTACACAAGGCATTCCAAATGTGGAAAACACATCCCGTTGTGGCAAAATATTTAAAAAATGGAAAAATGCTTGAATATGGCGCAAAATCAATGCCCGAAGGAGGCTTCTATTCCCTGCCGAAACTTTATACCGATAACACACTTATAGTAGGTGACGGCGCAGGGTTTTTGATTATGCCCTCACTCAAAGGCATCCACCTTGCCATTAAATCCGGTATGTTGGCGGCAGAAACCGCTTTAACAGCATTGGAAAAAAACGATTTTTCCGAACAAACACTGCAACAATACGAAACGTTGGTTAACCAAAGTAATATTTATAAAGAGATGCGGCGTTTGCGCAATTTCCGTCAAGGTTTTTTCAACGGGATGATAATGGGAATGTTCCATTTCGGAACACAAATTTTTACTTGCGGCGCCGGACTTTTCGGAAAACTGAAAACACACCCCGACAGCGAAACCACCAAAACACTTGACGAGTTCGAGGAAGGTAAAACATTTAAAGAAAAATCAGCCGATTTTGAGTTCGACAAAGTATTAACCTTCGACAAAGCCACAGACGTGTATTTTTCAGGTGCGCTTCACGATGAAAAACAAGTGCCGCACTTGCAAATCAACGACCCGAAATCGTACAATATGTACAACATCAAAGAGTTTGGCGCACCGTGTCAATACTATTGTCCGGCAGAGGTATATGAACTGCATACCGACAAAACCGGACATCAGGAGTTGAGAATCCACTTTGAGAACTGCCTGCACTGCAAAACCTGCGATATTAAAGAACCTGTGGAAGGAATAACCTGGAACGTGCCCAACGGAGGAAACGGACCGGACTATAAAAACATGTAGTTTTTCAATTACGAATTACGAATAATCAATTACGAAATAAAGTTAAGCAACAACAATTAATTATCATGGCGGAAAAATATAATGCTTCTAATATTGCTATAGATCAAGTTCTGAATTTTATTAAATCAGGAGAAATCGCTATTCCTGAAATTCAAAGACCTTTTGTTTGGAAACCCAAACAAGTAAGAGATTTAATAGATTCACTTTATGCAGGATATCCAACAGGTTATTTAATTATTTCCCAAAGTCCAAACATGAAATTAAAAGATGGTAGTTTTGGAGAAGGGAAAAAAATCATGATTGATGGTCAGCAACGTGTAACTGCTATGATGACATCAATAATGGGTATGGAAGTAATTAATTCTGATTTTGAAAAGAAAAGAATAAAAATTTCTTTTAACCCTTTGGCAGTAAATGAAGATGAAATTTTTAAAGTGCAGGATAATGCAATTCTAAAGGATAAGAAATGGATAACAGATATTGCAGATGTTTTCAAATCTGACTTTAAAAGAGGAAGTTTTGTTACTTCATATTGTAATGCCAATCCTGAAATGAACGATGATAGATTACACGACATTTTGGATAATTTAATAGGAATAAAAAATCGTCAAATCGGAGTTATTACACTTGATAGAGAACTAACGCTTGATGAAGTAACCGAAATATTCATTAGAATAAATAGTCAAGGAGCTAAACTTAATCAATCAGACTTTGCCATGTCAAAAATTGCAGCCAATACAAAATATGGTGGCAATATGCTTAGAAAAGCTATTGATTATTTTTCTCATTTAGCTGTACAACCCGATTGGTATTCTGAAATGATAAAAGACAAGGAGTTTATGGAGTCAACTTTTGCTGCAAAAATAAAATGGCTTAAAGATGACAAAGAAGATATTTTCGACCCGGGATACGGCGACATTTTACGTGTTGCTTTCATGTATAATTTTGGTCGTGGAAAAATGAAAGATCTTGTAAGTTTACTCGGTGGGCGTGACTTTGAAACACGTGATTATAAAGAAGAAATTGCTGAAGCATCTTTTGAAAAATTGACAGAAGGAGTACTCACTTTTATGAATGATTTCCATTTTTCGAACTTCGTCCTTGCTCTTAAATCTGCGGGATTTATTTCTGAAAAGATTATTAACTCTCAAATGACATTAGATTTTGCTTATACTCTTTATCTTATTTTAAACAATAATGACCAAATTGACAAAACACAGATAAAACACTATGTGTCAAAATGGTATGTTTTTACAACATTGACAAGCAGATACATAACCTCCCCCGAAACCATGATGGATTTAGATATTAGAAGAATTTCGGAAAAAGGGTTTTTAGATTATTTTAGAGAAATGGAAGAAGCTTTTCTTTCTGATAATTTTTGGAATGTAGGTTTAGTTCAGGACTTAGAGACCTCAGCAATTAATAGTCCTTTCTTCAATGTATTTTTAGCAGCTCAAGTTCACGGAAGTGATAATTCACTGATGATGAATGGAACGAAAGTACGTGATTTAATTACTACTATTGGAGACGTCCATCATATTTTCCCCAAAAAGTATCTGCAAAACAGCGGTATTACAGAAAAATCAAAATATAATCAAATAGCAAATTATACGTATTTAGACACTCAAACAAATATTTCAGTTGGTGAGAAGTCCCCAAAAGAATATTTTAGCATATTATTTGATCAATGCCAAACAAAAATTTTGAAGTACGGCAATATTACAGATATAGAAATACTAAAAGATAATTTGAAAGCAAATTGTATTCCTGAAAATATTATTACAATGAATATGAACGACTACGAGACTTTCTTATTAGAACGCAGAAAACTAATGGCAAAAAAAATTAGAGATTATTACTACTCATTATGATGATAGACAAGTTAAACCAAAGAAATACTTATCTACAAACATAACCACCACAATTCCCAAAGCACCAAAACATAGAATCTAAATAATGAACAAAAAATACACTAATTAATTACTAAAAAATACAGAAAATATGAGCAATTTATTAGCAACAGAATACCAAGGGTTTGAACAAATCAAACATATAGATGAATCTGGTAATGAATACTGGTTTGCGCGAGAATTAGCTCCTGTATTAGAATATGTAGAGTGGCGTAATTTTTCAAAGGTAATTGACCGTGCCATGCTTGCCTGTCAAAATAGTGGATTTACTATTTCCGATCAATTTGTTGAGGTCAGCAAATTGATAGAAATGCCCTCAAAACCTAATAAAATAGGTTTTCCTGACGTCGAAAAAACAAGGTTTGATTTGACCGAGTCAACTCACAACGAAAAATCAACAAAATCTACTGGTTTGACACTGTCAAACCAGCTCAGGTGGTCACATTACCACGAACTGTTAAAATATAACTCAGAAGAAGAAATTAGTTTTTATCAACAAAGTACTATCCGTGATAATTGGTCGGTTAGAGAACTTAGGCGACATATAGACAGTGATTTATTTGAACGTATTGCTTTGAGTAAAGATTCAAAGAAAATAAAAGAATTATTAGAAGAATAGAAAATTACGAATTACGAATTACGAATTACGAAATGGCATTAAGTTGGAATGAAATAAAAGCAAGAGCACTAAAATTCTCAAAAGAATGGGCGGACACTTCAAGAGAGGGAGCAGACGCAAAACCTTTCTTGGATGCTTTTTTTGATGTATTTGGAATTTCACGAAAGAAAAT
>JAIRVY010000150.1 GCA_031253655.1 Bacteroidales bacterium
TTTGTTTGTGAGAATGTAAACATAACCTCCTTTAGTCATCTTCAATTAATTTTGCAACAAATAAACATTTTTGTAAAACACCAAAATAAAAAATAACGCCTCAAACTAATTTTTAACCGAGTTTTTTTAGATTAACTTTACATTAACTTTTTATTGTTATTTTGCAACCAAATTTATTAATGCTAAAGCCGCTTTTTCAATTTACAAAAATCACTAAATACAAACCTTAAATCTTTAAATAAAAGTACTATGAAGCAAATCCTTACCCTTTTACTTTGGCTCTGCATTCCCATATATTGCCTATCCCAAACCTCTTTACCCCGCGAGTACGAATACGATACTGCGGGCAACCGTATTGTGCGTAAAGTGATTGCTCTCCCGAAAGCGCCTCCTGCCTCGCCCATGGATTCATTGGAAGTTAAGAGTGTTGAGTTAAGAGATAAAAATTACGAATTACAAATTACGAATTCCGAAATTAAGGAAGTTTATTTTGTTGAAAAACTAGCGCAGGTGGAAATGAAAATCTACCCCAACCCTGCTACTGAAAAGATTACGCTTTTTATTTCCGATATTGAAAATTTGCAAACCGGCACTTTGCAATTGTATTCGATGAATGGGCAGTTACTACAAACCCGCCCCATCCATTCTGCAATTAACGATATTTCATTAGTAAATCTCGCAAAGGGCGCTTACATATTGAAGGTACAAATCAATAATATCATTGAAAACTGGAAAATAATTAAGCAATAGCGCTATGAGCCCAAAACTACACCATAAATTAATAATTTTATTTTTGCACATCATTTTTGCAAACACCATATTAGCTCAAATAAACACGAGTCTTCCCGTGGGCGCTATTCCGGGTGTGGTTGATGTAACTTCGATGGGTGCAGCAACCTACACTATTCCTATTGAAGTTGTGCCCGGCACACAAGGCATGCAACCCAACCTTTCTATTGTGTATAACAGCCAAGGCGATTTTGGTTTGTTGGGGATGAAGTGGGATTTGGCGGGCATCTCTGCCATAACCCGTTGCAGAAAAACGCCTTACTTTGATGATGTATCTTATGGAATAAAATTTACTGGCGGTCCCTATATGCTGGACGGTGAACGGCTAATAGCCCCCTTTGGTACAAATTATTTAGCTACAGAACAGGAGAATTTTACGAGAATTTATAGCTATGGTGATTATTTTATTTTATACGCTGACGACGGAACCGTAATTGAATATGGCAACACCTCTGATTCCAAACAAAGGATGGCAAACAACAATAATGTTTTGAGCTGGTATGTTAATAAAGTTACGGATGCCAACGGAAATTATATGACATTTACCTATTCATCCGGTAATAATAAAGGAGAAAAATATATTCATAATATTAACTATACTTACAATGATGCCGCCGGTTTGTATGGTTACGCCAAAGTTGTTTTTAATTATAAAGATATCATACCGGATACTTTGGGAATAAACACCCGATTTATTTCAGGTTCGGCTATGGCATAAACCCAAATATTAAACAATATTATAGTGAATTATGGTACAAGTTCCAGAGTACGAGCATATCAATTCAACTATATGCATGAGGGCGCCAACGCACCTCCGCAACGAACTGTGCATTTGAAGGAGATAGTGTTGTGTGGTGAAACAAACAACGAAAAACTGAATGCTACCACTATAACGTGGGGACCACAAAACTATGTCACACCTAACACAGAGAGCTTTATATTTAATGATTCACTTCCGAAGGGTTATTTTCTTCCTATGAACAGGAGCCATGATGGATATACCGATCTTGTGGTTTATGCTCAAAATGCAGATCAAAACAGTTGGAAATGTTATGAATGGAGAATAGATTTAAATAAATACTTACCAAAAACAAAAGGAAATCATAAAAAAGATGCTATTGTGTTTAAAGCTGATTTAGGAGGCGATGGTTCTGATGAACTCTGTTTTTTAGAGAAATTCAACGGTGACTTTCCAATTTATTGGTTTAAGAGAACAACCAATTTTTCTAAAGAAATTGGATGGAATTATAAACAATTTTTTTTAGGCGATTTTACCGGAACCGGTGCCACTGATATCATCTTTATGAAAGACTCTATTTTTCGTTCTTTTATTGTTTTCATTGACGAAGTTTTTTCTTTCAATCCGGAATTACCAATAAATAAAAAATGTAAAGTACGCGTGGGAGATTTTTATGGCAGTGGTACCTCGCAATTAGAAGTTGTTTTAGCAGATGGCAGTATTTTCATTTACTATTCCAATGCAAATGGCAATTTTTCGAACTCACAAAAGGGAGGTTATGCAAACAGTTTTTATGAAGCAAGATATTCAGGTGATTTCAACGGTGACGGAGTTACTGACCTACTAACTTATTACAACGGAAACTGGAACATTTATTTTGGAAAGGGAGATGGAACTTATACAAATCCAACTCTTGTCTCAGGTTTAAATCCCACAGTAAGCAATGTTTCCCATCCACTCGCTTGGCATGAGCCCAAGTTTCCCATAATGACTGCTGACCTTGACGGCGATGGAAAAGACGATATTATTCAGATAGTAGGCAACAGCGTTAATATAATTTATTCAAAAGGATGCTTTGCAAGCGGAAATCAATACCAGTATAAATACAGAAAATTGGGAGGGCTTATTATTAACGTTAACTCACAACCCGAGAATGTTACCCTTGCAGATGTTAACAACGATGGATTTCTTAATATTGTTGTGAGAGAAAGCCGCACATCTCTACCAAAATATCTACAAATGCACAAAAACAGAAAATACGATTGCGTAGAAAAGATAACAGATGGCATGGGTAAAGAAATATGTTTTGCCTATAAACCTACTTACATACCTGCAACTGATTTTAATTTTTCCAAAAGCGTAACGAGAAACTATTTCAATTTCTTAGTATCGAGTTTAAGGGTATCGAATGGTATTAATGATAATGAATACCCTAATAAGTATAATAATACCGATTATTATTTTTATTCCCCGGCATTAAGTTTTTCCAAAAGAACATTTTTGGGATTTCAGGCTTTTGATTTTTATAATACTCAGGAAAATAAAGGAAGTTCATATTCGTTTGATTACAATTATCCATCAAGTATTGGATTGCAGATTATGGTACCGCTCTTTACATCTCACTATGTTACAGGCATTGAAAATGGGATTAGCCATCGTTTGTATTACATTAATATTGACCATAATGTAAATCTTTTCTCAAATGGAAAACGTTATGTAAGATATGATAATGCAAGAGAATATGATTTAATTTTGAAAATTGATAAGAGAGTTGACAATACATTAAATTCACAGTGCAGGTTGATTAAACAGGAAACTATAACCGGAATCACTATTAGGGACATGGTGAAAGATTGTGAATTTACTGAAAATAATAAATTAGCTTATCTATTCTTAACTCTTAATAACAATCCCTACCATAAGAAGACTGTGGTTAAATCTGTACTATCGGAGAAAGATTATTGCGATGATTTCAAATTTGTCGATACGCTCACGTATGGTTTTTCCGGCACCGGAAAACTTTTGTGGGAACGAAAAGGAAATCTTGACGGAGTAATCACCACCAACTACGGTAATTACGATTCTACAGGGGTGTATAAAACCAAAACCCTTATGGCAGCCGACTGTACTTCACGAACAGAGAACTACCAGTATGACAATACTCGCCGGTTTATCACCAAACTGACCAACCCCCTTGGGCACGAATCATACTTTACCTACAACCCCAAAACAGGAAAACTTCTCTCTGAGACCGACCCCAACGGATTGACCACCTTCTATACTTACAACAGTTTTGGAAATCTTACTCAAATTGATTACCCCGATAGTACAAAAACTACTATTTCAACCTACTGGTACACTGCATCTGATATCCCAAATGCCCACTACTACACCGAAACTAAAACCACCGGAAAATCCAAACTTACCGTTCACTACGATTTATTGGGAAGAGAGTTGCGGCGTATGCAGGATGGAGTTTGCACCGATACCAGATACAATAAAAAAGGAGAGGTAGTTTCCACTTCATATCCCTATAAGCCGGCAGAAAAACCCGATACCGATAAAACCTGGAACAGATTTACTTATGATGATGTTAACAGGGTATTAACCGAAAAATCTCCTTATACAAACTTGAAATATACATACGATAAAAGACAAACTGATATGTTTGACAGTTTGCGTGGCACAAAAACTTCCAAATTCATAAACTCAATGAGACGGGTAACTAATGTATATGATGCCGGTGGAGAAATTACTTACAAGTACGAATACAAGAATAATACCCGGCACACAACTACTATTTGGACCAATGGTACTATCACCACAATTTCAACAGATTTGTGGGGAAACCGTATTAAAATAGAAGAATCCAATGCCGAAACCATTACCTCTAAATATAATGTTTTTAACGAGTTGATTGAACAGAAAGATGCTCGCGATAACATTACCAAATGGCAATATGACCTGTTAGGACGCGTTTCCGAAAAGAGATATGAGACCCTTAGTGGAAATATACAAGCAACTATCAATTATACCTACGATTATTTTGACCAAAACAATAAAGGTATTGGGAAACTTTATCAGATATTCACCGACAACAATTTAGAGGAAACCTACCTCTATGACAATCTGAGCCGGTTGGCTGAATATGAAGTCATTAACAATGGAGAAAACACCTTTACTTATACCTACAACAATGCGGGGCAATTGCACACTCTTACCTATCCAAGCGGCTTTAGCGTGAAGTACGGCTACCACTCTTCCGGAAAAATGAATGAAATAAGACAGAGCAACGACAATAAAGTGATATACTCCGTATCTGCCCTCAATAAGTTTTATGCACCGGTAAATTGCACCTATGGAAATAATACGGGAACAGAATATGAATATAATGATTATGGAGTAGTTACACGTATTCAAACCGGAAAGCAGTTCTTATCACAAATTAACCCACCCCCTCCAAATCCAAAGTTTTCTCAAAAGGAAGAGATCCCTATCAGTATTTTGCCCATTGATTATTCTTTAGACAGCGCCCTGCTGAACTACCGCTATGCTTATGATGTGAAAGGAGTAATGACTTCGCGTTCCGAATCTGTTTTTAACCGCAAGGAAGTTTTTACCCACGACAATTTAGACAGGCTAACCGGTGTAACTACCGGCGCTCAAGGACAGCAAACCATTAAGTACTTTGGTAACGGTAATATCCAAAGTAATACGGCGGTTGGGACTTACACTTACCATACAACCAAAAAAAATGCTGTTATTAAAGTTGTGCCTTCTGATGCTGAAGTAATATCAAGCAATAATTGTGAAGTTACCTATAACTACTTCAACCAGCCTGTCGCTATTACGGAGGGGGAATTTCAGTACTTGTTTTTATACAACCCCTATCAGCAGCGCAGCAATATGAGCACAACAAAGAATGGAATAGAAACAGAAATTAGGTATTATATAAACAAATATTACGAAAAAGAGAAAACCGGACCAAGAATGGCGCGTTCTTACAACTACATTTTTGGGGATTATGGGTTAGTAGGGTTGTATGTGAAGGATATTCTACAAACATATCCCTCTCCGGACGGAGCGTTATCCAACACAGAAACACCGGAGCCTCAGGATTCTCTCAGAAGTCTTGTTTTTCCGGACAACACGATGTATTATATCCATACCGACCATTTGGGCAGTTATTGCATTATTAGTACCGACAGCGCCAAGGTGGTGCAGCGCAACATCTTTGACTCGTGGGGTAATTTTTTCAGTTTTACTTCTTCCCACACCCAAGATTCTCTTCCGGTATCTCAGGAAGAGTGGCCACGCGGGTCTAACCTGCTTATGCAGTATCACTTCAACCTTACCCGCCGCGGTTTCACGGGGCACGAGCACTACCCCGAACTCAAAATCATCAACATGAACGGCAGGCTCTACGACCCCGTGATTGGGAGATTCTTTAGCCCCGACAACTTCGTGCAAATACCGGAATTTACGCAAAGTTTCAACCGGTATAGTTACTGCCTGAATAATCCACTAAAATATGTGGACCCGACGGGGCAACGGTATATCGACTTTCTTGATGATTACGGATTGGACAGAAATACTGGTAGGTTATCTTTAATTAGTAAAACTAATGATGATTTTGACGTAATCTACACAGGAACGTTTGAAAAAAACGGAAATTTCACCAAAAATGGAAATACAAAAACAATTTCGAAAGGCATATTGAATGCCAGAAACTTTACAGAAGATTTGTCGAAAAAAGGTTTTTCCACAACTAAAGGACAACAGGAAGAAGCTATAGGTGTGATGAAATTCATTTCTTTTGAATCAAATATTGAATTATCCGCTTGGGGATACCGAGACGCTTACGATGGCCTAAATGAATTGTACATAAATGCTTGGGATAAAAATACATGGAACCATTCTTATAAACCGGAATTTAACAGATATGGAAAAACACAATTTCTAATTCACACGCATCCTGGTTCAAAAGATGGACTGGGTGGGTTTGGAAGAGCTTCCGAAGCAGATTATAATTTCCAATCTAAATCGCAAGTTGATTATTACATACTTTCGAGACATCATAGTTTAACCGGCTATGATCCCAAAACAAGAACTGATTTCACTCCAACCAGTAACATGGTTCCTCAATCACTTAAACTATATATAAAATGAAAAAAATAAATCAAACAATATCTTATTGCCTGATAATAATTTTCTTTTTAAGTTGTAGTAATAAATCCAAAGAAGATAAGATACTCGAAAAAGTAGCCTTATCCTATTATAAGGAGTTTCAAACCCATATTTCTGATGTAAAAGAATATGCAAAGGAGTCTCAATCTCTACTACAACCCGTAATAATAGAAGTTATTGAAAAACCTGTTTTTGAAGGTAAAAAAAACTATACTATTTTCCACCATAACTTTGGTATTTACGAAGATAATTTACCAACCCGTTTATTTAAAAGAAAAGATTTTTACATTGTCATGTATCTTAAAGATCAACCTTCAATGTCGCTTAAAGATATTCCGGCGTCATTAATTCATAATTGTGATGCTTATGCTTGGTTAGGGGAAAGTTCTTGGGAAATTTTAATATGTCCGAATACATATCAATTTATTGTAGTACATATTTTTGAAGCAGTACCCAATGAGTGTGTAAAACAGTTAAGAGAATTTATTTGTGATAAAAAAAAACAAAGATTCATTGGAAAAATAGAAGTAAAAAAATGGATAGTAGATAGAGAAATACTACTACCACCACCACCGTTTAAAATAGACAGTATACAATAAAAGATACACTTTTAATTCTACACTTTCACTGCCTTTCGGAGCTGTTTTTTTGTTATACTTTCAGTGCTTCAATTAAATTGTCTTTGAGCCGTTTTCTTGAAATGGCAATGTCAATGATGTTGAATATTGATTTTTTTTCTTCTTCTTCAAGTTCGTCCACGAGGCGCAGTTTATCAATAGCCGATTTGTCATAGGAGTTTATATCAAGTACAATATTGTCGTCAAACAGTTCTGTCAAACTTACATTCAGCGCATCGGCAATTTTTTCTAATGACGAGAGTGTGGGTTCTACTTTACCGTTTTCAATCCGGCTGTATTGTGCTTGGTCAATACTAATTTCAAGAGCGATTTCCTTTTGGGATAAACCTTTAGCAGTTCTGTGTTTTTTTATTTTATCTGCAATTTGTATCATAGAGAGTTTGATTTAAGACGCCACAAAAATAGTAATTATTG
>JAIRVY010000155.1 GCA_031253655.1 Bacteroidales bacterium
TTTGTTTGTGAGAATGTAAACATAACCTCCTTTAGTCAGCTTCAATTAATTTTGCGACAAATAAACATTTTTGTAAAACACCAAAATAAAAAATAACGCCTCAAACTAATTTTTAACCAGATAAAATGGAACCCCACTTTATTAGAAAAAGACTCATACCCCGGTCATAAGGCGATATTAAAAACAAAACCACCTTTGGCATCTGAGAGCAGAATTTTTGACAGATGTATCAAAATATTCAACCTTACCATTTTCGTAAGTAAGTGATTTCATTTTCGATTTAAGAACGAGATAGATTTGTCCATCAGAGTCGTTAAAGAGGGTATCCCTGACAACGATGATGCTTCTCAATCATTTTCCACAGATGAACGCGGTCTTTTCCGCGAATGTTGTGCTCGTGGGAGGGATATACGTAGTAATTTAGCAAAACATTCTCTTTCACGGCTTTTTCGAGTAATTCTAACGAGTTTTGCTGCAATACGGTTCCGTCTAATGCGCCGTGAAAAATCAACGTGTTGGCTATTATTTTGCCCACTTTATTTATGATTGAGGCTTTGGCGTAACCTTCCGGATTCTCTTCGGGGGTGTCCATATAGCGCTCTCCGTAGTAAATCTCGTACCATTTCCAATCCACCACCGGTCCGCCCAAGGTAGCCGATACGAATGTTTCCGGGTATTCGGTAATGAGGGTCAGCACCATAAAAGCGCCGTAACTCCAGCCGTCTATACAAATTTTGTTCGTATCTACGTAGGGTAATGTTTTCAGATAGTTAATGCCGCACATTTGGTCCTCCGATTCGCAAACACCCAACCGGCGATGGATAGTTTTTTCAAACTCCCGTCCGCGATTTGCAGTGCCGCGATTATCCAACACAAATACAATATAGCCCTGCTGCGCCATATAGTACAAAAATCCCCCGCCCGACATAAACGAATTTGTAACCATTTGTGAATGAGGTCCACCATATATATACAAAAATACCGGATATCTCTTTTCATTATCAAAATTGGGTGGTAAAATAGTGCGGTAATAAAGGTCTTTACCTTCACTGTTTTGCAGTTTTCCAATAGAAACTTCGCCCAAATGAACATCATTGTACGGATTTTTGGATTGTAACAACGTTTTTAATACTTTTCCTTTGTTGTCGCGTAGAGTAATCTCTCTCGGTGTTTGTAAATTATTAAAATCGTCAATAAAATAGTTGAAATTTGAGGAGAAGTTAGGGCGGTGGGTGCCGGATTCAGGAGTTAGAGGAGTTAGTTTTTTGGAGGATATATTGCTAATGAAAACGTTTCTATCTGTGGGATTGGGATAGGCGGAAGTGAAAAAGAGATTTTCCTGTTTTTCATCGAACCCTAAAAGATTGATTACATCAAAATTTCCGGTAGTAATCTGTTTTATCAGTTTCCCGTTTCTTTCATACAAATACAGATGATAAAAACCATCTCTGTCGCTTTTCCAAATAAAATTTCCGTTTTTCAAGAAAGTGATTGGGGTAGCAGGTTCTACCCAGCGGTCGTCGTGTTCTTCCAATAAAATGCGAATTTTGTTACCTGTGGCTACCTCATACTCAATAATTTTTGCATGATTTTGTGCGCGGTTAAGATGGGTAATAAAAAACGACTTTTCATCCGGTGAAAAAGTAAGCGAGATAAGAAATTCTCCGTCATTTTTATCTGTTTTAATATAGTGATACACTGGTTTATTCTCTTTTGTGGAGAGGTTTACATCAAAAATACCAACGGTAACCTCATGGCTTTTTCTTCCTGCCATCGGGTATTTAATCATCTCAACGGTAGCAATATCGCCATATCCTTTCAGCATCGGATAATCTTCCACCATCTCCTCGTCCATCCGGTAAAAAGCGATATAATTGCCGAGAGGAGAGATATATTGCCCTGCTTCAATGCCCCACTCGTTGCGGTGCACAATTTCTCCGAAAGCAACATGTTTTCCTGTATCTAACGATATAATTATGGGTTGATATTTGTTTTTCACGCTTCTCACAAACACTGCTTTATCCTCTTTTACAATAAAGAGTTCATCTTTAACAGATTGGTCGATGATGTTATCAATATCATAAAAAACAACCTCCTGCTTTGTTTTAGTGCTTGCTAATTTCATCTTCTGAGAAGGGAAATAGAGTGTATTTTCGTCTAAAAAATAGAAGTAGAGATTGTTACCAAAGTTTTTCTCGGGTGCCAAAGTTTTTATCTCATCAAAAGTAAGGAAACCTTCTTTTGTATCGGTTTTGGCATCGGTAAGATAGATTGTATCATTGAGTATATGTGCATATTGGTTAGTATTGGGTCTCCAACACAGATTTTGGATTGATTCTGTGCGGTATTTTCCGGAGATAAGGTCGCTGAGGTTGAGGGTTTGGGCGGATAAAGCATAAGGGCAGAAAAGGAGAAGGACAGAAACGAAGAAGAGCACGAGAGTGGTACCAATTCTCCTCCATATAAAAGGAGGGATACCTAAAGGGCGTGGTTGAATAATAAATATGAATTTTAAAGATTTAATAAATGACAGATGTAAGATGTTGTTCATAATAAAAAAAATTATTCAAAATTCACTAAAAAGGTAAAGTTTAGTTTTCCGTATTTTCGGTGTTCGAAAAAATTTGGATGTTGATAGAAATCGTATTCGCGGGGATGTTCTAATACGAGCCAGCCACTGGGGTTGAGGAGTTGGTTAGTAAAAACGTGCTCTACTATCTTCTCTAATCCCAATAAATCATAGGGAGGATCGGCGAAGATAATGTCAAATTTTTGGCGGGTACGTTCTACAAAAGCAAAAGCATCG
Source organism: Bacteroidales bacterium (assembly GCA_031253655.1). Classification (GTDB taxonomy): domain Bacteria; phylum Bacteroidota; class Bacteroidia; order Bacteroidales; family WCHB1-69; genus WRNX01. The sequence continues at coordinate 2,807 of JAIRVY010000155.1, forward strand.
CCGCGAATGACAGAAAGGTTGTTGTATTGCAGTTTTTCGGCTGTTTTTTTAATAAAATCGCTACACCCTTGATAGTTATCCACTGCTGTAACAGAGATAGCACCCCGCGAGGCAAACTCAAATGAGATATTTCCGGTACCGGAGAACAAATCAAGTACAGTAATTCTCTCGAAATGGAAATAATTATTTAAAATGTTGAACAGGCTCTCTTTACCCAAATCGGTGGTGGGTCTAACCGGCAAGGATACGGGTGTCTGAATGTGTTTGCCTTTGTTTTTACCTTGAATTATTCGCATAAATTTATATCCTTAAATTAAGTTCATTCATTGTTCGTTGCAACCCTGCCGTACAGAAAGAGAGGCACGCATTTGCGGCTTTCTCGATAGATGCTTGTACCGACTCTAGCTCTTCGGGAAAAAATTTGCCCAGCACATATTCAATCTGGTATCCTTGCGGGTAGTTTTTCCCGATTCCGAAGCGCAAACGGGGGAAGTTCTGATGTTGCAATACTTCAATGATGTGGTTTAAGCCGTTGTGAGAGCCGCCACCGCCTTTGGGACGCATTCGCAGGGTAGAAGGCGGTAAGTCAATATCATCACAAATCACTAAAATATTTGATATCTCTACCTCCTCTTTTTCTATCCAATAGCGCACGGTGTTTCCGCTTAAGTTCATATAAGTAGTCGGCATTAACAAAATCAAGGTTCTGCCTTTATATTTGGCTTCGGCACGGTAAGCATATCTATCGGAGGTAAAAGTAACTTTCAGTTTTTCTGCCAAATTATTAACAACCTCAAAGCCAATATTATGTCTTGTTCCTGAATATTTGTGTTCTGAATTACCAAGTCCGAAAATGAGATATTTCTTTGGGTTCATAAAGGGTGGCAGGTTATTTGAAGAATTGTTTGGGAGTCATTATAAATGTAACGAGCAGTATATGTAAATATTTTACATTTCTATTCTATATAGGAATGACAAATATAGTGTATCAAAATTCCACAAACAACTATTTATTATTGACTTCAATAGAGCAGGATTAATAAAACTTTACTATATATTTGGCAAAGAAGTGTTACCGCAAACCGTGAATAGCAAGACTGAAATAAACATAATCCGTCTACCAAAAGGCATATATGGTATTAGTGATTATTTAAGTGCCCAGGACAACATCTGAGATATGCAACCTTGGGTTTTTACATATCTTGGGTTAATAACTATTTATAAGTACAGTGCAGTAATAGTGAGCATTTTATCAAGTATATTTTATTACATAGAATTTCATCAAATTTCAGTTAATTTCAAATAAGTCGCCAAAAAGTCGCCAGAAATTAAATTAATAATAGTTTTGCAGCGGTTATATATTGGCTTGTATTTCGGTTGCAAAAATACATTTTTCAAATTATAATCCTCAAACAATATTATTATGGCAACAATTTATTTATCACTTTCTGCAAAAGCAGATACAACAAACAAGAAAGAAATCCTAATCAGGTTCATTCACGGAAAAATTAACCAAAGAGGAAAAACAAACATTTTCATTAAACAGGAACACTGGGATAATGAAAACCAACAAATCATTATTCCAAACTTTCGATTAATGAATGCTGAACAAGCAAAACTCAAACAATATTTGAACGAACAAAAAGACAAGTTAAAGGCTTTGACGATACATATTGACGATACATTCACCAAATCAGACAAAAGCGAAATTGCATCGGATTGGCTCAAAACGACAATTGACAGATATAACTTTCCTAAGAAATATGAGCCAATAATAGAAGTTTCGCCCAAACAAACTTTCTTTGATGCTTTCGATGAATTTATGATGGTGAAAAAGTTTTCTGAATGGCGAAACAAGGCATTTAAAGTGGTTATCCGAGCAATGAAAAGATACGAGTTATACATACAACTTACAAAAGATAAATCATTTTCATTTGATTTTGA
>JAIRVY010000044.1 GCA_031253655.1 Bacteroidales bacterium
CATGCTGCCTACGGTAAATTTATAAAGCAAATAGATGAACCTTGCGATTGGCGTGCTCCTAAAAACGATGCGCTTTGGAATAGCGGTACCGATGCATCTCCCATAAAAACTGCCAACGACCCTTGCCCTGCAGGTTGGAGGGTTCCTACATACACAGAGCTGCAGAGTTTAATTGATTCCGGAAGTGATTGGAACAAACTGAACGGAGTAAACGGTCGTTATTTTGGTGATGGAGTAGAGAAACTCTTTCTGCCCGCTGCCGGCGGCCGCGATCACATCGACGGCGGTATGTACGGCACCGGTGAGACCGGCCTCTATTGGAGCGGTATCGTGAATAGCATCGGCACGCACCTCTTGCACTTCGGCAGCGGCTTCGTCCACACGGGTAGCACCTTCCGTGCTTACGGTTTCTCTGTGCGTTGCGTAGCAGACCTATAAAATCCGATAAAATTGACTCTTTGACTATTTGCCGCGAAGCGGCACAATTTTTTTTTAAAATAACGTAATATGGCTACATACGACCAGTTACCCGTTTATAAATCAACTTACGATTTGCTTCTTAGCGTATAAACGATAGAATTTGACAGTGCACATTAGCGGCTACCGCCGCTAATTGAGATTCTTGTATCGTAGTAAAGTATCGTGGTAAGGCAAATTGCCGAAACATCAACTTCGTGATTGTCAGGTGGATATTTTTGGATTTTAAAAGCGTGCGAAAATGAGGAAGCAAATTCGTATGGAATTATTGAATAGACTTCTTCTGTACATCATGAAGTACCACAAACATATCAAAGAGATTGAATCGGTGGGGATATTAGCGGAGGTGTTGCGGTAAATGCTTAAACTTTCTTTACAATCATTGCGGTTCCCATTCCTCCTCCTATACAAAGTGATGCCAAACCGTAGGTTTTATTTTCGTTTATCAATTCGTGAATCAGTGTAACTAAAATTCTATTTCCGGAGGCTCCAATCGGGTGTCCTAATGCAATCGCGCCACCGTTAATATTGGTACGCTCTTGCAACCATTCTTTTGTTACGCCGTGTTCATTAATAAGTTCGTGAACAACGCCCAAGGATTGTGCTGCAAATGCTTCATTAAGTTCCAATAAATCAATGTTATTAAGTTTCATACCTGCTTTTTGTAGAACGTTCTTGATAGCCGGCACAGGTCCTAATCCCATAATGGCAGGTTCAACACCACCTTGACCTGTGGCAATAATCTCTACTAGGGGTTTTAATCCCAATTCTTTTACTTTTTCTTCTGAGGCGACTAAAACAAAAGAGGCTCCGTCGTTAATTCCGGAGGCATTTCCGGCAGTTACCGAGCCCTCTTTCTTAAATGCCGGCTTTAAGGTTCCCAATTTTTCCAAGTTAGTGACTCTGTTTGGATACTCATCGGTATTGAAAATAATAGTTTCTTTTTTGGAAACTATTTCCACAGGAACGATTTCATTCACAAACTTTCCGGCATCCACGGCGGCAATTGCTTTGGTTTGGGAATTGATTGCAAATAGGTCTTGTTCTGCTCTAGTAATTCCAAATTTTTCGGCTACATTTTCAGCCGTAATTCCCATGTGATACCCTTCAAATGCGTCTGTCAATCCATCGCTAACCATGTGATCAACAGCGGTAATATTTCCCATTTTTACACCGTTCCTGAGGTTTCCGTTCATTACAAATCCCGCGTTAGACATTACTTCGGTACCGCCTGCCAAAACTAAATCGGCATCGCCTACCAAAATATCGTTATAGGCGTTAATTACAGATTTTAATCCACTTCCACAAACCATATTGATTGCATAAGCGGGAACTTCAACGGGCAAACCTGCCTTGATGGCAGCCTGACGAATGATACCTTGTCCTTGTCCGGCGCTAAGAATATTTCCTCCAATCACTTCATCAATTTGATTGGGTTGGATACCCGTTTCTGCAATAATATTTTTCATTACTAATGCCGCCAAGTCGGCTGGAGAAAAGTTTGATAGAGTACCAAACATTTTTCCAATAGGGGTGCGTTTTGCCGCAACGATAAAAACTTTTTTCATTGATTTTTTTTTTGATTATAGATATTAATTTTGAACGATTAGTGTTTCATTTCTCGATGCAAAGTAAAGAATTTATTTTGAATATTAATGTTTACACTTCAAACCGGTGTCTCGTATCTGAACAACAGCCGGGTTGTAACAAACTTATCATCTCTAAAAAGATTTCATCGGGGGTGGTTAAACCTTTAATGCCAAATGCTTCTTGAAGGCGGGCGTAAAATTGGTAGTCGTTCCAACCAAATTCGCAGGTTTTTATTGCGTTAAAGGTTTGTGCAACTTTAAATGAAGAGGTAAAACTGCCGCCGATTTCAATGGCAAAATTCATCGGCAATACCAAATCTGCCAAAGCAGTAGTCTCATTTTCAAATAATGATTGTATACAAACAAAAGAGGCTGATTTAACGGATTCCGCCATTTTAGAATGTTCTCCAATAGCGTTTTCGCCAAAAACAAAGAAGTTTTTAACTTCTTTTCGTTCAAATTGTGTGGGTAAATCATTAGTTTTCCAAACTTTTGTTAACAATTCTAAATACTCGCCTTCTATTTTTCTAAAACCGGGTCCATATTCGGGATGAATCCCCATATCGTATATCCCCTGACTGTTGCAAGATTTTTTCAAAGTCATCAAACCTGAATACATTTTGCCGTGTTTTTCAGTAAGAAACATTGTATTTTTTAGTTCGCAAAACGCAGGTAAATCAATCGTTTTTTCAGAGACAATTATTACAGATTCGGGAATATCAATCAACGCTTGCGCCATTTTTTTAATAATTTCTTCACCAACGCCCGATTTTTCAAGTAATTGCTCATAGTTGTCCAGCAAAATTTCGGCTTTGTACGCTTCAAAATTCAATGCCAATCCTTCTAAAAAGATACCAAATGCTTTTCCGCTCTTTAACAAATAATAATTGATAGCTCTAATAAAAGCGTGTTCATCTTTCACCTGAATGGTTTCATCCACGCGGCGCGAAAAGAAACAGTTTGCTTCCTGTGTAATATAGGCAACCGGAATCTGTTTCTCATACCGCATGTTTTGAACAATATGGCTCACCACGGGATGGTCTTGTGCCAAATTTGTTCCAAAGATATAAACCTGTTTTGCTTCTTTTAATTCGTGCAGTTGCAGATTGTCGTTTTTATTCACATTAAAAACGATGCCGTTGTTTTTGTATGACGTAGAACCTATTGCATTGGTTTTCAATCCAGCCCGTGCCCACTTTTGAATCATATACATACTTTCGTTGGTAATTTCTGGCGCCACGCAAATTGCATTTTCTTCGCTTTTTACTTTTGAAACTTCGTTTTTTATTCTTTCTATTGCTTCTTCAACAGAAATCGGGTGCAATTTGCCGTTTTCTCTTACCATAGGATGTGTAATTCTGTCTTTTTTGTTATAGACAGAATATCCGAATTTGATGTCTCTATTTATTAAACCATATTGGTTAACAATGCCTTCACGAGTAGTAGCACCATAAACTTTGTTTTTATACATCAATAAATCTACTTCTAAACCTTCGGAGCCGAATGGGTCAATTGCCGGCGTTTTTTCGTAGGGAAGCGGTAATATTTTGGTTATTACATTTTCCGATAATGCGCCAGTGGGGCAGGTATCCACGCACAAACCACAGGCATCGCAACTGCTTTCCAACAGTTTGCCCTCCATATTGGGAGCGATAAATGTTTTTGAGCCGCGCTTAAAAAATTCCCACGCCCTGTTTCCCGAATATTCCCGGCAAACCCGAACACAGCGTCCGCAAAGAATACACTTGTTATTATCTAACTCAATTTGAGGATGCGGGAAATTTGTCTCAAATTTCGGATAATATCCTTGATAATGTTTTTGGTTAACGCCGTATTGGGTAGCATATTGCTGTAATTTGCAGTTGTAGAAAGCAGTACAGCCGCATTCCAAGCACCGTTCCGCTTCTTCCAAAATCAGTTCTTTGTCGGTATATCCCAATTCTACTTCATCAAAGTTATGGCGTTCATTTTCGGGCAAAACCGGCATTTCATAGCGATAACAGGGTGAAAATTTGTTTTGATATTCTTCTTTATTTTGGATTTCAAAATTATCTTTTGTACTGATAAACGGTAGGGTAGGGGCTTGGAACGGAATATTAAACACGTATTGTTCAATATATTTAGCAGCCGCTTTTCCGCCGGCAACCGCCTGAATAATGTTGGTGGGACCGGTAACTGCGTCTCCCGCTGCAAAAATTTTGGGAATATTCATTTGAAACGTGGTTTCATTTGCATCCAACGTCTTCCACTTGTTTAACTTTAAAGATAGCGGCGCATAATATTCGTTAATATGGTCTAACACTTCATATTGTATTTTCTGTCCGGTAGCCGGAAGTACCAAATCGCAAGGCAGGTCAAATTCACTTCCCTCAATAGGAACGATGTTTGAACGGCGTGAGCCGGGCAGTTTTTCCGCTTTCATTTTTATACACTGCAACCCTGTGAGTTCGCCTTTGTCGTTGTAATAGACTGCTTTTGGGGCGGCAAGGAAAATATACTCCACGCCCTCCACTTTCGATTCGTGAATTTCGATGGGATTTGCCGGCATATCGGCTTCGGTGCGGCGGTAAAGTACAATTACTTTCGTACTTCCGCAACGACGGGCAGAGCGGCAACAATCCATAGCCGTGTTTCCGCCTCCCACTACAACCACTTTTTTGCCTCGTAAATCCAAATCGTTTCCGGTTTCTGCATTGTTTTTTAGAAAATCTATTCCGGAAACTAAATTTGGCGCGGAATTTTCGCCAATTCCCAATAAATCGCCTTCCTGTGCGCCGATAGATAGAAAAATGGCATCATATTTTTTCTCTAAATCGGCATACTTTAAATTTTTTCCTAATTGTTGATTCGTAAAGATTTTCACGCCCAATTTCGTGATATTTTCAATTTCCCGGTCAAGAATGGCGTTGGGCAAACGATACTCCGGGATTCCATAACGTAGCCAGCCGCCTGCAGCTTCTTTCTGTTCGTAAATATCTGCTTGAAATCCTGCAATTTGTAAATAATAAGCAGTGGTTAAACCTGCGGGACCGCCGCCAATAATGGCAACTTTTTTTCCGTTGGCAGGTTTTACATCAGGCGTATAAGGTGAGTTTGAAATTAAATCGAAATCCGACACATAGCGTTTCAGATAATCAATACCCACGGGGGTGGTATCTTCGGTGAGTTGTCGGCGGCATTTTGC
>JAIRVY010000083.1 GCA_031253655.1 Bacteroidales bacterium
ATCTTAATCCACAAAGCCTGAACCTTTAATGTGCCGATTAGTGTTGTATAAGTATCATTATCATAACGTACCACCATTTTAATATCATAAGTTCCGTTTTCAAAAGGTTTGCCCCATTCTGTTAGATTTTGCGCTGATGTTTCTTCAATAAAGCCGTTCCCATCTTTACTATCAACGTACCACTTTATTCTGTCTGTTGCTGTGGGGTGCAACCCCTCTATTTCGGCGCGAAAGTTCACGTTCTTGTTGCAAAAAGTAGTGTCTGTTAAATAGTGCACATCATTTTTATAAAATACTGCACTTTGATTGCAAGACTTAATGATGAGTGTGCCTATCTTAGAAGTTGTTTCGTCATTTTCGTAGCGCACTTTCATTTCTATTTCGTATTCCCCTACAGAAAAAGGCTTACTCCATTGCTCAAGATTTTTTGCCGGCAGATATTCTGTTCCATTAATCCACCAAGTTAATCTTTCCGGATGAGTTGGGTGCAGCCCCTCAATTTCTGCTAGAAATTCAATCTCGCCCTCACAAAAAGGATTCTCTTTCAAAAGTTGATAGGGAATATCGTTAGCAGAAAACGTTGCCTGTAGGTCGCGCATAGCAGAATAGGCAAGGTAGTAATAAGAACTAAAAAGACTATTACCACCAACTCCATACCCAAAAATAATCATTCCTTCAGGATTAGTAAAAACGTGTGATGTTGTCGTATTTGTTAGTGGCATAGTGGAAATTCCGATGAAAGTGACCCCTCAATTCCAGTGCAAAGTGCCCCCCTAATTCCGATGAAAGTGACCCCTCAATTCCAGACTAAAGTGACCCCTCAATTCCAGTGCAAAGTGCCCCCCTTGAGTTGTGTTTCAAAAAGAGAAAACTGGACTTAAAAAATTGAGGTGTAAAAAACGTCATTTTTGTCGGTGGTTAATAATTTAATTTTTTGTCAAAAGTATAATTTTTTCTTGAAGTTCTTTTTCGTTATTTTTTTTCTGAGCGACTCGCCAAACAGTTCTACTCTCAGGGCGTGATGTACTATTCTATCCAAAATTGCGTCAGCAATCGTTTTTTCTCCGATTATTTCGTACCATTCGGCAACCGGTATTTGAGAAGTAATGATAGTTGAGCGTTTTTGGTGTCGGTCTTCGATAATGTCTAACAAACTTGTTCTTGCTTGTGCATCAAATGGCTGTAAACCAAAATCATCTAATATTAACAAATCTTGCCGTTCTATTCTTTTGAGTTCGGCTAAAATAGTTCCTTTGGCTTTGGCTAATTTGAGTTGTCCCATTAGTTTGGAGGTAGATGCGTAAAGCACCCTGTATCCCTTTTGGCAGGCTTGATAGCCCAAAGCGGTTGATAAAAAACTTTTTCCTGTTCCTGTGCTTCCGATGATGAATAAATCCTTGTGTTCTTTCACAAATTCAAGACCTGCCAAGCGATGGATTTGATTTTTATCCAAGCCTCTTTCAATTTCATAATCAATTTGTTCAACAGATGCTTTGTAGCGGAAGCTTGCCACTTTTAAGGCACGGTCAATGTTTCGATTCTTTCTGTCATCCCATTCACTATTGATTAGAAAAGAGATAAACTGGTCTTGGGTTAATGTTTCTCTTGAAGAAGATTCAAGGCTGGTTTTAAAGGCATCGTACATGCCCAATAAACGGAGTTGCCGCATTTTGTTTAAAGTTTCTTGATTCATTTTATTGTATTTAAAATTAATAAATTAGGGTTAATTGTTTCTATTATTTGTAGTATTCTTTTCCTCTGATATTATTATGAAATGGGATTTCGTTTTCATCCACATGAGGTTGAAGTTTATCTAAGTGTTTTTGAAGTATTTCTTCTATAGCACGATAGCTATACTGTCCATAACTCTCTGCCCATCTACAAGCATCAATCAGTCGGTCGTATCCTACTCTGCGTGCAAAATTAAGTATACCGCTGCAAGATTTATATGCTTGCTCTGGAAATTGTTTTGTTTCCAATACTTTAGTTATGTACAATACCACATCTTCATGTATCTCTGCGGCTCGCTTAAGAAAAACATCAGGGCTCCACTCTGTAAGAAACTGGTGCTGGGATGCTAAATGTTTTGGGTCTGTAGTATATTGATAACGTGCCATCTGACGTTTGTGCTTGGCTATCATTTCATATTGATAATATATTTCTACATCAAATCCGGCGTATAATATCTTCACTTTTCTTCCAATGTATTGATACGGAACGCTGTAGTAATGAATATCTTTTGAAAGACGCACATAGCCATTTTTCATTACCGTAACAATGGCTTGCTCTTTAATTTGATAACGAAAAGGATTAAGTTTACACAATACCTCACGTTCAATATCTTCAAATTGTTGTCTGCGGCTGTAGTTACGTCCTGAAAAATAAGTATTGTTGTGCAGTTCCAACTCTGTCCGAATAGCGGCATTTAAACTCTCAATATCATAGAAAACTCTACGCTCTAATTTAGTGTAGATGTTCTTATAAACGAGTTTTACTGCACCTTCTACAAGCGATTTATCTCTTGGTTTATAGGCTCTTGCAGGAATAACAGTTGTGCCGTAATGTTCTGCAAAATTGGCAAAATCCAAATTAATTATCGCCTCATATTTACTGCCTTTCGTAACGGCAGAGCGCATATTATCGGGAACAATAGCACGAGGAACGCCGCCATAGTAATGTAACGCATTTTCGCAGGCATGAATCAAATCTTCTTTCTTTTGACTGCAAACGGCTTCAACATAAGTAAGTTGACTGCAGCCTAATATGGCTACGAAAACTTCTATAGGAACACGCTCTCCTTCATTGTCAGTCAAATAAAGTTTATCTCCGGCGAAGTCAATATACATCTTTTCACCGGCTTTATGCTCTATATGCATAACAGGATGAGATTGACCCAAATACAGCTGTAAATAACTACAGAAAGTTGAAATTTTATAACCATCAGGATGTTTTTCTATGTATTGTTTGTGTAACTGCTCTCTCGTAACTCCCTTACGTTTAAGTTGTTTACATAGTTCAGGGAGCATAGCTTCTAAATTCAACTGCTTTTGAGAAGGCTCTTGTTGCTTGTGTACCTGAAACATTAGTGATAACTCATTATCATTCATTTTAAAAAACTGTTCAGAAGTCAATGTTGAAGCATGAAAGATATGAAGATACTTCTTGATAGTAGTGCGGGAAAGTCCCACGATACGGTTGATGGACTTAGTACCTTTGCCTTGTCCATGTAATCTAATTACTTGTCTTAATTTTTGCATTGTAATAGGTTTATTCGACATAATTTTGGTTTTTGTTAAACTTCTTAATGAAGTTACACAAAAACTGTCTTTTAAACCTAATTTTTTATTTCTTTTTCTCTTTTTTTTAGGGGGTCACTTTGCTTCAGAATTAGGGGGACACTTTAGTCTGGAATTGAGGGGTCACTTTCATCGGAATTAGGGGGTCACTTTAAATTGGAATTAGGGGGTCACTTTGGTGCGGATTTTCCAGTTATTATAAGTTCTGTTTGAAATACTTTTTTCACCAAATCCTTTTCGTTCATTGTAAACGTAATCCATGAATTTAGCAACAAGAGTGTGACTAACCATTGAAGAATAAATTTTTGGAGAGGCTTTTTCCATCCATTCACTTAAAATATTTACAAAAGAAGTATAGGAACGACAAGTTCCAGCACGAGTATTCCGCTTTATCTCTTCCTTATACTTCTCAACTACTTCTTTGAAGGGGGTATAAAGTCGAGCATCCTCCCCAACGAAATATGGATTCCAACCGGTAGACAGTTTCATGTTCAGCGCAATAATAATATTATTGATGTGCTTTCGGGCTTCCATCTTTGATGGGTAACGCATAAGTAACCTTTGTAGTTTAACTTTCTTACGCGCTAATAATTGCGTTTGTGGATTTTCAACATAATACTCAATAATCCATCCGGATTTATTGGTTTTTAATGTTGCCGGCAGGTAATTTGCGGCAGAATAAGCAGTTGATACTGCTAAGTGGGGTGATTGTAGTGGCATTTTTTTTTTTAGATTTGTGAGAAATCCAAAAAAATAATTTGTCTCGTTTCTGTCCCAATTTAAACACAAAAACCAACAACTCGCGTGTACAAATCATTGGTTTTAAGTGTTTTTTGGGCAAAAGTCGGGATAGCAAGATTCGAACTTGCGACCTCCTGCTCCCAAAGCAGGCGCGATAACCGGACTACGCTATATCCCGAAACGGCGGCGAAAATATACTTTTTACCGAAAGAATATAAAAAAAAATATTTTTGCCGACAAATAGCTTAATCATGTACAACAATCATGTTTATTCCCGAATGTTTGAAATTTGTGGCTATGATGTTGACCACAACTGCAATCTTTCAATTTCTAAATTGCTAAGTATGATGCACGAAACAGCCTGGTCGCACGTAAATTACCTAAAAAAGGGATGGATGGAACTGCAGAAAGATGGTCTGTATTGGGCACTGTCGAAAGTGCACCTGATAGTAAAGAAAGTGCCCCGCTGGAACGAAAAAATACGTATCGAAACTTGGGCAAAAAAAAGAGAATCTATTATGTTTCTCAGAGATTATGAAGTATTTAGTGAAACAGGTGAACTGCTCTGTTACGCAATTTCAGAATGGATGCTGGTGGATTTTATTCTGAATAAGATTGTTCGTTTAGAAAGGTTAAATACCCATCTGGATTGTCCCAATGATAGAACGGCATTTGAGGGTCGCGTGCCCAGAGTAACCCGTTTGAACTTCCCCGAAAACCCGGTGTTATACCCAGCAGTCCTGTCAGATTTAGATATGAATCAGCATGTTAACAACGCAAGCTACGTGCGCTGGGTTATAGATAAGTTTTCTTATGATTTTTATAATCAACATCAAATTAAAGAAGTAGTCGTGAATTATTCCAACCAATTAAAGCATGGCGATAATTATTGTATCGCAATGGAAGAAACAGTTCCCAATAATTTCAACATTACCCTTTATCATGAAGATGGAAAAGAGGTTTGTAAAATATTGATGATTGTATAAAAAAAAATATATTTTCGCCCCCCGCAAAAATTGTGGTAAATTATTATTATTAAAATAAAACAAAAATGGCAAATCACAAATCGGCGAAGAAAAGAATTAGAGCCAACGAAAGTAAAAGATTAGCAAATCGCTACTTTGCAAGAACAATGCGTAATGCTTTGAAAGATATTAGATTAGCAACAGAGAAAACTGCTTCCGAAGAGAAACTTCCAAAGGTTACTTCCCTCATTGATAAATTAGCAAAAAAAGGAATTATTCATAAGAATAAAGCAGCAAATTTGAAATCGGGGTTGGCGGTAAAAATTAATAATTTATGATTTTTTGCAACAAATAAAGCGAGGCTTGCTACTTAAATCGCTCAAAAGTTTAATCTCTTTAAAATCTAACCCAGCCAGCATCTTATATAGTTCAACGTGATATTTTTCATACGTTTCAAAATACAAAATTCCTCCTCCGCGGAGGATTTTTTTTGCCGCTTTCGCAATAGCATCATAAAAAATAAGCGGTTTTTCATTAGGGACAAAAAGTGCAACCTCCGGCTCAAATTCTAATACATTGATGTGCAATCTACTTTTTTCACTTTCAGGAATATAGGGCGGATTTGAAACAATAATATCCACATTTTCAGGAAGTAAAGAAACACTATTGTGTAGAATGTCATGATGTAAAAATGAGATTTCCACCTGATACTTCTTGGCATTCGATGCCGCTATTTCAAGCGCTTTTTCAGAAATATCTGTCGCCCAGACTACTACGTTTTCAAGTTTTCTTGCCAAAGCAATAGCAATTGCACCGGAACCCGTTCCTATATCAAGAATGTGAGATTTGAGATGGTGAGATTTGCGATGTTCAGATATTATCAAATTCACTAATTCCTCTGTTTCGGGTCTGGGAATGAGCACTGACGGATTAACCATCAATTGTAAATCATGAAAAGTGGTTTTTTCTGTCAGATACTGTATCGGGGTTCCTTTAGAAAGAATTTCTAAATCAAAAGGTTCAAATTCAATTTCAGTATATGATTGTAAGAAAAAATCCACTTTTTTTATCAGAAATTTTCCTTCAAGATATTCAAAAAAAATGGCTTCAATTTCCCGTTTATCGTATAGATGGGATAATTTTTCCCGAAATAAAGTTCTTAATGCTACGATTTTCACATTAATTTCCTACATCTGACAGGTATTTTATACGCATTATTCGAATTTCATCCACAGTAAAATCATCTTCACCTAACAGCGCGAGTGCCATATCGACAGAGTCTGATTCCGCTTCTGAAAAATAATCTAAAATATCTTCCTGGTGATATTTTTCAATGGTTGCATCAATATAGTAATCAATATCTAACTTGGTTCCCGAAGAAACTATACTTTCTATTTCCATTAAAAGTTCATTCATATCCAACCCCTTGGCATGTGCTATATCTTCAAAAAATATCTTTCTGTCAATGCTTTGAATAATAAATACTTTAATGGCTGACTTTTTAACCACAGACTTAACAACGTAATCTTGCGGTCTTTCAATTTCATTCTCTTCAACATATTGTTTTATCAAATCTGCAAAAGGCTTTCCATATTTTTGTGCTTTTCCAATTCCAACACCTGTGATATTAACCATCTCTTCAATGGTAGTGGGGTATTGAATACACATATCCTCCAAAGAGGGATCCTGAAAGATAATAAACGGAGGCAGATTTTCCTTAACAGAGATAGATTTTCTCAGGTCTTTTAGCATAGCAAAGAGGGTAGCATCGGTGGCTTCTCCTTTGATTATCATATCATCCGAAATGTCATCATCATCCATTTCTTCATCATCAGTTTTTGATTTTGGTTTTTGGACATATAATGTGTAAGGGTTGGTCAGAAATTTTTCACCTTTGGTTGTAATTTTTAGCAATCCGTAGTTTTCTATATCTTTGTAAATCAGTTCTTCAAAAATAGCTACGCGAATAACACTTGCCCAGAATTTTGTATCATACTCCTCTCCATCTCCGAACTGTTTTAGTTTATTATGCTTAAATTTAACAATAGTTGTGGATTTGTATCCCACAACTATATCAATAATGTGATTGTCAACAAATTGCTGTTTTACTTCTTTTATCACTTCAATGACTAACTGAATTTGTTCAGTGGCATCCATTTTGGGTTTTGGGTGCAAACAAACGTCGCAGCAGCCACAGTTTTCTTGCTCATATATCTCTCCAAAATAGTGCAGTAAGTGCTTTCTTCTGCAATTGGTAGATTCTGCATAAGAAGCAGTTTCAGCCAGGAGTTGCTTTACCATTTCCTGCTCTGCTACAGATTTTTTGGTAGAAAATTTCTCCAATTTATACAAATCCTTAATATCGTAAAAAGCAACACAAAGTCCTTCGCCGTCATCTCTACCTCCTCGTCCGGTTTCCTGGTAATAACCCTCCAAGCTTTTAGGCATATCGTAGTGAATCACAAAGCGAACATCCGGTTTGTCTATTCCCATCCCAAAAGCGATGGTAGCACAAATAACCTCAATATCTTCCATCAAAAAGGCATCCTGGTTGCTTACACGCACTTGCGATTCTAACCCTGCGTGATAAGGAAGAGCCCGTATTTGGTTTGCGCGAAGAAATTCTGCCAGCTCTTCAACCTTTTTCCTACTCAAACAATAAATAATTCCGGATTTTCCACTGTGGTTTTTGATAAATTTAACAATCTCTTTATCAATCTCTTTAGTTTTTTCACGAATTTCGTAATAAAGATTTGGACGGTTAAAAGAATCCTTAAAGAGTTCTGCTTTTTCTATCCCGAGGTTTTTTTGAATATCGCTTTGAACTTTTGGTGTAGCAGTAGCAGTAAGCGCCATAACCGGCACTTTTCTATTAATCCTGTCTATGGTTTCTTTTATTCTTCTGTATTCGGGTCTGAAATCGTGCCCCCATTCCGAAATACAGTGAGCTTCATCTATTGCAAAGAATGAGATTTGAATATCTTTAAAAAAACCCACATTATCTTCTTTTGTAAGTGTTTCAGGGGCAACATAAAGGAGTTTGGTTTTTCCACGTAGTAAATCATCTTTCACATCTTTTATTTCCTGTTTTGAGAGAGAGGAATTTAAAAAATGGGCAATCCCTAATTCAGTTCCAAAATTACGCAAGGCGTCCACTTGATTCTTCATCAAAGCAATAAGCGGCGAAATAATAATCGCCGTTCCTTCGCAAATTAAGGCAGGTAATTGATAGCACAGTGATTTTCCGCCGCCAGTCGGCATAATCACAAAACTGTCTTTCCCTTTTAATAACGATTTGATAACTTTTAACTGGTCGCCTTTAAAAGTATTGAATCCAAAGAACTGTTTCAACATCTGTTGAATTTCTTTATCCGAGATTACTTTTTTGCTCTTACTCATTTTTTAAAACTTACAATTTAGTTTTTTAATGTTTGTTCTCTTAAGGAATTTCAAAAACAAAATTATAAAAATTTCAATGATTTAATGAAAAATGATTTTTTTTTAGATTTTTTTATACAACAATCTGATTGGTAGTGAAATAAAATTATTTTTTTTCTGAATAGCAAGATGTTTTTAGGTATTTATCTTGTTGTTTGATAATTACTTTTATTATTTTTGCCGAAAAAATACGAGTTATGAGATATTTAGGTGCGCATATCAGTGCTGAGGGGGGGGTAGAAAATGCCCCAGTGAATGCAAAAGAGATTAATGCTTCGGCTTTTGCTTTTTTTACAAAAAACCAGCGCAGATGGGAATCTTCCCCATTATCTGATAAAAATATTGCACTTTTTAAGGAAAATTGTGCAAAATACGGTTATTTTCCGGAACAAATTCTTCCGCACGATGGCTATTTAATAAATTTAGGGCATCCTGACCCGGAATCTTTGGAGAAGTCTCGCAAAGCATTTATTGATGAGATGCAACGTGCTGAACAATTAGGACTCACGCTGCTAAATTTCCATCCCGGAAGTCATTTGAATGCTATTTCTGTGGATGAGTGTTTACGAAGAATTTCAGAATCTATAAATATCTCTTTGGAAAAAACAAAAGGGGTAACTGCTGTAATTGAGAACACGGCAGGGCAAGGTTCTAATTTGGGTTTCAGTTTTGCTCATTTGGCGCAGATTATTGATAAAGTTGAAGACAAAAGCAGGTTAGGTATCTGTATTGATACTTGTCACACCTATTCTGCAGGTTACGATATTAAGACCGAAGTCGGATATCTTCAAACCTGGCAAAAATTTGATGAAATTGTAGGGGCAAAGTACCTAAAAGCCATTCACTTAAATGATACAAAAAAAGAGTTTGGAAGTAGAGTGGACCGGCACGAAAATATTGGATTGGGTTTTCTGGGTAAAGAAGTATTTATCAGAATGATGCGAGACTCGCGTTTTGAAAAAATTCCCATCATTTTAGAAACTCCCGACACGACGAAGTGGGCAGAGGAGATTAAATGGCTGATGCAATATTAACAATTACCTGTACTGCTTTTTCCATAGATTCTACAGGAATAAACTCGTACTTTCCGTGGAAATTATGTCCGCCGGTGAAAATATTTGGACAAGGCAAGCCTTTGTAGGAAAGATTTGCACCGTCTGTTCCACCGCGAATAGGTTTAACTATTGGTGTAACACCGGCATCAATCATTGCTTGTTTGGCACGCTCAACAATATAAAACACAGGTTCAACCATTTCGCGCATATTGTTATACTGGTCTTTAATTTCACATTTTACACGCTCATTTCCATACTTTTCATTCAAAAAACCGGTGATTTTGTGCATTAATTCCTTTTTTTGTTCAAAAAGCAGTTTATCATGGTCTCTTATGATATAATTCAACTTACTGGATTCAACATTTCCTTCCAGTTTTGTTAGGAGAAAAAAACCCTCATAATGTTCGGTATATTGTGGGCGTTGAAATTCGGGCAACAGTGCATTAAACTCCATTGCAATCAGTTGCGAGTTGACCATTTTATTTTTGGCATAGCCAGGATGTACGTTTCTTCCCTGAATGGTAATAGTGGCTCCGGCTGCATTGAAATTTTCATACTCCAATTCGCCGAGCATGCTGCCATCAATTGTATAAGCAAAATCGCAGCCAAATTTAGAGGTATCAAAATGGAGAACTCCTTTTCCAATCTCTTCATCGGGGGTAAACGCCACCTTGAGTTTGCCGTGCTTTATTTCAGGATGTTGAATTAAATATTCAAGTGCGCAGATTATTTCGGCGATGCCGGCTTTATCGTCTGCACCCAGCAAGGTTTTTCCATCAGTAGTTAATAGCGTTTGTCCTATATAGTTTTTCAACTCCGGAAAGTCAGCCACAGATAGTATGGTATTACTATCTTTATCTAAAACAATATCGCTTCCGGTGTAGTTTTCCACAATTACCGGTGCCGTAATTCCGGGCATATCGGGCGCTGTATCATAATGCGCGATAAAACCGATAACGGGTCGAGATTCGGCTCGACACGTCTCTACAATATTTGCCGGTAATGTTGCTGTAATGTAGCCAAATTGGTCTTTTTCCACCTCAATTAAACCCAAATGTTTCAACTCTTCCACCAAAAAGTCTCCAAATACGAGTTGTTCAACTGTACTGGGATAGGTATCCGAAGTATCATTTGAAATAGTTGGAAATGAGAGATATTTAGAAAAACGAGTAATTAATTTATCTTTCATACCTTATTTTAAGGCCTCCAATGCTGCTTTAGCTTTTTGAATTTCACCTGCTTTCGTATTCACTTCTTTTTCTTTGTCCTTAAACT
Organism: Bacteroidales bacterium; assembly: GCA_031253655.1. Taxonomy (GTDB): domain Bacteria; phylum Bacteroidota; class Bacteroidia; order Bacteroidales; family WCHB1-69; genus WRNX01. Next base: position 10,771 of record JAIRVY010000083.1, read on the forward strand.
TTTTCTCAGTACTTAATAACTCTTTCTGTATTTTATCTCTATCTTTCATAAGAGCACTTTGTTCTTTTTCAAGTTGTTTAATATTTCCGGTTAACTGATCTACTTTTTGAATTCGTTCAAAATCTTTAAGGAAAGAAACAAAATTTGTCAAAAATTCTTTCATTTTTTCGGTTAACTCGTTATCCATATTTTGAGAAACAAAGTTGTCATTTCCTTTCGAAACTAACAGATAAACAGTAATAAAAGAATCTTTTTTGGATGCTTTCTTAACCAAAGTGTAGATATCGTAGTTTAGTGTGCCAAAATCCGGGTAATTTTGAGACAAATAGACTCTAAATCCTTTAGAGTTCGTGCCTTTTAATCCTGCGTTTTTTTCTAATTGTTGAATCAACGCATTTTGGATAAAGGTAACATCATACCCTGCAATAGCGATACTCACACCGGGCACTTTTGTTTTGATGTACTCTACCTGCGTACTTTGAGCAGTTTGCGCATAAGTGGCGAATCCTAAGGTCATTAAAATAATAAATACTAACTTTTTCATAACGGTAAAATTTTGATAAATAATAAGATTGAATTGAATATTTGATAAATAAGGTTTGTTAGCAATCGTGGTAACAAAAATATATTTTTTTTGATATTTAGACAACCAAAACTTTTTTTTTACGCCAGCAAGTCCGGCCTTCGTTCTTTTGTTCTTTTCAACTGCTGGTCAAAACGCCAATCAGAGATAGCTTGTTCGTGCCCGGAGAGGAGAATGTCGGGGACTTTATGCCCTTTATAGTCTGCGGGGCGGGTATAAACAGGGGAGGAAAGCAGTTCGTTTTGGTAAGAATCGGTAAGGGCGGAAGATTCATCGTTGAGTACTCCCGGGATGATTCTTGCAATGGCATCCACTACAGCCATAGCTGCAATTTCACCCCCGGAAAGAACGTAATCACCAATACTGATCTCTTCGGTAACAAAAAATTCGCGCACGCGCTCATCCACTCCTTTATAATGCCCACACAAAATCAAAATATTTTGATACAAAGATAGTTGGTTTGCTTTCGATTGGTTAAAAGTTTTTCCGTCCGGTGCCATAAAAATAACCGCATCGTATTTGCGCTCCGATTTCAGCTGTTCTATACAAAGTGCTATGGGTTCAATCATCATTACCATTCCCGCACCCCCTCCAAAAGAATAATCATCCACCCGTCTGTGTTTGTCTAAGGAATAATCACGAATGTTATGCGTATGCAGTTCTATGAGCTTTCTACCAACGGCTTTTTTAATGATTGATTCTGAGAAAATTCCGTTAAACATCTGCGGAAATAAAGTTAAAATATCAATACGTAATGCCATAACTATAATTTTTCAATCAGCATCAGTCCGTCCCGAACCGGCAAAAGTATATTATCAACGCGAATATCGTTTTGTACAAAATCATTAAACACTAAAATGGCGTGGGTGTCAGAATCATTTTCCTCCACTTTTTCAATTACTTTTCCATGCCACAGCAGATTATCCACCAAAATATAGCCTCCTTTTTTTACCCAGGGTAGAACCATTTCATAATATTGCAAATATTCAGTTTTTTCACCGTCAATAAATACCAAATCCCAGTTTTTTTTCAATAGAGGAACGATACTTAAAGCGTTTCCGATGTGTAAATGCAATTTCTCTTTATGCTCCGAAAGGTTAAAATACTTTATGATTATCGTTTCTATCTCTTCGTCAATCTCAATAGTGTGTAACTCACCGTTGGCGGTCAATCCTTCTGCTAAGCACAATGTTGAATAGCCTGTGAAAGTTCCTATTTCAAGAATCTTTTCAGGTTTTAACATTTTGGAAATCAGGGACAAAAATTTTCCTTGCAATTGTCCCGAAATCATTCTCGGATTCAGCATTTTAATATGCGTATCACGATTGAGACGGTAAAGTAATTCGCACTCTTTTGAAGTATGAAGTTCGCAATAGGATTCGATTAGTTCATTTATCAAGGAATTATATTTTTTTATAAGTAAGAATTTTCGGCAAAAATAGTATTTTTATTACCTAATAGTATTATGTTTAGTGTGCAGAAGTAGTAATTTTTTTTTTATATACAAAAATGAGGTAGAATTCACTATTTTTGCACCCAGACAAAAATAATAGATGATTTCTAAAAAAACTATCGACGAAATTATGCTCATCACTAAGATTGAAGAAGTAGTGGGCGATTTTGTTTCTTTAAAACGGCGCGGGCAAAACTGGGTGGGGCTCTGTCCTTTTCACGATGACAAAAATCCCTCCATGTATGTAAGTCCACGACTGGGAATTTTCAATTGCTTTGTGTGCGATACCAAAGGAAATGCCGTACACTTTGTTATGGGACACGAAAAAATTACATATCCGGAGGCGCTGCGCTATTTAGCCAAAAAATACAATATTACGATTGAAGAGGAAGCAGGAAAAACAAAAGAGGAGATAGAAGAGCACAACAAAAAAGAGACTCTGCTGTTGGTGAACCAATTTGCAGAAAATTACTTCATTGAACAACTTTTTGATTCTGAAGACGGTAGAAATATTGCACTGAGTTATTTTAAAGAACGTGGTTATAACGAAAACATAATTAAAAAATTCAAATTGGGTTATAATCCCGATGGCTGGGACAGTTTTACCCAAAATGCCCTTCAAAACGGATATAGAAAAGAACTTTTGCTTCAACTTGGACTCACCAAAGAGAGCGAGAGTGGCAAACTGTTCGATTTTTTCCATGGTCGTGTTATATTTCCCATCCATAGTACTTTAGGAAGAACGCTCGGTTTTGGTGCGCGCACTTTAACGCAGGGCGAGAAAATTTCCAAATATTTCAACTCCCCTGAAAGTGAAGTATATCACAAAAGCGATATCCTATACGGCTTCTATTTTGCCAAAAAAGCGATTCGTGCTCACGATAATGTTTATTTAGTAGAAGGTTACACCGATGTCATATCTATGTTTGCAGCTGGTGTAGAAAATGTAGTTGCCTCTTCCGGTACTGCGTTAACCAAAGGGCAAATTAAACTGATTGCCACCCAAACCCAAAATATTACATTGGTGTATGACGGCGATTCAGCCGGAATGAAAGCCTCTTTGCGCGGTATTGATATGCTGTTGGAGAGCGGATTGAACGTGCAAGCCATTATGTTGCCTGAGGGGGAAGACCCAGACTCGTTTGCTAATAAAACTACGCAGGAAGAACTCAAAAATTACTTTCAGAATAATTCTGTAAGTTTCATCATCTTTAAAGCCAAAATATTGTCGAAAGAAGCCGGCAACGACCCGATGAAGCGTGCAGGTATGGTAAACGAAATAATCCAAAATGTAGCCGATGTACCGGATGTAGTAGCCAGAGCGTTTTATATCAAAGAATGTGCCGCACTTTTTCATTTGCAGGAAGAAACATTGAATGCGCAACTTCGGAAAGAGGTGTGGAAAAAGACAGAAGGGAGAAGGGAGAAAGGAAAAGGAAGAATTGTAGAGACGCGGCATGCCCAGACCGATAAAGAAGGCAGAAAGGATATTGATGGTTTTGATGAAAATCAGGTAAATGTTGTTGAACTATTGCCGAAACAACAGAAAATTGAAAGCGATAATTGTTTGGAAGAAGTAGAAAAAAATATCATATTGCTTATAATAAAATATGGAATGTATGAAATAGATGTACAGGAAATTACCGAAAACGGTGACCCCATATACATTAAGACACGCATCGACCAATATATTTTCGATGAATTTCACCGTCAGCAAATTCAGTTTTCAAATTCATTATTTCAAAAGATATATTATAAATACTTGGAAATTGTTCAAACTGCAATCAATCAGGATGTTATTAAAAGTTATTTTTCAACCTTAAACGACAAAGAGATTACAGATTTTGTTATTGCTCATTTGATGAATGATGACCCCGAAATAAGCGAACAATGGTTAAGTCGGTTCGATATCGTAACAAGAAGTACATCCAATAATATTCACAAACTGAATAATGCAGTGGAAGAAAATATTCTGATGTTTAAACTGCGTACCATTGAGAATTATAGAAAGCTGATATTAAGAGAAATAGAAGAGAATAGCGAGGAGAACATTGAAGTAGTAATGTTTCAAAAATTGCAACAATTGTTGAAGCGTAGAGAGGAACTTGCAATACTTCTTGGAACGGTTGTATCGTTTTAGCAGGGACGAGGCAAGCCACGTCTCTAAAAGCTGGGTGCCAAAAAAATCAATTCCAATTCCAACACAATTCCACCAAATCTTTCCAGGGCACTCCCGCATTCTCTGCAATGGCACGGTTGCAAATCTCACCTTTAAAGCAATAAATACTTTTCAATAACAAGGGATTCAGTTGAATAATCTGTTTTAGATTGCCTGAACCAATTACTGAGGAAACTAATTGTTTGACTGTATTTTGTATTAGAGATTTTTCTACATAGAGAAAATTAATGCCCATGGCAGTAATCTTTTTTTCAAACAGAAATTGCACCATCTCCTTGGTAAACAATTTTGGAGGAGCCATTGAAATGATAATTTGCTTTTCTTTCAAACAAAAAATCTCCTCCAATGAAAACATATCATATTTTAAAACAATGTCGGAAAGCGCTATGATGGGCAGAGCATCCTCAACAATATCAGCGCCGTACTCTGAAAATTGATAATCAGAAATCTCGTGTTCATCACCTAATCCTCTTTGAACTAATACTGCCACGTGCTCCTCAACAAATTTCTCCATCTGTTTAAGAGACAGGAGTAATGGTACCGAACTAGTTTCAGAAGACAAAAACCCAAGAGTAGATTTAACGGTATTCAATTCAACCTCAGTAGGAGAGAGTTGGGTTTCCGGGGTATGTTCAAGCTTTGAAAAAAGGAGCATTAAAATGTAAATTTACGTGTTTGAGCATCAATTCGTTCTATGAAGATTTTTACCGTTTCCTCTTCTAAAATAGTTTCAATTTTTTCGCTCCATTCCATAAAGCAGTAGTTTCCGCTCTCTAAATAGTCGTATAATCCTATGGCAATGGCTTCCTTAGGTGTTTCAATGCGGTAAAAATCGAAATGATATACAGGTTCATTTAGTGGTACCCGATATTCATTTACTATTGAAAACGTTGGACTTGAAGGAATATTTTTTATCCCTAAAATATTACATAATGCCTTGATTAAAGTAGTTTTCCCCGTACCCATTTCGCCGCTAACACTAAAAATGCGTTTGTTTTGATGATGGATTAATATTTGTTCTGCTACTTTATCTAATTGTGAATATGTGGCAATTATTTCTTTTGAGCTCATCTGTTTTATTTAAAATATGCACAGATTATTTTTTATTAAATCTATGGTAAAAGTTGTTTTCTTACTTTCCGATGCAAAACCGTCCAAAAACTGCGTCCAACACCTCATCCGAGGTGATTTCGCCCGTTATTTCTCCTAAATAATTCAAAATAGTATTGATGTGAATAACTATTAAGTCGGTAGGGATTTGCTGCGCAAATCCATCTTCAATTTTTTGAATCTCTTTCTCAATTTTCATCATAATGTCATAGTGACGAATGTTAGTGAGGAGTGCAGTGTCGGCAATTTTTTTTTGGTCAACATATTGTGTTAACAAATCGCGAATTTCATCAACATTTACGTTGCGTTTGGCAGAAATGAAAGCGATGTCGTACTCATTCCAATCGGTGATGTGTTTAGGTAATTCGATGAGTTCATCTATTTTATTGGCAGCAATAATCAGTTTTTTGTTAATAAAATCAATCTCGTTCTCTAAAAATAACAACTCTTTTTCAATCTCCTCTACTGAGGTTTCTGTTATGTCAATGACGTAAAGAATGATATCTGCTTTGTCAATCGCTTTGAAAGTGCGTTCTATACCGTAAGTTTCTATTTCATCGTCGGTTAATCTAATTCCGGCGGTATCAATAAATCTAAAACTTATGCCATTAATGTTAAAATTGTCTTCAATAGTATCTCTTGTGGTTCCGGGGATATGAGATACGATTGCTCTCTCATCTTTTAGCAAACAATTCAGTAAAGTGGATTTACCCACGTTGGGTTTTCCGATAATGGCAACGGGAATACCGGTTTTGAGCACATTCCCCAATTTGAAAGATTCTGTTAGTTGAAATACCTCTTTATTAAGAGTTTGTATTAGATTGTATAGCTGCTTGCGATCAGCAAACTCTACGTTTTCTTCGCTAAAATCAAGTTCCAATTCCATAAGTGCCGCCAATTCAACAAATTGGTTACGCAACATTTTAATACGATTAGAAAAATTGCCTTTAATCTGATTTATTGCCAATTTGTGTGCTGATTCGGATTGGGATTCAATAAGATCTACAATCGCTTCAGCTTGTGGCAAGTCGAATTTACCATTCAAAAATGCCCGCATCGAAAACTCCCCCGCTTTTGCCAATCTGCACCCATTTTTCATTAAAAGTTCTATTATTTTTTTTTGAATATAACTTGAACCATGACAGGTAATTTCCACTACATCTTCACCGGTATAGGTTTTTGGAGCGTAAAATTTTATCACCATTACCTGATCTATCAAATTATCATTTTCATAAATATCAAAACGGTTACCAAAGTGAGAAGGTTGGGAGAAATAGTTCTTTGACTCTTTGAATAATTTACCTGCAATTTCAAAGGCTTCACATCCGGAAACCCTCAGTACCGAAATGGCACCAACTCCTTGCGGCGATGAAATAGAACAAATTGTATCTAATAAATTCATGATTGTGAAAAATAATAAAGTTAATTTCTAGGAAGAAACTTCAAAAAATAAGTATTCCCTTTGTAATCGTATTCAAGGTTCATCTCTTTATTGGTCAGTTTTACTATGTTAACATTATCAATTTTATACTTTTGATACTTTAGTGTAAATTCTAATTCCAGTGTGGAATGATTCTTAAAAAAATATTTACCGTTAGGCGATCTAATTTGCTCATTATCTACTATAGTAGTTACCTCCAATGCATTACCATAAAAAAAATAGTAGTATGTATATTTGGGCATTATATTAAACTGAGTCGTGTCGTAATAAAGTTCCCCGTTCATGAGAACAGAATTAAGATGCCATCTTTTATTGGCTATCATTTCTTCTCTGTCGCAATTCGTAAGGCAGAAGAGCAGAAGGGCAGAAGAACAGAAAATTAATCCCCGAAGGATATTCCTATTTTTTTGGCGGTCCATAGTAATGAATTTGTTTGAGGATTAATAAAATTGAGTTTTTTAACTACCTCATCTAAAGAGGCATAAGTAATTTCCGGATGATTATAAACCACCATATTACCATATTTTTTTTCTTTCACGAGGCCGAAAGCTTTTACACCGAACGCTGTAGCGAGAATACGATCGTATGCGAGTGGTGTTCCGCCGCGCTGAAGGTGTCCTAGAACGGTAACGCGAATATCGTGTTTCACGCCGGCAGCCTCCAATTCATATTTAAGTTTATCGCCGGCACCGCCTAATTTAACATGTTGTTCACCAATGGCTGTAGGCGATTTTCCGGCAATATTGCCATCGCTACTTCTGGCTCCTTCTGCAATTACTATATTACAAAAACCTTCCCCATTAAAATATCTTGTTTCAATCTTTTTTGCGATAACAGCTGGGTCGTACATTATTTCCGGGATAATACACACATCTGCACCGCCGCCCAATGCAGAATGAAGGGCAATCCAACCCGCATCACGCCCCATTACTTCGAGAATAAAAACACGGTTGTGGCTTTCGGCTGTGGTTACTAATTTGTCTATGGCTTCGGTAGCAATCTGTACGGCTGTTTGAAAACCGAAAGTAAAATCGGTGCAAGCCAAATCGTTGTCAATAGTTTTGGGAACGCCCACCATATTTACGCCTAATTTTGCCAATTCGAGTGAGATTCGCTGCGAACCATCTCCGCCAATACTGATAATTGCCTCAATACCTAAATCATCCAAACGTTCCAACAACAATTTTGAACGGTCTTCTGTTTTCCATGTGCCATCGGATTGTTGCACTGGAAAGTTAAAAGGACCTCCTCTATTGGTGGTTTTGATTATTGTGCCTCCTCTAATATGGATTCCGGAGACTTCTTTTTCTGTGATGGGCATCACTTCAATCTTATCTTTCAGCAAACCGTTATAAGATTCTATACACCCAATAACTTCCCAGTTTCCATCCAATTTGGCACTTTTTACAATCCCTCTGATTACCGCGTTCAATCCGGGGCAATCGCCTCCGCCTGTTACAACTAATATTCTTTTTGACATGGTAAAACTAATGACGGGCAAAAATAAAAAAAAATAATTTATACCCTCTTATAAAAAATCCTATATTTTCGCCATTAAAAAGACAATCCTTATGTTTTTACTTAATGTTTCGGTATCATTTCCTTTACAAAATCCGGTGTTGATTTTCACTTTGATTTTATTTATTATCCTTTTTGCACCGATTTTTTTAAACCGTATTAAAATACCACCGCTCATCGGGTTAATTATTGCGGGTGCTATTATTGGACCTTACGGATTTAACTTAGTTGCGAGAGATAGCAGTATAACGCTGTTCGGAACTGTTGGTTTACTGTATATTATGTTTTTGGCAGGTTTAGAGATTGACCGGACGGAGTTTAAGAAAAACAGTTGGAAGAGTTTGATATTCGGGTTTTACACTTTTGCCATTCCGATGGGTATTGGCTACCTGGCAGGCGTCTATGTGCTTGGTTTTGGAATGTTGAGTTCCATACTTTTAGCGAGTATGTTTGCTACTCATACCTTGATTGCCTATCCTATGATTAGCCGTATGGGCGTAGCGAAAAACCGTGCCGTTACCATTACCGTTGGTGGAACGGTAATTACAGATACGCTGGCACTATTGGTATTGGCTGTTGTAGCAGGAATGGCAACAGGAGATATCTCCGAAGATTTTTGGTACCGCCTTTCTATCTCACTCGTTGTTTTTATTGCTATTGTAATTTTCATTTATCCATTTGTTATAAGGTGGTTTTTTAAACATTTTGATGATAATATTACTCAGTATATTTTTGTTTTGGTAATGCTTTTTCTGGCAGCCTTTCTTGCCGAAGCCGCCGGAGTAGAACCTATTATCGGCGCATTTTTTGCCGGATTATCGCTAAACAGACTGATTCCACGAACATCCCCGTTGATGAACAGGATTGAGTTCGTTGGGAATGCTCTGTTTATTCCGTTCTTTCTTCTTGGCGTTGGGATGCTGGTAGATTATCGGGCTTTTATCACTGATATTAATACCATCTGGGTGGCAGCAGTGATTACCTTCGTAGCCGTTTTCTCAAAATTTGTCGCCGCGTGGTTTACCCAAATATCTTTCCGTTTCAAGAATTTGGAGCGAAAACTAATTTTCGGGTTAAGCAGCGCCAGTGCAGCTGCCACATTAGCCATCATTATGGTGGGATACAATATCATTTTAAATCAAGCAGAAATTGATGCCGCTGCCTTGTTCGGAGAAGTGGTTGCCCCATTCCGGTTGTTTAATGAAAGCGTACTTAACGGAACCATTGTCGCCATTTTGGTAAGTTGCACCGTTGCCTCGTTCGTTGCACAAAGAAGCGCGCAAAAAATCGCCCTGTTGGAGGAAAACGAAGTGAGCGAAGATAACGAAGAGGGGCAAGAAAAAATTATGGTGGCAGTAGATGATAACGAAATGACAGAAGAATTAGTGAATTTAGCGTTGATAGTAAAGTCAAAATCCAACAAAAAAAGTTTCTACGCACTCAATATTATAGACAACGAAAATGCAGACCCCCTTACCGATAAAAATGCCAAAAAGATTTTAGACAAAGCCGCTGTTACTGCCGCTGCAGCAGATGTACACCTCCATGAATTAATTCGTTACGACTTAAATATTGTAAATGGAATTACAAGTGTAGTTAAAGAACACAAAATCACGGATTTAATTCTGGGCTTGCAGGAAAAGAAAGGCTTTTCTACTAATTTTGTCGGAAACCTAACCGAAGGAATTTTGACCAAATGTGATACTACTACCCTGATTTATAAACCTTCACAGCCGTTATCAACTATTAAACGCCACTTGATTGTTGTTCCAAACCGTGCCGAAAGAGAGATTGGATTTCCGTTTTGGTTGATAAAAGTGTGGAATATAGCCCGTAACAGTGGCGCCAAGTTGGTTTTCTATTCATCGGAACAAACGTTAAAATATATCAAAGAGGTTAATAAAAGACATCCTATTGAGTGTGAGTTTATTAATTTTGTTGACTGGGACGATTTTCTAATTCTCTCCCGTGAGGTAAAATCGGACGATAATTTGATTTTGGTATTGAGTAGAAAAGAACGCCCTTCTTATCATTCCAATATGACAAAAATACCGAATTATTTGAATAAATATTTTACAGAAACCAACTTTATCCTAATTTTCCCGATGCAATCCGGAATTTCAGACGAATCTATTGCATCTTTAAAAAATCCGTCTGTTTTGGGAGATCCCTTAGAAAAATTAGACGATTTTGGAAAAATGGTAACAAGCCTGTTTAAGAAGAAGTTAAAGTAATAATTGTATTCAAAAAGTTTGGATAAGACTTTTTTACACAGTCTGTGTTTTGAATCTCAACCGTTCCATAATTTTTTAAAAGCGACCAAGCCATAACAAAACGATGGTCATTATAAGAATCAAAATGGAAGGAATTGGGCAATACGGTTTTTCTTTTGTGAAGAGTAATTGAGTCTTCTGAATTGATTTCAACGACTGTGAATTTCGATAATTCGTTCACTAATACATCAAGTCTGTGTGATTCTTTTAGATTAATATTTTTCAAACCGTTCAAAGTTAACTCAAACGGATAACAAACCGAGAGTACAGCCATTACCAAAGCGATATCAGGTGTTTCTTTAACATCAATGATTTGTTTTGGAATATCAACATTCTTAATATGCTTTACTTCAATTCCGTTTTCATTTTCGGTAAACAAAAGGCCAAATTTCTCAAACCACCTTACAATTATTGCATCACCTTGTAAACCGTCATAATGCAAGTTTTCCAAGATATAATGCGCATTTGGGGTAAGTAATGCCTTAGCCAACCAAAACACCGCTGCACTCCAATCCGATAAACCCAGGAAAGAGGTAAGATTGGTTGTTTGTAGCAGTGTTTGGGTCATTTTTATGTAAGGATTAGCATTTGTAGAGACACAGCGTGCTACGGCACTGCAATGTATCATTACCGCACTCACAAACTGCGAGGTTTCCTCTGCATCAATATCATAGTTATCAATTTTCAAATCAGCACCTTCTATTTGCCAGCCGGCTTCAATTTTCTCAATTTTTGCACCTTTTGATGTTAAGAAATAAACTAATGGTAATATGGGACGTTGTAACAGTCGTTGAGTACCGGTAAGTAGCCATTTTCCTTTTGTTGTGGCAAGCAGTACCAATAAAAAACGGTATGCGGCGCCACAGTCTTCAACATCAATTACATTTTCGGAGGCTTCGGTAACGGAATCTATTGTTTGTAAAGCCTTGTAAACTATCAAAATATCGTTTGGGTCATCATCAAAAACCGGAAGTATCTTTCCGGTTTTAAGATAATGTATAAGCAAGCATCTTATTACAATGCTTTTAGAGCGGGGGAGCACAATTGTTTCCGGAAAAGAGGTAGGCACTATTCTAATCCTAATATTCTTATTCCTTGGTTAAAACGGATATCGCGGGGTATTCCGGCGTTATTCACTTTATCTAAATCAGCCTGAAGAGTTTCGGTAATACCGCCGTTTTCACTGCGATACTGTTTAGCAAATTCAAAATCACCGTTGCCTTGAGTTTCGATAATCAGTTTTGCCCAGTCGTTCATCGCTTGGTATGCTTTGTCATAATCTATTACATACTGCCCAACCTCATTGCGGGTAAAAGCACCGGCTTTTTCAAAGTAATTAAAGCACATCATATTTGCTTTTCCATGAGAACTTGCCGCACCAAAACGAACAGAACGTAAAATGCCTGCGATATAGGTAGTTATAGCATCTTCTTCTGTAATATTAGTAATTTCGCCCATATCAATGAGTTTTATTACCATAAACAATCCTAATATATCTGCTTTGGCTTCTTCCCAAGAGGTTTTTTCCGTACCTAATGCTTTGTCCACAGTGCCTTTTCCATTTACAAGGTCTTTAACTCCAAGACCGTGTGCTACTTCGTGAAAAGTTACATTCCAGAAAAATGCGTCGAAGTTCAGATTTCCCAGTTGTTCCGGTGTAATAATAAGTTGCCCGATAGGCATTAAGATTTTGTCAAATTTTGCTTGCATACTGTTTCTCAACTGTAGGCGGCGGGTACCCTTTGCAGCAGCAACTCTATCATCGTTGGGTAAATTAATGGCAATAGTTTTACTGCCCGCGTTGCAATCTCCACCGTAATAGAGTGCGTTATAAACATTTAAATCGGATGAGGTCCCCGGCACAAATTTTTTATATTTTGGTTCACAGGGAAGCTCTTTTTGCAACTGGGGAAGCATTAAGATAAATTTTTCTAAATTTTTGCTTCTGACTTCATCTTTAATTAATACAAATGCTTCGTAAGAGGCTTTGGCTTCTTGAAATTTATCATCGTAATTTTCAATGGGTCCCACAATAAAATCTAATTTACTCTCTTTCATATCCATCCAAGCCATATCGCTTTTAAAATAGTCGTCGGTTTGGAATGCTTTTTTGCGTTCCAGTAAATAATATCTTAATCCGCTATCCTCTGTTAACGCAATAGCCTCATCTATCAAAGCACATACTTTATCTAAATCTTCTTTAAATTCATCTTTATACCAAACTGTTTTCAAACTGCCATCTGCGTTGCGTTTCAGTATGGTATATAAGCTCGATTTATTTTTGTCATAAAATGCTTCAAATTCTTCTTTTGTAATATCTTCAGGATAGTATTGGCAACCTAATGGTTTTGCGCCAAAACCGGGAACAAAGGACTGGTTATCTTTTAATCTTTCCCAGGGACCATAATTAATGTTTGCAAAATCAGCCATAAAAGTATCTGAGATAGTGTCAAGAATAGTTTTATCGCCAAAAGTCTGTTTCCAAAAAAGTTGGTCCATAATTTCAGCTATTTTGATAAAGATGGGAATTAACTGTTTCTCTTTTTCAGAGAGTTGTGCAATTAACTCGGGTGCGACAAGGTCCACATAGGCAAATTCTTCAACTTTGATTTGCATTTCACTTTTTTCAATCATTTCAATTTTTTTTGAATTACAGGCGGAAAAGCATAGTACAATTCCTAAAATAAAGGTAACAATGGGTAATAATTTTTTCATATAAAAAAAGTTAAAGTTAATATTTATTAAACTAAGGGCGCAAAGATAAAAAAAGTATGTTATGTACAAAATTAAGTACTCGCCACGGGTGCCGCACTGTAAGTCGTCAGCATAAAGTGCATCCTTTATATAGAAAAATAGTTTAGGGTTGTATGTAAATGAGGGTAAAATGGTTAATAATTAGATTGACCCGCTAGGAATGGGATTCCTCGCTGCGCTCGGAATGACAACGCGTCAACCGGTAGCGAGGAATCCCATACATAACGCCTCAAACTAATTTATAACCAATTTTTATCCGCCTGTGTGTAGTTCAGAGATTTTTATGTTAATTTGCAGAAATTTTTAATAGATAAAAAATGAAACGAACGATAGTAAAAATAGATGAAAGTCGCTGCACCGGTTGCGGCACTTGTGTGAAGCGCTGTCATAGCGGTGTTTTGCAGATTATAGATGGGAAAGCGAATATTATCAATGAAGATTATTGCGATGGATTGGGTATATGTATCGGTGAGTGCCCGAATGGAGCCATCAGTTTGGTAGAACGCGAAGCAAAACCGTATAGCAAACAGGGGGATAAAGAGCAGGCAAAACCGTGCGCTTGTCCGGGTATGAAAGAAACATCATTTATTAAACCATCTAAACAGGGTGAGTGTTTTTCCGAGTTGCGTCATTTTCCGATACAGTTGCATTTAATAAGTCCAAAAGCAGTTTTTTTGAAAAATGCAGATTTAATATTGGCAGCAGATTGTACCGCATTTGCTTATGGCGCTTTTCATCAACAATTTATGAAAAACAAAAGTATAACGATTGCCTGTCCAAAACTCGACAACTCGATAGATTTATATGTGGAAAAACTGACCGAAATGATAGATGACGCATCCATTAATACGCTCACTGTTATTATTATGGAAGTACCGTGTTGCCGTGGATTGTTACAAATAGCACAGCAAGCACAAGCCATTGCAAAACGAAAAATACCCATCAAAAAAATCGTAATAGAAATAAAAGGAGATCTTCAAAGCGAAGATTGGATATAAAATAGCTCTTAATTTTTAATTTTAAATTATTTAATATTATGTATTGTTATCAATGTCAAGAAACAGCCGCAGGTAAAGGCTGTACAGTAAAAGGCGTTTGCGGAAAAACCGAAGATGTTGCGAATCTACAGGATTTGCTAATTTACTTGATGAAGGGAGTATCTGAATTGTCTGTTCGCTTGCGTGCAAATGGCGAAGAAATGCCAGAAGTCAACAAGTTTATCACGGATGGTCTTTTTATGACCATTACCAATGTTAATTTCGATAAACAACGTTTTGTGAAAAAGATAGAGGAAGCGTTTCACATCTGTGGGAAGGTGAGGAACAGACTTCTCGAGTTGGGCGTTTCGGATACTCTATGCCATTGTAAAGGTTTAGGTTGGACAAGCAAATCGCTTGAAGAAATGGAAGAAAAAGCAAAGCAAGTTGGTATTCTTTCTACACAAAATGAAGATATTCGTTCATTGCGTGAATTGCTCACCTATGGGATTAAAGGTTTGGCTGCTTATGCTGAACACGCCGCCAATCTGGGTTTTGAAGATGCTGAAATTTACGCTTTTATGCAGGAAGGATTAGTCGCTACGTTAAACGACAGTCTTTCCGGCGATGAACTCACAGGTTTAGTCTTAAAATGCGGAAGTATGGGCGTTAATGTGATGGCTTTGCTGGACAAGGCAAATACGTCAATTTACGGTAATCCTGAAATAACCAAAGTAAATATCGGCGTCCGGAATAATCCTTCGATTTTGATTTCGGGGCATGACCTGCACGATTTGCAGGAATTGTTAGAGCAGACAGAAGGCACTGGAATAGATGTTTATACGCACTGCGAAATGCTCCCGGCGCATTACTATCCTGCATTCAAAAAATTTAGTCATTTTGCGGGAAACTACGGCAATGCTTGGTGGAAACAGACGGATGAATTTGAAACCTTTAACGGTCCGATTCTTTTAACAACTAATTGTCTTGTTCCGCCACGTTCCAATGCAACATATTCAGACAGAGTTTATACAACAGGCTCAGCAGGATTTGCAAGATTTCCGCATATCGGAAATAGAATGAATGGAAAATCCAAGGATTTTTCACCAATAATTGAACATGCTTATAAATGCAAAGCGCCTACAGAAATTGAAACCGGCGAAATTATTGGCGGTTTTGCCCATGAGCAAGTATTCGCATTGGCAGATAAGGTAATAGATGCTGTGAAATCAGGCGCAATTCGTAAATTTTTCGTTATGGCGGGTTGTGACGGACGTATGAAAAATAGAGAGTATTATACCCAATTTGCTGAAAAATTACCCAAAGATACAATTATCCTTACGGCCGGATGCGCAAAATATCGCTACATCAAACTGACTTTGGGCGATATTGGCGGAATACCAAGAGTGTTAGATGCAGGGCAATGCAATGATAGCTATTCTTTGGTAGTTATTGCTTTAAAATTAAAAGAAATTTTTGAACTTGACGATGTAAACGACTTACCTATTGCCTATAACATCGGCTGGTATGAACAAAAAGCGGTTATCGTATTGTTGGCTCTTTTGGCTTTGGGAGTAAAGAATATTCATCTGGGAACTACACTGCCTGCATTTTTGTCGCCCAATGTAGCAAAAATTCTTGTAGAAAATTTTGGAATAGCAGGAATTAATACAGTAGATGAAGATTTGAAGTTATTTTTGGGATAAAATCTTCAAAAGGCAACAACAGCACTATAGATGGCTGCTGCGCATTTTTAGATTTATCATTTTGTGATATTATTGATCTTGTCATAAATTAAGACTGCGTCATCCGGTAATAAACCAAATTCAAAGGCGGGATGTTGTTCAGACGTTATTACGATTGTCAGGTTTTTGTCTTTATTAACTATTATAAATTGACCGCCGTGTCCCATGGTAAAATCTGCATCGCGCGAAACATCTTTCCACCACAGATAACAAAATGCCATATCATCTGATAATTCTGTTAACGCATCAAATACTCTTACCGTTGTCATCTCATAAATCCAATTCGTTGAAACTATTTGCTCGTCATTCCATATACCGCCATTAGCCACAAGTTGTCCTATTTTTCCCATCTCTCGCGGTGTGGTTAAAATGCCAAAACCGCCAAATGTAACCCCATCTTTGTAGGTACGCCATTCCAAATTCGTAATTCCAATTTTATCGAAAAGCGCTTCCTTTGCCCAATCGCGTGTTGTTTTTCCAACTTTTTCCTGTATAATGGCAGAGAGAAGGTGCGGGTCTGAATTTTTATACAGAAATGAAGTCCCGACAGAGGCGTGCATATTTAAACCCAAAACAAAATCAATACTGTTTGAAGGAATTTCACGAAATAATATACAGTCTTCCCCGTTATAACCATCATTGCTGTAATTAATTCCCGATTTCATCGTCAGCAGATTTTCAATAGTTATCTCTTTCTTGTTTGACGGTGCATTTGGGAAAAAATCAGAAATATTATCTTCTATTGAAATAAAACCTTTGTCTATTGCTATACCTGTCAAAATGCCAATAAATCCTTTTGTGCAAGACCAAAGCGGGTGAAGATTTGTTCGGTCAACAGGGTTTTTCATATAACTTTCGGCAACAAGTTTATTATTTCTAAATACAAGCAAACTTCTGATTTGCCAAGCATTGTTTTCATTATGAACGTATTTATACACCTCTTTCAATGCTTCGCCGTCTATTCCCGCTTCCGCAGGCTCTGCTATTTCCCAACCGTCGCCAAGATATACAGGCGCATAACTTTGAAACGGAACTTTCAAAAGGTCATCTTTAAGACACGAAACAAAAAGAACCGAAAAAGAACCAATTAAAGCAATATATACAACTATTCTTTTTCTCATAATGCTATCCTCCATATTAAGTTGTGATTTATTCGATAAAACCGATTTCCCCGATAAAAACCCAAATAATCAAATTCATATACTATTGAATGTTTTTTTGCAATGTTTGGAATAAATTCAAATGAAACTGTTGTGTGATTATACCGATTAAAACTTCCAAATTTCAAATCTCTGTGCGGATATATAACAAACTCTTTCCAAGTAAATAAAAATTCATAAGGGTCATATCCTTGACGGTGAGAAGAAAAGCCAAAAATTGAATTTTGTAAACCAACGTTATTGCGTTTATTATCCCCTTGATAACCATATTGTATTACAGGCGAAATGCCTAATTCAGCAGTATAAAACATTGTACCGTCGTGTAATTGAGTTAACTGATAATTATAATCGGTAATGAAATTTGCGCCACCTCTGATTGAATGTCGGTTGTGTTCGTAAAACGGCATTGTCCAAGTTATATTTACAGGTGCTATGTGTATTTGACCTCCAATCATCCCGCGGTTCCAAGCAAGTCCAAATCCAAGTTGAGGCTGATACGTTATTTCGTGGGTATTGATTTTCCATTGTGCACCATATCTGTATTCAAGTTGTGCACCACTAAAAACCATTCCCAAATTATTTTTATCTTTCAATTGCAAACTACCCAACACTACCTCGTGTGAGTGTTTTACCTGCGCGTTGAGCGGGTAAATCATTAGTAAGAATAGTGCGCCTGCTGTAAAAAATAATTGCTTCATTTTGTTAGTTCCTATTTATGTCCGTCTTTTTCGGGCTTTTTATTTCGTTTAACGTTCAATTTTCCGTTTCATTGTCTAACTTGCATTGTCGCCCCGCGGTTGCAGCCAACGTGGTGGCGACTTCACTCAGGCAGGGGTTTCACAAAAGTTCGGGCGGACAATACACTTCCAAATTTCCAGAAAACTGTCAGCGGGCATACACTCTCGCTTGCGTGAAACTGCTCGTTGTATGTAATGTCCGGACAGCGCGTGAGGCAAGAAATAAGGGGAATCAAGGCAAAAATTACTGCTTGAAAATATTCTTTGGGTAATTTTTGGCAATGAAAGTTAAAAACACTATTTTTGCCGAAAATTAGCAAGACATAGTATATCTAATGAGTATGAATTTTACAGAAAAAATAAGACAGTTGAGAGAAGAACGCCAAATGCCTCAAAGACAATTTGCTGCGGCATTGGAAGTTGATACAGCGACTTATTGCAAATTTGAAAAAGGGGAGCGAAAAGCAAAACGTGAACAGGTTGTAATTATTGCAAAACTTCTACAAACAAATGAAAAGAAACTTTTAAGTTTGTGGCTGGCAGAAAGAATAATTGAGATAATGAAAGATGAAAAAGAATTGGCAGAAGAATCATTAAAAATTGCACAATAAAAATTAATCGAAAAATAACTTGTTAGTATGAACGAAAAGATCGAAAAATTTATATGCGACTTAAAACAGTTGAATATTCAACTGCCCGAATTGCGAGATTACTTTTGGCTCAATATTGACAGAAGTAACGAAACCGATATGCAAAGAGGAATTTTATTTGACAAAAAATTTGAAAAAATCAAATCAAATTTTAAAATTACCGAAAAATATGTAATTAAATTCTTGGAAAATTCTTTCAACGATCCAAAAGTAGAGGCACGAAAGGAAGCCATTAACAAATTGTCTCTGGAGTTCCAAAGTTTTAATGAATGGGATGAAGTTGCGAAAAATGCTTTGATTGAAAAATACACTAACGACATTCTAATAAAAACAACAAAATCAAAAATTGCTGATAAAATTGCTGATAAAGATAATGCCTCAAGAAAAAAACAGACAAAATTGCTTGTTACTTTCCCCGATGGAACACAAATTTCTGAGAATGAAGCTTCTGAAACTTTAGCAGAAACAATTAATAAAATTGGAATTGATAAAGTAAAAAATTTGTATATGATAATTGATAACGTGGCATTTATCTCAAAAAACAAAGAACCTATGCATCGGTTTATTGCTCTTGAAGGTGATTATTTTGCAAATGTGAATTCCTCATCGCTTAAAAAGAAAAGACAATTAGAATTTATATCTAAAAAACTTAATTTAGGTTTAATAATTGAAATTGTTAAAAAATAATATGTTCAAAATAGTTTGGGATATAGAAAATAACGGAGTTTTACTCACAATGAAGTCGTCAGACGAGGCGTTGAATGTTCCGCCACGTCCTGTCTTTTTCGAGGAGTTAGACTTATTGGGATTGGATAAACATTGGAATTATCCGAAATCCAAAGAACCACTACTTTGGGCGTGTGACAGGCGTTATTTCTATCGTGGCGAAATGGTTTTAGAAGCAAAAGGTGGAAATATTTACGATGACCCACAACTGATTTTTTCAAATCCAAACAAAAAAATAACTTTAAATCCAATAAATGTAGGTTTACTTTGCAAAAACAACGAAACTCCAATGTTTTTGTTGGAACACGAAGCGTTGGAATTTATAAATACAATTTATCGGCGGTATCGTCCTAATGCAAATCAACAAACCGTAAATGAAACGGTTGATTTTCAAAAATTGGCAGAAAATCAAGAGAAAAAGCAAAAAGAAAAATATACTGTAATCAAAGAAGATTGCGACAGTTTCGATATTATGCCTTTGTTGGAAGCCGAAAAGCAGGGAAAACAAATTGTTCTTAACACGAAAATAGAAATGTTTATTTCCTCTTTTTCGGGAGGAAA
>JAIRVY010000093.1 GCA_031253655.1 Bacteroidales bacterium
ACTTCGCACACCCTTATAAATCATATCAAAGAGGATGTAATGAAAACGCAAACAGGCTTATAAGACAATATTTTCCAAAAGGTACTGATTTTTCTACAATAGATGAAAATGAAGTATTACATGTTCAAAATCAACTAAATAACAGACCAAGAAAAAAATTAGGATTTATGACTCCAATTGAATATTTTTTCTTATTTCGCCGAAACAAAAAAGTTGCATTTGTGACTTGAATGTACCAAATAAATGAAGTGATTGAAAAGTACAAGAAATATTAAATGAAATATAGTATATTACGAAAAATCTGTTATATTATGGTTTTCTTTAAGTATTAAAATATATACAGACTTTTCATGAATATACTAAAACGTCAATATACAAACCATACCAAAATAGAAAGGCGAAATTATGATGAGTAGAGAAGAAATGATACAAGATATGTCGCGATATTTCGATAAAAAGGCGGAAGTTGGTATATTTTGGTATCATCCATTATTAGAGGATCTTTTTGAGATTCACTCAATGCCAGCCACATCGCTAAAAAAAGAAGAATTAACATACCCAAAACTTCATAAAACCATTTGGCAAGAATTGCATTATAGTACAATTAATAAAAAGAAAAAAGGATTGCCATACGATCCAATTTATCTTTCAGATTACACACAGATACCAAGAGGCAGAATTTATTTTATAGAAGGCGAGTTTTATGTAAAGGTAGGAAGTTGGATAACTGATAAAATAAAGAAGATGATTATCAATAAATTTAATCTTAAAAAGTGTACAGTCGTTTTTGAAATAGATATTCATTGGGAATTAGGTCATGGTTGGTCAACCGAAAAAGATTTATTGAATTTCGATTTGAAGAAGTTCAAATAATTAATGAAGTAATTGAAAAGCACAAGAAATTTTAATTTTTAAAACATCCTATATTAACAAAAGATATGGGTTAATATTAGGTAACAAATAATTAAGCGGATTATATACTTTCGCTCACAATTTCCGCTATATCTTTTACCGGAAAACCTGATCCGCGCATAAATCCTTTTTTGCACATTGGGCATGCAGTAGCGATGAGGTCGGGATTACTTTTCAACAGATTTTGTAGCGCAGCATCTCTAATTTTCCTTTGTTCTTCGCAACTAAGAGTTGTGTTTCCCAGATTAAAGCCACAGCAAAAACTCTTTTCTTTTTCGTTACTTGAAGATAAAATATCTGCAACATTCTTCAATACTTTGCGGGGTGCACTGTAAACGCCGCACCCTCTGCCTAACTCGCAGGGGTCGTGATAAGCAATTTTAAGATTTTGTTTTTTTAATGTAAGCATCTTATTGTTAATCAACCTCTCAATATACTCAGTATGATGCATTACCGGAATATTGAGTTTATACTCTTTTTTGAATGATTGATAACAAATTGGACATGAAGTAATTAATAGAATAGCATTCGACTCACGAATATAGGCTGTGTTTTTCCTACGCAATTCTTTGGCTTGCTGTTCAAATCCCTGCTGTATCAGCGGGCGTCCACAGCAGATAGTTTTCTCTGCATCAATATGCCAATATTTCTGACCTACAGCCTCAAAGATATTTTTCATAGCATTGATAATGCCCTGTGTTAAATGAGACATACAACCGGAATAGTAAGCAACCCTTCCAATGGCATTAAACGGTTGAATAACATCAAGATACTTGTAATTATTAGAAGTATCTATATCTTTTTTATAGCGGTGAATTCTTCTGATTCTTGTTAATTCCAATCCCACAGGACAGTCAACAACGCATCTGTCGCACATCAAACAATTGTTGGCAACCTCTTCTCTGAGTCGCTTGTAGCGGAGTTCTCGAAGCAGGTAAACCGATTGTACGTCAGATATTTGTAATTCTTTATTAAGTGGACAGTTATCGATGCAAATACCACAGCGGGAGCATGCACTGAGTTCAAATTTGGTAAAGCCGGTGGAAATAATGTCTTCTCTCAATCCTAATTTTCTGAAATAGATTAAAAGAGGTTCGGTAAGAATGTGCATATATCTCGAAAAAGGTAACGAAACGAAGAAGATTCCAAGTGCTAAAGAATAGAAGAGCCACCAAGTAGTTTCTAAATACCAAAAAGCATCGTTGCTTACAGAGGGAAAGGTGTAATTTATTAATTTTCCAAGATTTTCTGTAAGAAAACCTCCATTATGGTATCTATTTGCCGTAACACTTTCTGCCAAAAGTCGTAAAGGGAAAATGAGCCAAAGCGAAATCATTACAAATTTATCGAACAGCACATGTTTGGTATTTTTTGTTAAGCCCACAATTCTTGAATAAAGCCGTTTCAACATCGCTAATAATAATCCCGACAACACAAAACAGAGTAGCAAGTCCATCATGTTGTTGAAAAAGACTTCGCCGTTAAAATGGGGGAGTTCTTTGCCGAAATATCTGAAAAAGATGGGCACCCACAAGGGGTGGCTTCCTTTTATTGCCACACTCGCTTCAATTGCACCCACAACAATAAGTAAAAACCAGCCTAGCGCAATACTTGTGTGCATATAGCCTAACGCTAATCTTTGTTTAAAAACTTTTCTATGAATAAGAACTTCCAGTATCATCTCCCAGATAGCCGGAATGAATTTCCACGAAAAGATATTTCTAAAGAGAATGGCTCGTTGTAACCTATCGAATTGGCGAATCCATTTTGTCCATTTTATTAAACACATTCCAAACAAAAGGAGAACGCCTGCACAAAACGGAATAACGAAAGGGTTGAAATAGGGATACATTTATTTATAAGTCGTTTTCTTTTATTATTTTACGAAGATTAATTATTAAGGCTCTCAGATTTACACCTCGGGGACAAACCAATGTACATTTTCCGCAAAGCATACAAGATTTCAGTAACTCTTCAATGTTGTTATAGATTCCTGCACGAAATGCAGTATGAATTTTACGGATATTGAAATCTGTGAATTGGGCAGCAGAGCAGGTTGCCGTACAAGAACCGCAACGAATGCATCGTCGAAACGAACCTACAACATCTTCCAACTGCTTTAGGTGAACTTGCTCAAAGTCTAAACTTAACGTACGCCCTTGATTGATTTGAAAACCAAAATCTACCATTATTTTACAATTTTTTCTCTAACCCTAAAATTAATTCGTTAAACCAGTCTGCGAAGATTCTTGATAATCTTCTTCTATACACCTTTCGGAAGGTATAAGCATCTGCTTTATAGTTTCTTTCAATTACTTCCGGGTGTTGAAGGGGTAAGATGGGGGCAGATTTCTTCATTAATTTTCTGATACGGCGTTTTCTCTTTTTGAATCCCACGTTGGTCACCAAGTTCACATTAGGAGAGATACACAATCCGTTGTTACGCCAAATATGATAATTGTATTGATATTCCCAATAATCTAAATTATGTTTTCGTAACACATTATAAATTCTGTGGCAAAATATTTTCTCAATAGGATTTTGAACAAATTTATCAATGACTTTGAAAGTATTTTCGGGGTCTCCTTTAATTTCCAGACTAAAATTCCGCCAGGCTCTTTTCCAGGTGGCAAACCCCCAGATAAAAGAATAGGAAGTAAAATGGTATGAATTTTTTTGATATTTTCTTTTTCTTTCCAAATAATTTGCGCCGATGTGCATAATTTTAGGGACATCACGATATTTGTGCAACAGTTCTTCACAGTAGTGAAAAAAATCTAAGTTTGGCAGTGTATCATCAAACAACACTATCCCTTCCTCCTCCTGTTCAAATAGCCAGGAGATGGCTCGGTACACATTTTTAGATTTTCCGATATGTTCATCGTGAAACAGGTATTTGGTTTCACATTTCCACTCCGGCATAATTACAGAACGTGTTTTCAAACAGTTTTGATAATCGGTCGGGGAGGCTCCTTTAGCGCCGTCAGCGGCTACATAAAGTTTTTCCGGCTTTAGTTTTCGTATGATTTGAAACAAGTTATGCGTTTCTTCCACACGATTATACAAAATTAAGAGAATAGGTGTTTTAAACATATATTTTCGATTTGAACCGCGAAAATATAAAAAAAACAGTAACCGTTCTTTATCTATAATCCATCTTTATAAAAACAAAAAGCATAATAGTAAATGCCCAAAGTGATGAACCGCCATAACTTATGAACGGTAGCGGAATACCAATAATGGGCAACAAACCGATAGTCATTCCGATATTAATGAAAAAATGAAAGAAAATGATACCTGCGATGCCATAGCCGTAGTATTTCACAAACGGGTCGCGCTGTCTTTCCGATAATCTTAAAATTCTCAGTACAAGCCCTATAAACAGTAAGCAGATTGTTAAACTTCCTAGAAATCCCCACTCTTCGCCGATGCCACAGAAAATAAAATCGGTATGCTGCTCCGGAACGAAATTAAGTTTGGTTTGTGTTCCTTGCATGTATCCCTTTCCAAACAATCCGCCGGAACCGATAGCAATTTTAGATTGATTCAGGTTATAATCAGCGCCTTGCGGGTCATCAACTTTTCCCAGCAATGTATCTATACGCATCTTTTGGTGTTGTTGTAACATATTGCTGTAACCCATATAGGAAACGGCAATGAAAACTACGGTAACCGCGTAAACAATTGCATTTCTAATTACTTTTTTTCTGTTGTTTCTGTGCAAAATCCAAAATAGAACAAAAATTGCTGTTACCAAAGCAAGGGCATAAATTTCATTAAAAAATAAAGTAAATAAGAAAAGTCCCGCAGCAATTCCTCCCACTACTAAAATCCATCCTGTTAAACCTATTCTGTAAAAAAGTAAAATAAATGAAAAGAAAACTAACGCTGACCCTGTATCTCTTTGGAGAATAATAATAAAAACCGGGGTTAAAATAATACCGAAAGCAGTTATCCACCTATTTTTTTTTTCCTGTATTGTTTTTCCTTCGCTGAAAAATTTTGCTAATGCCAATGCAGTTCCAATCTTACAAAACTCGGTAGGTTGAATACTGAAACTTCCAATTTTTATCCAGGCCTGTGCCCCAGAAATTTCTGTGCCAATAAAAAAAACTGCTATCATTAACAAAAGGCAACAAAGATAGCTGGGATAAGACAAAAAAGAGTAGTACTGTCCCTTCAGTAAAAGAATGAAAATGGCAATAAGAATTGAAGTGCCAATGAAAACCATTTGTCTGGTGTAGGCATTGTTCATACTAAAAAAATCTGCTGCTGCCGGATTGTATGAAGTGGAGAATATCGTCAACCAGCCTATAAAGACAATGGCGATATAGTACAATATTAATTGTATATCGAATTCATTTGACCCACCTAATGAAACTTTCTTTATCATATATTATAAGAATTTCATTTCCAAAATTCTTTTTTCCAAGTCCAATCTTTTCACTTCTCCATTGAGGTAAAACTCGGTAATTAAACTCGCGATAGGCGCGGCAACCGTAGCACCGAAACCGCCGTTTTCTACTAAGCAAAAAACAACAATTTTTGGTTCCTCTTTGGGTGCTGCACACACGAAAACAGAGTGGTCTTTTCCGTGAGGATTTTGCGCAGTACCCGTTTTCCCCAACATTTTTATCCCGGGAATTTGAACGCTTCTTCCTGTTCCTGCCAACATTACCTGCTCCATTCCTTCAATAATAGCATCGAAATGTCTTTTATCAAAACCGCAATCAATTTTTTCAGTAAACCGGTCGTTAATCACGTCTTTTGAGCCTATTGCTTTAATAACGTGCGGTTTATAATAAAAGCCTCGGTTGGCAATAATGGCTATAAAGTTTGCCATTTGCAGCGGAGTAACGGCGGCTTCCCCCTGCCCGATACCCATAGATATAACAGAGTTCGGATTCCATGATTTCCTATGCAATTTATCGAAATATGCTACCGAGGGAATTATCCCTTTTAGTTCGTAGGGCAGATCTGAATCAAATTTTATTCCAAAACCCAGTGCGTTGATATGGTCTTTCCACGCTTGATAAGCCTCTTGGATGGTTTTGTATTTTTTTCTATTATTCAATGTATTGAAAAACGTTCTGCAAAAATAAGCATTACAGGAGGTTTGTATGGCGTAAATTAAGTCGGGACTTCCTAGGTGGGGGTGGCATTTTACCGTATGAGACCCCATATTATATCCGCCACCGCAAGAATACACAGTTTTGGTAGTAATGACTTCTTCCTGCAAGGCAATTAAGCCGTTAGCCAACTTGAAGGTAGAACCAGGGGGATAACTTGCCTGCAACGCACGATTGAAAAGCGGTACTCTTACGGAATCTAAAAGCAAGGCAGCATAATTCTTACTTCGGGCGCTACCCACCAGCAAGTTTGGGTCATAGGAAGGCGTAGAGACAATGCACAATATTTCACCCGTTGTCGGTTCAATTGCCACAATACTTCCCCGCTTATTTTCCATTAGTTTTTCGCCGTATTCCTGCAGTCGCATATCTAATGTGCTCCACAACGACAAACCCTGAATAGCAATTTGATCTTCCTCGCCATCTTTATAGCTCCCCATTTCGCGATTGTGCACATCAACCAATACTACCCGTTTCCCTTTCGTGCCGCGCAATTCCTGTTCGTACGCTTTTTCAATTCCGCTGATTCCAATATAGTCTCCTAATTGGTAATAATCATCCGCTTCCAACACTTTTTGGTCCACCTCCCCAACATATCCTAAAATGTGAGCGGAAATAGGTTTAGGATAATGACGTAAGGTTCTGTTTTGAACAAAGAAACCAGGAAACTGAAACATTTTCTCCTGTAAATATCCGTAATTGGATTTTGAAATTTGCTGTGCAACCATGGAGGGTTTCATTCGGGAATAGTTTTGCGCTTTTTCAATACGTTTCTTCAAATCCTCCTTGCTGATATTCAAAATGTAACAAAGCTCTGTTGTGTCAAATCCTCTTGTTTCGTTGGGTACAATCATCAAATCGTATGCCGCGTCATTATACACCATCAAAGAATCGTTTCTATCGTAGATTAACCCTCTGGCGGGGTGTTCGGTAATTCGGCGCACGGCGTTTTCAATTGCTTTGTCCTTATATTTTTTGACTATTACCTGCAATTGAAACAAACGCAGCAAAAACACAAGGGTTATGCCAATGAGAAGAAAAATAATCACGCGATAGTGTTTGTTCATCTATTTGTTGCGTTTACTGAGTTTGAAAGCCAGATGGATTAAGACCTCTTTTTGGGCAGAGTTTAGAGATAGTAAATTCACATTTTGACACGCCTTTTGCAAATATTCATCAATTTTATCTTCTGTTTTTTCTTTGCATTGCAAATCGTTGAATATTGCTTTTACGGCATTATACTTTTCGTTTTTGGAATAATGGTTTGTGGTAAAATAGTGATGCAGTTGATTTTTTTGAACTTCGCTGGCATTTAGTAAAGCGATGATATAGAGATATGTTTTCTTGTTTTCCTGAATATCGCCCCCAACTTCTTTTCCGAATGTTTCAGCATTGGCATAAACATCCAGTACATCATCCATCAGTTGAAAAGCCATTCCCAGATTTATGCCGTACTCGTAAAGAATATTTTGGTCCCGTTCATTTGCGTTTGCTAAGATGGCTCCTGTTTTTAAACAAGCAGCGAGCATAACTGCTGTTTTCAATCGTATCATATTCAAATAATCATCAATTGTAACCTCCTCTTTGGTTTCATAATCCAGGTCGAATTGCTGTCCTTCACATACTTCGATAGTAGTTTGCAGAAAAAGTTTCGACATAGTGATGAGTATTTCCGGTATGCAGGGAGTTTTCAGCAATTGCTGCATAGCTAAAGAGGCCAATACATCTCCGGAGAGGATGGCAATATTACTGTTCCATTTTTTGTAGATAGTCTCTTTCCCGCGCCGAATGGAGGCGTTATCCATAAAATCATCGTGTATCAGAGTAAAATTATGTAGCATTTCAAACGCTGTGGCAGGGTAAAATGCCTCTTCCTTTGTTGCGCCAAAGAGTTCTGCTGCAGTAATTACCAATTGAGGACGCAGGCGTTTGCCCTCTTGCGCCATAATGTAATTTACCGGAGTGTATAGATTTGTAGGTTCAAGATTTCGGGCGACCTCATTAAAGAAGGTATCTAAATTCACAATATACTTTCATTAGTAATTCAACATCACGGGCATAATGAGCATCAACAGATTTTCTTCCGGTGAATCCTGCTCGGTGGGAATAATTAAGGCGGCGCGGTTTGGTAGCGACATCTCAAGGGATATCTCTGCACAGTCCATATTTTCTAACATCTCTCGTAAGAACTTGGAATTGAAGCCAATATCCATCGTTTCGCCGGTATAGGCACCTGCGATGTTCTCTTCTGCTTTGTTTGAAAAGTCTAAATCTTCTGCCTTAATCTCTGTTTTTTCTTCATTAAGTGAAATTCTTACCTGATAAGTGGATTGGTTGGAGTAGATTCCCACACGACAAATAGATTTGTGAAATGCTTTTCTATCCACAATAAATTTATTGGGATTATCTTTTGGGATAACTGCTTGGTAAGCAGGGAATTTTCCCTCTTTCAGGGAAGAAAAGAGTACAATGTTTCCGAAAGAAAAACGAATGTGGTGGGTATCGGTTGAATATTCAACTTTAACATTATCATTTACACCTCCAAGAATAGTTTTAAGTTGTGCGATTGGTTTTTTAGGAAGGATGAAAGAAATGGGCTCATCAACTTTAACAGCGCTATTATTATAGCATACTAATTTATGGGCATCTGTTGCCACAAAAGTGATATTTTCGTCAGAGAGTTCACACAATACGCCCATCATATTGGGTCTCAGTTCGTCGTTTCCGGTAGCAAACAAGGTTTTGCTGATGGCGCGTTGCAGTATTTGTGATTGAATTTCAAATGTTTGCGGATTTTCCATCGTTTTCATAGCTGGGTACTCTTCGCCGGGGAAGCACGATGAATCGTATTCACCGTTAATGGCTGAGAATTTAAGGATGTGATTTTCGAGGTCAATATCAAAAACGATAGGAGTATCCTCCATCAGTTTCAAGGTTTCCAAGATTGTTTTTGAGGGTACAGCCACTGCACCTTCGCCTTCCACATTGCTGAGCTGAACGATTGCGGTCATTGTAGCATCCAAATCGGAGGCAGTTAAAGTAAGTATTTCGCCTTCAACGGTAAAGAGAAAATTGTCTAAAATAGGAAGCGTACTACTTGTTCCTAAAACGCCGCTGATAGCACTTAGATTTTTATACAAAACATCGCGAGATACAATAAATTTCATAATTTTTTTTTATTAATTGTTAGGGCAGCAAAAATAAAAAAATTATGTTTCTTTGCGATGAAAAAAAAATAATTTTGAAGTTACTAAAGTATCAACAAATATGGACAAGAATTTAATACGCGAAGTGATTGCCAAACGAGTGGCAAAAGAGTTGAAAAACGGGGATGTTGTAAATTTGGGAATAGGTCTGCCCACCTTAGTTCCCAACTATTTACCGAAAGAAATAGAATTGGTATTGCAATCTGAGAATGGTTTGATTGGGATGGGACCAACGCCCGAGGAGGGAAAAGAGGATCCCCATTTGGTTAATGCAGGTGGCGGCTATATTACTGCGCTTCCCGGAGCCGCCTCTTTCTCTTCGGTGCAATCGTTTGCCATAATTCGCGGCGGGCATGTGGACGTCACTATACTCGGCGCTATGCAGGTGGACGAACAGGGCGATTTGGCAAACTGGATGATTCCGGGAAAACTAACTCCCGGAATGGGCGGTGCAATGGATTTGTTAGTAGGTGCCAAACACGTTATTGTGGCTATGGAACACACGGCAAAAGGTGAGCACAAAATATTAAAAAAGTGTACTTTACCGCTCACAGCAAAAGGACAGGTTAATCTCATCGTTACCGAAATGGGCGTAATGGAGATTACACCGAAGGGTATTCTGTTAAAGGAGATTCACCCTGAATTTTCCATAGCAGACGTACAGGCAGCCACCGAAGCCACCCTGCTCATCTCACCGGAACTGAAACCGATGGAAGTTTAAGAGTTTAAGAGCTTAAGAATAAAAAAGTTCAAAGAATTGAACCTTTTATTCTTAATTCCACACTTTCAAATTCTCAATTCCTAATCACCTTTATTTATTAATTTTCAATTTCTTATAACAATTCTGTTACAAAAATATTAAACTAAAACGCTATCCGCAACAATTTCTGCCACGGTTTTCACTTGTATTCCCAATTTGTAGGTGGCGTTGAGTTGCATGAGTTGGTCCACGCAGTTGTGGCACGGGGTAATCACCACTTGCACGCCGGTGGCTTTAATTTGGTCGGCTTTAAGTTTTCCTGTTTTCAGGCGGCGTTCATTATATTCTCCCATTGCAAGTTGCCCGCCGCCGCCGCCGCAACAGAACGCATCGGCACCGTGTGGGCTCATTTCCACCACATTTTCTACACACTGGTTTACTACAAAACGCAGTTCATTCATTAGTCCGCCATTTCTAGAGATATGACAGGGATCGTGGATAGTGTAAATCTTGTTATTCCGTGATTTATCAACGTTGATGCGGTTTTCGCAGAGATATTTTCCCAATATCTCGACAAGAGTAAATACTTTAAAATCGTATTTTAGCCCTAACCAGTTTGGCGCTTCCCACCGCACCGCCCGCGCCCCGTGCCCGCACTCGCCCAATACCAGCGTTTCACAGCCTAACTTCTCCATCTCATCAATTAACCGTTGCGCTAATATCCGCGCTTTTTCAGTATCACCCGAAAAGAAAGCGTAATTGGTAATGTCGTACATGGCGGTAGAAATCGTCCAGTTCTCTTTTGCAGCGTAGAAAATTTTTGCAACCGCACTTATTGATAACGGAAAAAACTTCGGTTCGCGGGGATTAAGCGTGTAAAGTATTTTTTTGTCCGGCTCATCCAACGGGATTCGGGCTTCTTTGTCGTTCATCTCATCTTGCAACTCTTCCTCCATCCATTGAATAGTGTCAATAAATTCCGTTGTTGGAATTGCCATATTGTTTCCTGTTTCCATCGCGGCGTTTACCGTGGCTTGCAACGAAGCAGGAACTGCATTCAACGCTGCGAGCATCATACGCCCGATGCGCACAATGAACGGAATATCCACCCCGATAGAACAATGCTTTACGCAACGCCCACACATTGTGCACGACCCAAACAGTGCGTCCACCATCTCATCTACAGTATACTCATTTATTTCTCTTGCGTTTACCCAAGAAGGTATGAGTTTCCCAAAAGTTGTACAGTATCTTCTATAAATCGAAGCAACCATATCCACTTTACAGGCGGGCATCATCTTTGGGTCGCCTGTTGCTAAATAATACATACAACTTGTGCCGCACAAGCCACAATGTACACAAGCATTTAAGTGTGAAATTAACTTACCGTCTCTTTGTTGTTTAAGAATTGAAAGTGCTTTACTAATTTGTTCGGAAGAAATATTATTCATAACTGCAAAGATATTTTATTTTGCGTATTATACTCAATAATTTTCCTTCTTTTTTTTAAAAGTGCCAAATAACTCCTGTAGCAACAGGCACAACTTCGGGTCCGCGGTTTTTTCTGAAGAGGTCAATTAATCCGTAGCGGGCATAAAGCGCAAAGTCATTAAATCCTATTTCCACTTGTGCATCTACTGTTAACGGATTCACATTCATTCCTTTACCAAATTGATTCTTAATTTTCTTGTTGTTTTCATCTCTATAAACCACGCTTGATTTACTGGATAGTTTTAAACCCAAATCCACGCCTGCTTGAATAAAGAAGTGAGAGTTTTTGCTTAATTTTTTCTGATATTCAAACATTACCGGTAGATTTATATACCATTGCACCAATCTGCTTTTCGAATAAAATACTCCCTCCTCGGGATGTATCTGAGTCGTAAAATCATTCAGAATTACAAAGGCATAGTTTCTGTCGGCGTTATATTGTTGCACTCTAAAACCAAGTCCTGTGTAGAAAAGCCAGCCATATTTTCGGGAAAGTTGCGCTTCAACGCCCGCGAAAGTCAAACCTAACTCATACGAGGAGAGTTTCAGTTCGGCATTTTCTACGGTGCCAATATTGGTAAGTTTGCGGGTTGCAAGATTGGAAAAACCCGCATAGAAACCACCGCTGTGTGAACTAAACTTTACAATTCTGTTTTTGTTTGCAAATTTAGAAAAACAAAAAACAGGATAGATGGCAGGGACGCTTCCAACCTCATAACTTCCGTAGAATAATTTGTCTTCAGCGGATAAAGTGTCGGATTTAATGTTGGGGGTGTCGTTTTGACACATCGCATTGAATAAAAATGCAGTGATAATGAATAGAATGGTTAATTTTTTCATGTTTTTTTTTATTTTGATTAATTTTGATTTTTTGCACTCTGATAACAAACTATTAAACCTATTTCAAAAGTTCTACCAAATCGTCCGGCGATAATTCACCTTCTACATATATAAATGTTGTTTTGTTATTATTTCCCACTTTAAAAATTAAGTAGCGTTTTAGATTTGTATTTTTGGATTTGAGTTGATAGTAACCGCTGGTCAGTAAACCGTCTTTTGTTGATTCTTTGATACTAAGGGCGCCATCCTTTTCAATTTCAATACATTTTCGAATTTCCGGTAGTGCCCGTGTTCCATCATCAAAGATAATGCTTTTAAAAGTTTTTATTTTATACTCTTTCATAAGTACTCTTGAGGCTTCCAACATTGTAACCCCTTTGTTGGTACCATATTTTGTGAAAATGGAAAGAACTGCGCCTTGCGATTGAGCACTAAAACTCATACCCGCATTGGCAAGCACGAGGAAGACAACTACTAAGAATTTTTGTTTCAAATTTTTCATTGTTTTTACTGTATTAATTAAATAAATCATCATCATAATCATTGAAAATTTGCTTTGTGTCTAATTTTACATTTTCTAATGCTGTATTAAAAGCCAAAGCAATATGTTTTTCGTCTGTATATTTTTTTCCATTAATAACTACATAACCCTTATTACTATTTATATTCGGGAAAAACATTAACAGTAGCGTCAGCGAAGCGGCTACTGCCATAACGACTACCCATCGTTTTATAGAATAGGTATGATTTTTTGAAGAAGGTGCAAAATTTTCATACTCTTCTTTCGGAATAATGCGGGCTATGTTGGTTTTTAATTCTTCTAAACCCAAAAAATATTTTTGATAAAGTATAAGTTCAGAATCAATATTTTCGGAAGAGAAATAGTGAATTATCTCCAATTCTTCTTTGTGAGTTGTTGTTCCTGAAAAATAGTTTTCGATTCTTTGTTTATTCATTTTTTTATTCTTTATATCTTAAACTCTTCTCTAATCTTTCTTCTTGCTCTGCACAAATTCATTCTTACGGCTTCGGGGGTGCAGTTTGTAATTTGTGCGATATCTTCTACTTCCATTTCTTCAATATCTTTAAGTCGCATAATCATTTGTTGCAGTGGAGGTAATTTTTCTATCAGACTCCAGATGTAACGACCCAAATCTTTTGCTTCTATATGTTGATGCGGAGATTCTGTATGTGCGATGAGGGATTGATTTTCTATGGGTTCCATATCTTTGGTTTTTCTGTAGCGGTCTATCACACAGTGTTCAAGAATATGTATAGCTAAGGGTTTACAATTTATATGGGTATTCCATTTTTCGCGGATGAGCCATAAACGCATCAATACTTCCTGCACCAAATCTTCCGCATCTTCGCGAACACCAAGTTTTTTTCGCGCCAACCGCACCAAATCAGGTCTGATAATCGCAACTCTCTGAAGAAAAATTTCGGTGTTCATAATCTACAATACGTTGAAATTAATGAAACGTAACATTGTGTTAGAAAATTTTTCAAAAAAAAATAATTTCTATCACTTTTCATGCAGCATTTTTACAACTTTTACGTTATATGTATATAAACAAACTGCAAAAATGCCATTTGAATTAATCATAGCCCAATGTAAAAAACTGCTACCGCAGGCGCAAATGGCATTTTACAGCATGTTTTACCAACAGGTGTTCCTACGTAGTTACGCACTACTTAGGGATGATATGATTGCGGAAGAGATTATGCAGGATACAATGCTCAAAATGCTTCAAAACATGAACTCTTTTAAAGGTGATAAAGCTTCAATGCAAAAACTGCTTAATAAAATGGCTGTAAACCAATCAATTGATACTCTAAGAAGAAAAGGTAAAATTGAGTTTGTTGAAAGTGAATCGATTCCGGAAATAAAAGAGGAAGAACAGAATATAGAAGAATTTGAAGAAGATTTTGATATAGTATTACAACATTTGGAAACACTTCCGGACGGCTACCGGTTAGTAATTGCTATGCGCATTTTTGAAGAGATGTCGTTTGAAGAGATTGGTAAAAAACTGAATATCAACGCATCCTCAGCGAGATCGCAATATGTTCGGGGGATAGAAAAAATGAGAACTGAATTAAGAATAAAGAATAAATAAACCTGCATACAAAAAAACTGAAAAAATGAACCCAATTCCAACAAATCACGAGGAGCGGTTTTGCGCCAGACTTCTACTTCAAAACAAAAAAATAAAACGCCGAAGACAAATTCGATATGTCTCTCTGTCCGCTACAATGGCACTGTTGATTGCCCTGCCGCTTTATCTCTTTTTGGTTAATAAAACAGATTATGTCGCAGAATCTCCCTTTACCAAAGAGGTGCAGGAAGTAATTATTAATTATCAAGCAAGGTTAGATGCAGAAATTGCAGAGATTAGAGCTATGTCGTGTTATGCCCAAATGCAAAAAGAGATTGCCGAAATTCAGAACAATAACCTCCCCTCCGACGAACTTGCTGTATTATCCATTGAAAAACAACTTTACTACATCGAAAAAATATTTACTATTAAGATTGAAGCGGTAAAGTATATGCAAACAATGTGTATTTAAAGATTTAGAATTCACCAATAAATAATAAATTTATGAAAAAGTTATTTTACCTTTCTGCTCTTCTGTTTTTTTGCACTTCCACCTTGTTTGCGCAAAAAAATCAAATTCTTAACAACCAAAACAAGGTAATCCGCGAAAAGTTTTCAATTCAATCCAAAGATATTATCGAATTGAATACCAATTATGTAAAAAATATAACCATTGAAGAATCTGATAGCAATGAAGTCGTTTTTATTACTACAATTACGCTTAACAAATCTTCAAAAGAAAATTTTGATAACCTGATGAAAGCAATCAAGATCTCAAATAAACAATCCGGAAAAACCATAACATATACCTTTGACATTGACTGGTCGGGTAGGAGCAAAA
The DNA here is from genome assembly GCA_031253655.1 of Bacteroidales bacterium. Taxonomy (GTDB): domain Bacteria; phylum Bacteroidota; class Bacteroidia; order Bacteroidales; family WCHB1-69; genus WRNX01. The sequence goes on from JAIRVY010000093.1 coordinate 15,219, forward strand.
CGAATAATTTAACAGGAATCACGGATATTACACTCAAAATATTTGCTCCAAAAGATGTATTATATGATATTACTGCACGGTATGGAAATGTGAAAGTGGAAAATGTTTATAATGATTTTAGGGCTAATATTGCCTACGGTAATCTCGATGCGCATGATTTGCTGGGTAATAATAATAAAATTGAGATTAAGTATGGAAATCTAACTATGGAAGATTTTCGTGGCAGTCGGAATCAAGTAGTTATTAAATATGGGAAGTTCAAAATATTTAAAGCAGAGCATCTTGGTTTAGATATTAAGTACTCCCAGGGAGATATCATTAATGCAGGTATGCTTAGATTAGATTCCAAATACTGTACCGTTACATTAAATACTGTAAAAAACTTAATATTTACTTCCGGATACGATAAGATTACCATTCAAAAATCTATTGAAAAAATTGAAGGAGATATGAAATACGGAACACTAACTCTTAAATCTTTAAAATCTTCCTGTGTATTAAATCCTTTTTCCTATTCAAAAATTACCATTGAGGAAGTTTTGAATTCGTTTACCAATATTTTCATTACAGATGCCACCCATAGCAATATTTTTCTCAATATTCCAAGAGAAGAATCTTTTGCGTTTGATTATTCAGGCAGGTATACGGACTTTAAAGACAAAAATATACGATTAAATGAGGCTACTTTCAGTTCGGATAATTATACCACCGGGATGCAGGGGATTTACGGGAAGAAACTAGCTTCGGATAAAAAAGTAAAGATTTCGGCGCGATACGGAAGTGTGTCGTTGTTTGAAAGGTAGAACAGTATAAGCCCACTATTATAGGGCGTAAATTAAAAAGTACATAAAAGAGTATTCTATTTTACCCGATTTTTTACCTGATTTTTAATTACTTACAACATTTTTTTGCCCACGCAGGCAGAAATCAATTTGTGCAAAAACGTGCCAAAACTTACATTTTAGTTTAATTTTTACCCCGCAAACTTTAATTAACCATAGTGAAAGTTAAACTTTATCTGTGCATAAGTAATACTTTCCTACTAATAAGCCCAGAATACGCGGTAAACAGGCAAAAAACACGCTTTAAACAGTGATTAACTATACTCATGCCAAACATACCTATTTACCCCAAATTTAACCCCTTTTTTCTATCCAAAAAAATCTTTTATAAATCAATTTGTCACGAGTTAACAGCGAGTTAACAGCAAAGTTTGCAGCAAAATATGTTCGACTGAAACCCCTTAGGGCAGCAAAAAAAAATGAGATATTGAAAAAAACGTGTCAGTTCTCACCCATAATATAACAACTTTAATATTGAGTAACACCCCTTTTGTTTATATAAAATGTTAAATATAAGCAATATAACGGATTTCAGTATATGAAGTGGTAAATACGTTGTTATTTACTATGATTCCTGCCTAATTACCCCCACCACAATAGCAATGGCATATATCTTACTCCTATGCAAAATAAACGGCTCGTAATTTGGATTATCGGATACGATAGTTAGCGTGTCGTCTGTTTCGCCCTTTTTTATACGTTTAACCAACGCACCCTGCTCCGTATCTAATGCATATACTTTATTCCATTGGAAAAACGTATCTAACGGCAATTTTCTACACGCCACAATATCTCCGGAATTGTATTTGGGATACATTGAGGAGCCTTTTACCTGTATTAAAAACTCAGCCTCCTTAAATGTTGGCACTACAAAACGTTCACATTCATATTCTAATATCTGTGTCTCACCAGTTCCAAAACCCGCCATTGCACTGATGGGGATTAATGGAATACCTTCATTTGGTTGAGCTGGAAACATTTTGGGAACTCCTATGTTTCTTAGTAGCATATCCCCCTTTCCATTAATCCAAACTTTGTTTATATTATCGTCAATAGAACAAAGTTTATCAACGAATTTTTGAGATACAGGAACTTGTCCATTCAATATTTGCGACAAAGACGACTTTGTATAGCCCAGTAAGGACGCAATTTCAGCGTCATTTTTGCCATATTCACGAAAAATATACCAGTTTATTATTTTTCTTATTCTTTGTAAATCAAACAGATTGTCGTTGTTTTCAGCCATAATATAAAAAAAAATGCGTTTTTGTTGTATAATATAAAAAAAGTTTATATTTTTGCCGTGTTATTCCAAGTAGGAAAAACGCCACAAAAAAAGTAAAAAAATGAATACTGAAATCAAAAAAGTAAAAGTAAAATACGGAACAAGCGAAAAGTTGGCTAAAATGTTTCGTGTAACAACCCGAAGCATCGGTAATGCGATTAACGGAAGGTCAAACAGCGAAAAGGCACAAAAGATTCGCAAGGCTGCTATTAATATGGGCGGCGACCCTATTTATTAGAGTATTAACCCATAAAATATATGTATTATGAAAAACCCAATCCAAATTATTGAAAAAACACAATGGGCATATCAGGTTTTTAGGTCTGCCGATGGAAAATCACTTAATTATTGGAACATCCAATTTACGGGTGTAACCTATTCGGGAAAAAAAGATGCCATAAAGGCATTGCATTACTATGGCAGAGGATTTGTTGAGGCAAAGCGGCATACTAAAACGCAAAGGCTATATGGTGGAACCTTCTATGGAAGCGAGTATAAAAAAGTGTATGAATTAGTTTAAGTTCAGGGAGGTAAAAATGAAAAAACAAAGGCCAACTAATATTCTTATTAATGTTACCATTCCAGTTCGCACCTCTCAACCCCAGGAACTTGAGAAAACAATTTTGCAAACGCTTCAAAAAGCGATACAAAGCAGTATAGATTCTTTTGATTTTTCACCTTCCGGTGCATTTTGTAAGTTACCTCATACTGCGGGAAGTAATCAGGCGTGCCGTCCTTGTATAATTCGGAATGGCTACTGTTCAGTTCTATACCCAAGGACTTGCATAGAGGTTCAAGTACGGTATAAACATGTTTGTCAGCTTTTAAGAGAGCCTTATCGTCCTGAAACTGTCCCATCGTCAGTTGAAGACTATTATTAAATTCCATACGTGTAAATTTTAAAGTTTGGCAACGCGAAATTACACTTTTTCCCCGCAAGCGATAAGAATAACTTATAGGGTGCACATCTAGGTTCGAGACCGGAGCGGGAGCTAAAAAAAACAAAAAACAATAATAACCAATGGCATATCAAATAATAGACGGAACGGTTTGTATTACGGTGAATGACTGGGTGGCGTGTGGTTTAACTTATCCTCAGTTTAATACAGATAGTTATAGAGGTTATTTAACCATTTTCCGGCGCGGGCTTTACGGAAACACGTTGATTGATATTTCCAGCATTCGCCGCCCCGAACGTTTGGAGGTAATAGAGGCTAATATGGGAAAGGCTTTTCCGAGTGCATCGGCAAAAGATGCCAAAGAAGGTGTAAGGATTGATGGCGAGGCTGAATTTTTTTACAGAACTTACAGAGATGAACTTGGCATTGAATTGATTGAGGAAAAGAAGAGGCTATATACCAACAACGCGAGCATCTTAAACTATTATGTGAATATGTATGAGGAGCATATTCGCGTTCGTGCAGCACGTGGCAAAAAGCCATTGGCAGCAGACTTTTTTAAGAATTGCTGCAAATGTTCAAAGGAACTTTACGAAATACCTGACCATGCCGGCGGAATTGAAAACAATTTACCCACGAATGTTCGCCGTTTTGAAGAAAAATTCAGAGAATACCGAAAACTTTACCTCTCTAACAGAGAAGCAGCTTACGAATCATTAATCAAAAAATCATCTTTCTGTAATAACGCCGCAAAACTAACCGGCTCCGCTAAGGATTGGGTAATTGCCCGGTGGTCATCTCAGGTGAATAAGTGCACGCTTTATCAACTTTTTGATGAATACAACCATCGGGCAAGTGCGGAGCCTGAACTGAAGTGGAAGTCCATTCACGAGCCGCGAACGCTGTATCTGTTTCTAAATAAGCCGGAAGTTAAGGCTTTGTGGTACGGTTGTCGCTTTGGCGAGTTGAAATTCAAGGAAAAATATGTCCGTCAACACAGTACGGAATTGCCCACCAGGCGCGATACGTTGTGGTATGGAGACGGAACAAAACTTAACTACTACTACCGGGATGAAAAGGGCGAAGTGGCAACGATTAACGTGTACGAGGTTATGGATGTGTACAGCGAAGTATTTTTGGGTTACCATATCAGTAAAAACGAAGACTTTGAAGCACAGTTCCACGCCTATAAAATGGCAATAGAAACATCCGGGTGCAAGCCTTACGAGATACGGTTCGACAATCAAGGCGGACACAAGAAGTTGAAAAACAATCAGTTTTTTAAGAATTTGGCACGCTTGGCAATTAATACACAGCCTTACAACGGAAAAAGCAAAACCATTGAGAGCGCCTTTGGACGTTTTCAGGCAGAATTTTTACACAAGGACTGGTTTTTTACCGGTATGAATATTCAGGCAAAGTTGGAGGAAAGCAAAGTGAACCGCGAATTTGTAAACGCCAACCTTACCAACTTGCCCACACTTGATGAGATAAAAAAGATATACGAAAAACGCCGCCGCGAATGGAACGATGGCGTGCATTATGCCACCGGTAAACGCCGCATTGATATGTATCGCGAAAGCCAAAACGAAAAGGCAACACAGGTAAGCGCGTATGATATGATACTCTTGTTTGGCATGATAAATAACAAACCGGTTAAATACCGTGCAAACGGCATTGTAATGGAAGTTAAAAAGCAAAAATATCAATTTGAAGTATTGAAAAACGGCGCACCGGATATTGACTTTAACCTGCGCAATATTGACAGGGAGTTTTATGTGGGATATTTTTTAGAGGATATGACTACCGTGGCTCTTTACGAAAAATCGGCAACCGGCGATTACCGTTTTGTTGCTATGGCAGGGAAGTATATCAAAATTCATCGTGCAAAACAGGAGCAAGACGAGTTAGACTATGCGTTTATTGCGGCTATGAACAGAGTAAATAAAACAATGCGCATTACTATTCACGAGGGTGCGGAGCAACGCCTTGAACGTCACGGCTACCACCCCTCACAATTCGGATTACAAATGCCCAAACTCAAAGGTATATCCAAAAAGGATTACAGTGTGGGCAAATCGCTCAAGGCGGAAAGTAATTTGGTAGAAAGTTTAGACAAAGAGGTAGAATGTGTCGCAGCAATTTATTAACCCAATCAAATAAATATTATGATTACATTAAACGAAAAATTGGAAATTAGAGACTGTTTGCAGCGGTACTGCGAACAAAGAGGAAGTCAAAACAAAGCCGCCAATACGCTCAACGGCGTTTCATCGGCAACCATCAGCAAGTTGCTCAACAATGAGTGGGACTTGATTAACGAGGTAATGTGGCGCAGCATTGCGGCGCAAATCGGCGTAAAACAAAAATCGTGGAATATAGTGGAAACAAGAGATTTTAAAACCTTAACCTACATCTTTAAGGATGCACAGGAAAACGCTATGGTAATGGCTGTTTGCGGCGAAGCCGGAAGCGGAAAAAGTTTAACGGCACGCGCTTTTTCCGAAAGCAACAAAAACGTGTTCCTGCTCAATTGTAACGAGTACTGGAACCGCAAACTGTTTATGCAGGAGCTGCTTCGCGAAATGGGTAAAAACAGTTACGGTGATACTGTTGGCGAAATGATGCAAAGCATTGTAAGCGAACTAAAGCGCACGGAAAACCCGCTTATTGTTATGGATGAAGCCGACAAGCTGAGCGACCAGGTGTTGTATTTCTTCATTACGCTTTACAATCAATTGGAAGACCACTGTGGCATTATCCTTTTGGCAACCGACCACTTGGAAAAGAAGATTAAACGTGGCTTAAGACTAAACAAAAAGGGCTACAAAGAGATTTACAGCCGTATAGGTAGAAAGTTTATCATGCTCAAGGGTGCCAATATTACGGATATTACCGAAATATGTGCCGCCAATGGATTAACCGAAAAAACCGACATAAAAACAATTATTGACGACTGCGAAAATGACCTGAGACGTGTAAAGCGCAAAGTACACTCTATTCATAAAGTAAACGCTTCAAAGCAATAAGTATGAGCAAAACATATCAACCTACTTCTGAACTTACAACGCTGCCTCCCTGTGTGAAGGGAAAAAAAGCACGTGCCTTAACGGTTCGTAATGTGTATGATAAGAAGTTTAAAACCATTTCTCTGTCTGACAAGTGGCGGTCGGCAATTGGCAAGCCTGAGTTTACCGGGACGTGGTTTATATATGGGCCTCCTAAACACGGGAAAACCTCTTTTGCTTTGCAGCTAAGTAAATATCTGACCTCTTTTGGCAAAGTGCTGTATGTAACCGCAGAGGAGGGTATTAGTTTGGCTTTTAGAAAAGCGATGCAGTGCCATCAAATTGAAGATGTAGAGAAAAATTGGTTTGTAATTGACCGCCGTGATGTTCCGAATATATCGGATTTAGTTTCGGTTCTTTTGCGCCAACGCAGCCCAAAGGTTGTTTTTATTGATTCTGTTTTGTTTTATAATATGAAACAAACGGAATACAGGAAACTTAAAAAAATGTTCCCTGATAAATTGTTTGTGTATGTTTCTCATGTGAATAGCAGCGGCGAGCCAAAGGGTGCTACTGCCGATGAGATATGGCGTGATGCAATGGTATATTTCAAGGTATCCGGCTTTCGTGCCTTTCCGGTTAGCCGGTATGGCGGCGGGGAGCCGATAGACGTGTGTCCGGAACTGGCGGAAAAGTATTGGGGAAATGTAATATCAATTACGAATTAAAAATTACGAATTATGCCTATCAAACCCGAAAACAAAAAAAGATATCCAAAGCATTGGAGCCAGTTATCGAAAGCAAAAAGATATATGGCTGGAAATAGTTGTGAGGTGTGCGGAATAAAAAACCATACAATTATCAAAAGGCTTCCGCACGGCAAATACAGGCTACCAGCGTCTCAGGAGTGGGATATGATAATTGCACGTATTAGGTATTGTCACAGCAATTTGAAAGAATCATTAAAATATCACGGTTTTACAAGAATTGTACTTACCGTTGGGCACTTAGACCATACGCCCGAAAATAACGCCGATTCAAATCTTAAAGTGATGTGCCAATATTGTCATAACAGACACGACTTGAAACACAGAGTGGAAAATAGAAGGAAGAAATACGTTGGTAAAAATCAAATTGAATTATTTATAAATATACAATACTATGAATAACCCCCGCACCACCCAACAAAACCGCACTCTGTATTGGCTCTTTAGCCAGCTCGGTGTGAACAACAAATTCGCCATTTCCGAAATAGTGTTTGAGTTTACCGGTGGCAGAACCGAACACACCAGCGAGTTGGAATTTATGGAGGCAATGGAACTGATTAAATACCTCAAAAGCATACGCACAGAAAAACGGCATACCGTATCTGAGCGAATAGACACGGTGGGGGATGATGCACCGGAACGCGCCGAATTGGATAAAAAGCGCAAGGGCGTGCTTCGCGCCATCTTCCGCTGGGGGGAGTTACAGGGGCTGAAATACACAATGGATTACGTGAAAGGTATTGCCTGCAAGGCTGCCGGCACAAACTACTTTAACGAGATAAGCCCGGCAGGGCTTACGCGCATTTACCATGAGTTTTGCAAAAAGCAAAAGACGGTAAGCACAAAAAATGAAACTTATGAACCTTTTTGTATGAATTAGCTATGGGTAAGAAATGTAAAAACCGTGGATGTGCCTACCACGCTTGTATGAGTGATGATTGCCAATATATCGTGATGGCATTTAGAGGTTATACTGAATGGAAAAGAGAGTGCGAAAAAGAAACAATTGAAGAAAAAAGAAACTACAGATTAACAGAATTTCTAAAAAAATAAACCAAACCAAAACATTATGACAACAGTAGATTATTACCCAAAGAAAAGCCGCCTTGACTTTATTGCGCCCGATGGTTTACCCGGCGGCGGTATCATGGGTGACCGCGCCCACGTAAGAGCGGCAGAAATGATTATGAACGGCACCGCAATTGTACGCATTTGCGGACTTGATTCTAAAATGAACAAACAGTATCTAAGGAGACTTGGTATAAAAAAAGTTAAACAATTAATTTAGTAGTATTATGGCAAAAACAAGAGAAAAAAAGGTGATTCACTCAGGTGTTACCACCGAGCAAATGGAACTGGCATTTGCGGATTATGCGCGTTGTGATGCGCGTATTCAAAAAATCAATGCCCAAATGGACATTGAAATGGTAAAGATTCGCGAAAAGAATGCTGAGGAAATAGGCAGGCTGAGCGAGTTGAAAGATAAATCTTTCGACATTCTGCAGTCTTATGCTATGGAAAACAAGGCGGAAGTCTTTATCAAAAGAAAAAGTATGGAGACAGTGCACGGCGTTCTGGGCTTCAGAACAGGCACACCGCAACTGAAAACGCTGAAGGGTTTCACATGGAAGGCGGTAACCAATCTGTTAAAGGAGTTCCTGCCGGATTATGTGCGCACAGCGGAGGAGCCGGCAAAGGACAGACTGCTTGCCGACAGGGACCTTCCGGAAGCGGCAGTGCACTTTTCCAAAGTAGGGATTTTTGTAACACAGGATGAAACGTTTTTTGTGGAACCGAAAAAAGAGGAATAACCAGTTAATAATTAAGCATTAAAAAATTAACATTATGAAAATTTCAAAATTAGAAAAGGGTACAGTTTTTACAACTGTAAAAGGAAAATCCGAATATCAGTATATCGGAAAATTTACCAGCGAAGATGGGGTAGATTACTACCTTTCTACCCACGCTTATTCAAATGGTAAAAGTGGTTTTTATACTACTAAGGACATTGAGGTAATTGATTTGCCATTTTAAAAATGGTATTCGGTGTGTGGGGCACTAAAATAAAGGGCGGGTTCGATTCCCGCCACCGGAGCAAAATTAATCATTAACCACTAATCATTAATCACTACTATGAAAGTTTATCTCGCCGGCAAAATTTCAGGGCTTAATTATACGGATATTTTTGTGAAATTCAACGCAGCGGAATTTCTACTCAAGCAAGCCGGCTATACTGTAGTGAACCCTATCCGGCTGGTTTCGCAAGATTGGCTTTGGGAAAAGTGTATGAAAGTATGTATAGGCGGATTGGTGCAATGCGATGCCATTTACCTGTTGCCCGACTGGGCGGAAAGCAGGGGGGCAAAATTAGAATACCATATTGCGCAAGAACTTAAACTTAAATTAATAGCATTATGATAAAATACATTATTACATCAGATGCCTTTACCGGCGAGGCGACACTTACCTACGATGAGAACGGTGAGCGCCCGACACTTGACTGCTTTAATACCAATATGCGAGAGGAGCAGCATAGGTGGATGATGCGTTGGGTTTGTGAAATGGCGATTAACCAAAATGCGTTACAAAGCGCATTAAGACATTGCAAACTGCCAAATCTCAAATTTCGGCAGATAGACTTTGACCCCACATTTGCCGATTTTTGGGCTATATACTTTAAAAACAGATACAAGGACAACAGCAGTAAAAAAGTAGCAGAAAAGCGGTGGAATGGTATAAGCAAGGGCGCTCAATTGGCAGCGTACAACTATGTGCCGCAATACTTTCTGCAAATACCGGCAGGCACGCAGCCGAAGTTAGCAGAAACATATTTAGGCAGTGAAGTTTGGATTAGATAAAACGAATTATGGCAACAAAGATTAAGATTAGACTTTCCAGGCAAGAGTTTGAAACAATAAGTACCATTATTACTCATGCTGCAGACATTGTAGATGTTTTTGATGTAATCTCGTTATATACCAAAGAGGCGTTGGAAGATTTAAAATTTCGCTTTTTGTCGAAACAGTACAAGGTACAAAGCAGATATCAATTTAGCTTAACAATGGTTGAGATGTATATTTTTTTAAATAATGTTGGGGCAATTGGCTTGTACGAAAAGGCAGTGTGCGAATTGATTTACAACAAACAAATAGCCCCGCAGGTAAGCCGCGCCATACAAATGCGGATGGGGTTTTAAATAACAATTAAATACAAATTTATTATGAAAAAAAATCATTTTGAAGTGCAAATGCAGGTACCGGTTACATTTTCAATACCGGAACCAAAAGTAACCGTTTACAGGGGGGTAACTTCTTTCCTGTTTGATTCTCAAGAGCAGTTTGACGATTGGATTGCTTCAAACGGGAAGCAAGTAAAAGATGGAGATTTAATTCTTTTTAGAGACGAAACTCCTGAAATGTACAGAGATGGTGAAAACTTTGTGAAATTTAAAGGAGGCAAAGGAGAAGACGGTAAAAACGGGGAAGACGGAAAGGATGGGAAGAATGGAAAGGATGGTGAGAATGGAAAAAACGGTGAAAACGGTGCACAGGGTAAGAGCGCCTACGAGTCGGCAATTACGGGTGGGTACACCGGTAGCGAAACCGAGTTCAATACTTCCTTAGCAAGTATAGGTGATATCAACACAGTATTAACCACAATTATAGGATAAGTATGAGTACAATAGAAAACAATCTACAGATTATAAGCAACTGCAAAGAGGATATTAGGCAGGCAATAGAAAATAAGGGCGTAGGAATACCGCCTGCAACCCCTTTGGTGCAGTACGCATCTAAGGTAAGCGCAATTGCGCAAGGTGGCGGGGGTTGCGTTTCTGACGGGTGGCAGCCACATCCGGACTGGTGGGATATTGAGCAGATATTTAAAGATGACCCCGACCCGAATAAGAGGTGTATTGTTTTATTTAGCGATACGGTTGATGTCTATAATTTCAATTTTGGCAACAATAGCGGTTATTATAAAACTTCTGACGGAAAAACAATAAATTATAATGGCAATTGGACGGCTGACCTTTCAAAAGACAAATCCGGAAAGCCTTTCGCCACAAGATATGCCATTTTTTATTCTACAAATGTTAACCTTTCTTTTAATATAGCTACAAGCTTTATATTTTACCATGCGCTTTATATTTATATTGGTAATAACTCCGTTCCGACTTTCAGCCTTGGGGCGAAAGCAGCATATAGCCCACACCTTCCCTACTTTGAAGCTGTAAAAATGGATGCTACTGTTGTGTTAAACTCCGGTTTCTATGGAGCAAACGCTTTTTTGAATACGGGATTGCAATATATAAACAGGCTGCCACCAGTTACAATTCCGGATATGTCTCTAAATAACACCTCATTGGGAGAACTTACCGTTCCTAAAAATTCATTTTATGTCCAAAGTTTCAGTAATGTAAGAACTTTAAAAAAATTAATACTCAATCATCCTTTACGAGATTACTTCAATCCATACAATTATGTTGTACCCACTCTTAGTGATATGAGTATTGTGTGTGTTGAGACGCAGGAAGATCCTATTCAGTTTCCTGAATATAACGTTTCATTTCCACATGATTGGCGCCTTGACTTAGTAGGAATCCAATCTTATCAATCAGTTCTTGAAATATGTAATCGCTTAGAACCTGCCCCGCCTCCAGTGATTATTGAAGATGATATCGATCCCAATATGCCACCTGTTGTAGTGACACCTACTGTACGCTGTAATTTTGCCAATAGACCCTATCTGGCTCAATTATTAGCTGATAAAGGATACGAATGTTATAGTTGATAGTTATTAGAAATAATAGTATTCATTATGGAAAAACAAAAAAACAGCGACATTGAAGTAGAAGTGAAATTTAGGGGCATGCCTATTGAACAGCTGCCAGATTTTGAGTTTGCGTTTCATACGGAGTTACATTCGAAATCAACCTATATGTGTAGCAAGAGTGGAAACGAATTGGTAAACTGTACGATTAGCGAGGTCGGAGCGAACTTTCCGAAGATTGACACAACCGTAAAGTGCATTATTGAAAACCATAATTTCATGCCCGGACGCCTGTGCGTGCTTGTGCACATAAAGTGGCCCGACCACGATTATGCAGATGGCGTGAGAAATGATATTTACAGGGAAAAGTTATCGTTAATACTTTCACCATAAATTCTGAAAATGACAAAAAAAGGATACAACAGGCTAAACTATCTAAAACAGTGTAAAATCATTGTTGATATTGTGAATTTGCATTATAAGCCGGGTTATACCACTTATGCAGGGGTGTTCCGTACTTTTATTGAGCCGTTGTATCCCATGCACTACAATACGTTTATGAGAATAATAAATATGCCCAATGTTGACCGGCAAATTGAAAGGGAAATGGAGCACATCAAAAGGGCTTTCCAAAGGTGAAAGTATGCCTGAGTTACGTAATTAATAGGAAGCTCTCTTACTTGAGGGCTTTTTTTATTGCAAGTTCTGCAGTAACATCGGGCGCTAACTTTTTCATTGTATATTTATGCTCTGCCGAGCTATCTTCTACACGACAAACATATTCTTCCACGCTGTCCACATAGCGTTCGTGGTTGTGGTTAGTGGTACTTTGTGTTCGCATTAAGCCGTTGGTAAATGGTGTGCAGAAGCCTTGCAACGCTCTCACTACTATGCCGGGTATGTTTAGATATTCAAGCATTTGCACTCGAATTTGTTCCGGCGTATATTCTGCGGTTTGCCCGTACCATTGGGTTACGATGTGCAGCTTAATGGTAAGGTCGGCATCCTGTACCTGCTGCCCCATCGTGCGCCACTGGATGGGCACAAACTCAAAAAACACTGCCGGCGTTTCAAAGGGGGTTTCCTGTTCTATAAATTCAACGTTTTGGTTCCACAGGTCGAAGTGTTTAAAAAACGGTTCTCCGGTTTTGGGGTCAATGATTGATTTTAGTTTTTGCTCGTAGGCTAAATAAAGTTGTGCTAACATTCTAATAATGATTACTGGTTAATATGGGTTACTTGTTAAATATTTCTTTGAGTTTGGTTTCTAATTTTTCGATGATTATTTTGTTGAGTTCGGGGTCGTTGCCCATAAATTGGCGTTTTGGCATGGTGAAGCCGGCGCCCCTGCCGGCTTTTAATCCCTCATTATGTACTCTTCCGTATGGTTCTTTGCTTTTGAAGGCAGTGGGATTTGTCCAAATCACTACCGTTCCGGGCGATGTTTCTTTCACTTCGATGGAACGTGCTAAATCGCCGGTGGCACCTGTGAGTATTTTTCGTGTTTTTGCCACTCCTTTTGTCTTTTCACTTTGCCGGCGTTTTACCTCTTGCCACTTGTTTCTGCCCCATGCTTCGTTTTGGAAACTCTTTTTAAAGAAACTCACTGCCTCTTTTCCGGCGATAACCGGAGCGTACTTATCAAAGAACTCTTTGTATTCTGTGGTAAGGCGTTTGATATTTTGGTTAAATTCTTTTGGGGTCATAGTTTATTATTATTTTCGCGTTCAAATAGATGTTTAACATTTTGATTTCTTTTATATATGGATACACTTATAACAGCGGCTGTTAGTATAATAGCAGGAGCAATAATTAGTGAGTTAATAAGATTTATGGTTCCTGTTTGGAAAAGGAAAATTAAAAGTGCGGTTCCGGAAAGGAAAAGCACAAGAGACAGGATACAGCTAAGTATAAAGTATCCTTTTTTCATTGCGGCATACTTTTGTGTATTTAAGTATGTCTGCTTTGGCAAGTGGTTTGTGGTTTCATTCATAATAATTACGATTTTAATGACTATTTTTATTACGTGGGATGTATTTTATTATTCGTTATTATTTGCAAGTTATGAGGCTAAAAAAGAACGGTTAGAGGATGATATCAAAAGGTGGACACAGTACCTTGCGGATTGCAATAATAAGGATGAGACACGAAAGAAGATGATTTTAGACAAATTGGAGGCATTGAGAGTTGAGCTGAAAAAGATTTAATTTTGTTTGTTATTAAAAAATTTATACTATCTTCGCCGCGTTAAAAGGAAATAGTAACAGCCTACCCCTGTAGGGTACGGAAATGGACTATTTCTTTTTTATTTTATCTGTCATTGAATATAAATATGCCCTACCATTCTTTAACTTGCGAACATTTAAGAACCATTCATTTTCAAGCAGTGTTACTTTATAATAGTAGAATTTATCTACCATAGGATTTCCTTTGAAACAGTTAGCTTCGGCCACATATTCAGCATTCTTTAATACCGTATCTATTGTTCGCAGTATTTCATCTCGCGTCCATTTATTTGGAAAAAAATCATACTGGAAATGTTCAAGACCTTTTCTGTTAAACCCTACCTGTATGGTTCCTTCGGAAGTTTTCTTTTCAATGATTACGTCCTTAAGCCTGCCAATTGCATTTTTAAGTGATTCGTTTCTTGCTATGTTATAAGTAGATTTTTCGACTTCTTCTTTTCGAGATTCACTCATTTTAAGGTAACTTGCCTTATCCGTAAAAATCTCTCCTGTTTCTGCCGGATTGCCTTCCAGCCCTGCCGGTGGCGTGTAGTTGTATGTTCCGTCTGTGGCGGGTTCGTCTGTTTCTTCCCAGTCGCATTTGCAGTTCCACAGGTTGCCGGGTTGATTCTCGCTCCAAAAGGGGTCATCTTTCGCCCATACTTTGCCCCAAAATATGCGGTGCTCTTCTCGTGGGTTTGCAGAACGTGAGGGGAGCCACTTAATATTTGGATACAGTTCGTTGCTTACCGGGTCGGCGTTAAAGTCATTCCACTGTTTTGCGGTTCTTGTGCGGGCAACTGTAGTATTATACTCTGCCACTTGGTAGCGATTAAAAGTGTTTAAAATAGCCTTTTTTATTTTAGGGTGTTCATTCTCCTGTAGCAACCGCGTGGCGTGGTAGGCTTTGAAGGCAGAGAATCGGCTCACATTCGCCTCAAGCTGCTGCTGCATATCAAAGTATCTGCTGCCGTATTCGCCGCTTTGTAATACACCGGAAACAGCTCGTTTAAGGCTTTCGCAGTAGGCACGGTACAGGTCAGTGTTAATTGTGCTGCTGTTGCCGGCTTTAATATCGGACAGTACTTTTTCGTACAACTCCTTTTTGGTTAAGTTGTAGGGTGCGGTAAAAGTTGCCACGCACTCCATAACCTGTGATGTTGAGTTTCCGAAATAAAGAGTATCCAATATTTCAAGTCCGGGCGTTGGATGCGCCCCTATACGAAAAAATCGGGGACTGATTTCATTTCTTCTTTCATTGCCTCGTAGTTTTCAGGCTTTGGAATATCAAACTCCTCGTAAACAAAATCATCATCTACCGGCAACTCTTTTTTAATTCCGGCAATCACCTCCCATTTTATTTTTAGTGCGTTCCAGTCTTTTTCGGGACTTCTAAACCATATTTCGCCGCCTTGCAGGTTGAAGCCAAAGCGTTTTAAAATGGCGCGCACCTGTGTGTTGAGTAGCGAGAGGATAAATTTCTCATCGGACTCTTTTACGCTGTCTTCACTTTCTGCGTGTACTTCGCCCAGTGAGCGCGCCCCCTTTTCGCCCTGTTCAGTAGTGAGGGTATTTCTTACAAGTATTTTAGAAATAAAGGCATCGCATATGGCAACCAAATCCTTGTAAATCACATTTCCGGCACCGCTGTCTCCGGATATGAGATTCATTTGAGAACTTTTTGGACGCACAAACCAGGGCGCAGCGCCCCAATTTTCATTCATTCGTACTAACGCCATGCGTGTGTCCTCGTCGAAGTCCTCGTATGTGCAATCCCTAAACGGCATACCAAACATTTCGGCATATTGTGCCATATCGCCTAATCCGCCTCGCTTATAAATTACATACTGCGCAATTTTTGCCATTAGTCCCATTGATGTGGGGTTTCCTGTGTAAATCATGTAGCGGTTGTACGGTTCTTGAGTAAAGAGGATATCAGGTGTAATTATGGATTGCTGATAGGATATGCACTGAAATTTGCGTTCAGGGTGTACGTGTTTTCTTGGTATAAGGTCGTAATCAATGCGGTGCACTTCCTGGTCATTGTCCCACCAAATCTTATTGATTTGAATAACCGTGTATCCCCAAAGTATGGTATCCATCAGGTCGTTTATAATTTGCCGCATGTCGGGCGAACTTAACAGTTTTCCGATTAGCTCATCTTCCACGCCGTCTTTCACAAAGAGTAAATCCTTATTGAGAATATTGTCCACACGTTTTCCCCACGTGGATTCTATTTGTCCGTCTAACAGCAAATCATCGTAAAGGTCGTACAGGCGTGTTCGGATTGGGCTTTCTTTGTTTTCAAAACTTTTAATGGCATTGCGCCAACCTTGAATATCCGTTGAAGTGCGCTGTGGCACACGTACGTCAATATTTTGTATGACTATTGCCGGTACATTTCCGGCTTTTTTAATTCCTTTTTTCTGTTCCATTAGAGATGGTTTTTACGTTTTGTGTTTGAGCCGAAAGCAACAAAATTACTCGGCGATTGTTCCCCTTGCAGTCTGGGCAAACCGAGAGTGGCTTTTTCGCGCTGCACCTGCTTTAAGAATGAAATGGCATCTTCATATTTTTTGCGGCGCGTTTCCGGCATTCCTACGGGATTGTTAACAGAATAGCAATTGTACAATGCGATATCGCGAATCAGTTTAACGACCATAGCGCAACGGGCGCTTCCCGTTTTTTTGAACTCTTGAGCCAAATCATATCTTGCCGTTAAGTAGCTGCTTGCCTCGTGTATCGCATCGCCAATTGCCGTATGCGCGTTTTCCTCATTTCGGGTAACTGCTTGCAGCACTTCCCCGAAGATTCCCTTTTTTAAATCTTCAATTGTAAAGTACATGGTTATACGGTATAATAGATGGATATTTTTTGCAGTTCAATAGAATCTTTTAGTTTAGGGTGCAAAACTCCCTGCTGAATAAGGAAGTTTACGTGTACCCTGTTGTACACCCGTATTTTTTTGTGTACTTTGATAACATAATGACGTTTTTTGGTTAGGTGTGCCAATCTGTTGGCTTGTTTGATGGCACTTTTGACTCTGATGTAATTGTACAGGCGCTTGCATAATTGAAACATTTGAAATTAATAATTTATGGTTTATACTCGTTTTGAGGAGTGTTTTCTCACTCCAACGTTAATTTTAGTGTTGTCTAATGTTTTTGCCTTTTCGTTGAGTTTCCATACGGCGCCTTCTACCGCATCGCAGCCGTCTGCCGGTGCGCTTAATTTAGGCTCCAATAACAAAAACGATTCTTCTAACCGTGCAAAATGTGGGTTCTCTTTTTTAGCAATGTTTAATATAAGGTGTCCGTTTCGGTTTAACGGTTCAAGGTTTCCCTCTATTCGGCTGTATTTGTCCGGTTTCTTTCTGTCATCCGGTAAAATTGGAAAAACACCCCTTTCTTTTGCTGCTTCACGGAACAGAGGTGTAATCACCTGTTCGTAAAAAGGGTCTTGCAGCGAGTTGTTTTCGATATAGGAATATACCTGTACGCTTTCGGGAATATCATCCCTCACATTGTAAAACCACTGCACAAACTCGGCATTGGTTACCTGCAGGCAACGGCAATCTATCACATAGTATTTTCCTTCCAATAAGCCAACGGCAACCAGCGATTTGGATGAGTTTGCCTTTGTAACGCGGTTTGATGGCGAGGGGTCACCGTAAAGCACGATATATCTGAACCGTTTTAAATTGGGAACCGCGCCCCACACCATTTCCTTAAAAACCGTTCCTTCCGATACGGGATTGTTGTAGTATTCGCCCTGTATTGCTTTTGTGGAAAGTTTTGAAAGGATGGCGTCAATATCTTCTTCACTGTTTTTGTCCCATGAAGATTTTCCGTTTTTGTCTTTAATATTGATAATATCCACATGGTCTGCCACCTTTATGGCGCGTGTAATACAGCAATCTTTAGCAATGATGTTACCATTGAACAGGATGCGCCAATTTCCGCTAACGCTTAAAGTTGGGATTAATGCGCGTTCAATCCAGTCCCATTTGGTTTTAATGCGTTCCGGGTTGCGGCACTCCTCGTCCGTATCAATATCGTCAATCAAAATAAAATCGGGGCGTATCTCTTCGTTGCGGGTTCCACGCGGCGATTGACCGGCGCCAATGGCACGAAAGGCACAACCTAACTTGGTGGTAAACTCGCCGGCTTCCCATTTGCCCTCCGTTTTCTGTTCGCCGTAATCGTTAATGATGCGGCAGTTAAATTCCATCTGTAGCCGGAACGGTGTTAGTAAACGTTCTGCATTATCGTAGCTGTTGGAAACTAACAGTACATTTCGTATTTGTCCGGTAAGAGACAACTTAATAATCTCAAACATGGAGCGTGCCGACTTTGCCAGCTCGCGGCTCCACGCTCTAACTTCGTAATATTTTGTTTTGGAAAATAAGCGTTTGGTTGCTTTTTTATGAAACTCTGCCGGTGCTGCTGTACAGTATTTAGGAAAATAGTATTTAAACCACGCTTCCGGATCGGCTTCAAGTTTTTTGATGCGTAGTTGTTTGTCGGCTTCCGATTCGCTGCTGTCCACTTCCACATCGGCGATATACTGCTTAAAGTATATTTCCCACTCTTTTATTGCGCGTTTGTCTTGTGCCGTTAACTGTGCCATTACATACAGGATTTAATGTACATATCAAAATATGAGGCTATCTGTTTGGATTGTTCAAAGTCGGTAATCTTTCTCACAAAAGCCAAAAACTGTTTGCCTACCTCTGTTTTTTCTGCCACGTTGGTTTCTGTTTCAAGATTTTTAATGGCAGCCGTTATTTTCAACACGGCATCCGCTTCTTTGGAACTCATAAAACGCTTGCCTTCCTCCCTGTTTTTGACAGCATTTTTAGCTTCTAACAATTGGTCGTAAAGGTCGGCGAGGGTTTCGCTTTTACTAAGTAAAAGAGACTTGTTTAATTTTTCCCACTTTTCCGCTTCAACCCATTTGCAAATTGTTTGTGCGCTAACGCCCACACGCTTTGCCACTTCCTTTTGGGTAATGCCGGGATTGTTGATGTAAAGATTTCGTGCAAAGTCTTTTTTTTGTTCACGTGTCAAATCGCCCATTTTTCCGATTTTTTGAGGCAAAACTACTACGGATTTCGATAAACGGGAATAATTTATTATACACTGTTATAATGTTATTATACTGTATAATAATATAGAAAATTATATTTTTTTTGATATTACTTTTGCCGAAAAATTAATGGCGCACTAATGGCGAAACAGACAAAAAATGAATTTGTGAGCGGTGAGGAGATGTATCTGAACGGTACAATTTCGGCGCGTAACGACAGCAATAAGGAGGAAACCATTATTGATGTTCCTGTTTTAATTCAAGAGATTGAGCAAAAGCGCAGAAAAGGTTGCAAAGAGTTCACTTTTTATGTAAACTCAGATGGTGGGCAATGTATTCAGGGGCAAACACTGTTTAGTTATTTACAAAGAAACAAGTTCAATGTTACCTGGGTTGTGGACGGCATCGCCGCGTCTATGATGGCTGCCATAATCAGCGACCCCAGTCATAAAGTTATCGCCAACGCCTACTCAAAATTTATGTATCATCGCGTGCAGGGTTCTGTTTACGGAAACGCCGATGATTGTAGAAATTATGCTACCATGCTGGATAAATTTGAGGGAAGTATCTATGATATGCTTGCCAGGCGTATGAAAATAACTACCCAAGAGGCTCGTACAAAGTTTTGCGATGGCCGCGACCACTGGTTAACGGCACAGGAAGCAATGAATTTAGGGCTGTGTGATGAGATTATACCAAGCGATATTTCTATTCCCGATACCATTACGGACAGTAAGGCAATATTTGACTATTGTCAAAATCATATTATTAATCAAAAATCAAGCGAAATGTTAAAAGAAACAAAAAAATTTGCGGATGCGCTTAATATGGCTGAAACCACCGACGAGGATGTTGTCCTCACAAGAGTACAGGCTGTTGTAAATGAACGTAACGCCGCACAGAGTGAGTTGGCGGCAGAAAAAGCCAAAAACCTAACCCTTTCCCAACAGGTTGCCAATTACCAAAAGCAAAAGGTAACCAACCTTATTAACGCAGCCGTTGAAGCCAAAAAAATTGGTGAAGATGAGCGCGCTACTTACACAAAGTTGGCGGAAGCTAATTTTGAAGATGTAGAAGCGATTTTAGCAAAACGTCAAGGCGTGGACAAAGTAGTGGATAAACTTGACGGTAATGTTATTCCGGAAGCTGAAAAGGCGTGGGGATGGGATGAGTACCACAAAGCAGGAAAGTTGGAAAATCTGAAGGCGACTAACAAAGCGCACTTTGATGAACTCTACAAAGCAAAATTCAACACAAACCCTAAAAATTAAAAATTATGTGGATTAACAAAACAACAAATGCAAGCTACGGCTTTACAGCTCCGGAAGTTGAGGAGCATTCAAACCAAATGATTGAAGTTCCATTTCCTGCTCCCCCGGTTATTGCTCTGGCAGTAATTGATAGCGGGAAAACGAAAATAAAAGTAAAATCTCCTTTTACTTTTATTGAACTCGGAACTACCGCTATAGCCACTGAGATAGAAATTGAAGTTGGCGAGAACGTACAACCCGGAGCCATGATTACCGTTCAGGCAAAAGGTACCGCTACAGAACAGGTAAGTTTCAAGGACAACGGTGTTGTGAAGGCTCCTGCCTTTGCCAACGTAGCCGGAAAAACAAAGGTGCAAACCTTAGTGTATAACGGAAGCGCATTTGTGCCAACAGGTGTAGCGTTCCAGATTGATTAATAAAATAATAATTAACCATTAAAAAGAAAAAAGATGAAAAAAGGAACAAAGTTTTTATTTAGCGTAGTTACCGCACTGTTGTTTGCGGTTTCATTGGGCAGCGTATTTGGCACGCCCGTTGGTATTGGGGCTTTTGCGGCTTCAACATTTATTAAAGCGCCTGCCGGTTCTCTTAGGATGGCGGTTGCGCCGGAAATATGGACGGATTACATCATAGGTAATCTATTTAAGGGAAATGAATTTTTATTGGATTCGGTAGATGAAAGTCAGTATGTAATTGGCGGTACGCTGGTGCACATTCCGCAAGCGGGAAGTGTCAGCGGGGTAAAGAGAAACAGGGAGTCGCTACCAGCAACCATCAAGAGACGTAAAGATATAGACATTACCTACGCTCTTGACGAGTTGACTACCGACCCAAGATTTATACCTTATGCCGACACGGTTGAATTGAGCTATGATAAAATGGATAGTTGTATGACCGAAGATATGGCGGCGCTTAAACAGTTTGCAGCCGAAAGTATGCTGTATAACTGGAAACCGACTTACTATATTAAAGCAAGCGGAACGGCATTAGCCGGAAACCTTGTGTATGGAACCGGTAAGAGAACAGGTTTGACAGTTGCGGACTTTGCCAAAGCCAAAGCAATTTTTAACAAGTGGAATATTGACAAGGCAGACCGTTATGTAATATTATCAACCGAAATGTATGAACAGTTGTGTGCGGAGCTTCGAGAATCTAACGACAAAAACATCGGCGGAATTTACGACCCTGTTTCCGGTAGATTAGTCAAACTGGAGGGATTTACCATCTATGAACGCTCCACCACCTTGTTAGCCTCAAAAGATACACTTACTTCTGTTTCAGGAATTGCGGGATTATTTAAGTGGACAGGCGCAGATTTGCTATATACCCCCGAAGAGATGATTGCGATTGAAACGGAAGCAGCAGTAGCAGCCACCACTACCTGTGTAGTTGGACTATTTTGGAGCAAAACGTGGGTAGCCCGTGCGATAGGTTCTACGCAAATGTTTGAGAATACCGGCGACCCTACTTATTACGGTGATATATACAGTTTCCTGCAACGCATAGGCGGGCGCGCCCGCAGGGCAGATGGCAAGGGAGTGTTGGGTATAATACAGGCTACAGCTGCTTAGTTATGGAAAAAAAAGAACTTCAAAAAATTGCCGATGGGATTATGCGGGGTAACGGTTTAAAAGCCGTTTACCTCGCTGCCGATGGGCAGTGGTTCTCTAATAAGGAAAGTGCCGAAAGGCACAGCGGCGAAACGAAACCCCAAGAGTTTAAACTTAAAAAATAGAAAAGATGTTACCAAGAGTAAAAATAATTTTTGAAAACGGATTGCTCGGCTCCTCATCCCCGATGGATGACGGAGTGTGTGGTTTCGTTTGCACAGGTGTTGCCCTTACCGGCAAATTAGAGTTGAACAAACCCTACCTGATTACCAAATATGATGCACTGGCAGAATACGGCGTTACCGCCGAAAGTTCTGACGTCAACGCTAACCTTCACAAGGCAGTAAAAGAGTTTTACGATATTGCACCGCAAGGCAGCAAGTTGTATTTTATGTGCGTTGCAAATACGGTAAAAATGTCCGATATGGTAGATAAAACCAAAGAGTACGGCAAGAAATTGATAGAGTACTCTAATGGTGCCATTCGCTTTTTATTCTGCTTTAAAAAAGATGCTACCGCTTACACTCCTACCATTTTGGACGGATTGGA
>JAIRVY010000136.1 GCA_031253655.1 Bacteroidales bacterium
CGAAACAGAGCAGCCCGAAGAAACTCCATTGCAGGAACTTCTTACCCTTTGTCAGTTTGCACTCATCCGCCTTGCCTTTTGGCAGGAGTATGATATTCTTTCGATTAACCTTTCCGATATAGGCGCTGCCGACAACGCCGGAGAAAACCGCCTGTATCGTTATCAAGCGGAAGCGCTTAAAGATAATCTCAAAAATGAAGGCTTTGACCAATTAGATGCCATTTTGGAATTTTGCGAACAAAATGTTGAATCATTACCGGAGTTTGCGCAAAGTCCCCATCATGTTAATATCGAAAATTCATTTATCAAAAACACAAATGAACTTAATACCATTTACTACATAAACTCTTCTCGTTTGGTATTTTTGAAAATGAAATACTTTGTTATCTCTGTCGAAGAATTACAACTCCGCCATCAACTTGGCGATGCCTTTTGATCTGAATTACTTACTGCCAATCCTGCCGATGAAAAATATAGCCGTATTCTTTCCGGAATAAAGAAATACATTGTCTTTATGGCAATAGCAGAGGGGATTGCGGAACTGCACCAAATGCCCACAGACAGAGGGCTTATTTTTCAGACTGTTGTTTCCAACCGTATTTCAGAGGTGCAGTCTTCGCCTGTTCCGCCGGAGGAACTGCAGCGCATCCGCAGAGAATACACACACAAGGCAGAACGCTACATCGGCAGCGTAATAGACACACTCAAAAGACACCCAACTGATTATCCTGCATACATTACATTTGCCGGCAATAATGCACCGCAAAACAAACATATCCGCAGAGACAACACCGGTAAAAAAATATTTTTAGCATAACCCCTTAATTTTTAAATGATATGGAAACCTCTAATCAAATTGTAATACTTATCTCTGCTATCCTAAATGTGGGTTTAGGAGGCACTACCATTTGGGGCATCATCAAGTTTTTGGGCGAGAAAAAACTGCGTGCCTTAGAAATGAAAGAAAAAGAAAGCAATGTTGAAAGTCAGCAATTTAGGGCACTGACAGAGCAAATTGAGTACCAAAAAAAACTGATTCAGGAGTTTATTGCCAATGAACGACAAAGAGATGAACTAAGCGACAAGCAGCGCGAACTCATCATTACCATCAAACGCCAATCTCACCAGATAGAGAGCGACAAGATAGACTTGGAAAGGCAATTGGCAATTTCGCGCGCTTATGAGTGCAAACGAAATGATTGTGAACAAAGAATGAAATAAACGGTGAACGGTGAACGGTAAACGGTTTATCTGTGTTCTGTGTACCGTGCACCGTGTACCGTGAACCATTAAAAAATAAATGAATTATGGAAAATTTTAGTACACCCAAAGCATTTGGCGATTATATGCAAAGACTTGCTAGTCTGCACGTTTCTTTGGCGCATACACCGGAAGAACCGCATTACTTTCGTGGAGAATTAGAGGAGTTTTACACAGGGCTACGAGACCGCGTGAACTTTCCGGCACTGATTCAAGAGGGCAGCGAAATTCGCTTTACCTCAGACCAAGCCCGAAACAGTTTCAAAGAGCGGGATTCTTCGTTTATGATTGTGCAAGGCTATGAATGTGATAATGATTACGATGCCATTTATGCTGCCTTTGACCTGTGCGAGAAAATAGGCGATGAAATTATACGCCGGATAAACGCCGACAAGTACGACCCCGCCTGTATGGTGGTAAAAGATTTCTTAATTGAAGATGCGTCAGCCGTTCAAATTCAGAATGTTAGAGAGCGTTATGTGGGTGTTCGTTACACCTTTAGTCCCAAAACACCTTTTTGGCACGAGCCCGATAAAAATATGTGGAAAGATGAACGAGATTAAAATAGTTTCTACAAAAAAAGAGTTGGTGTACAGAGTGCCGGAGTCGTTTGATGAAATGACACGTAAGCAGTTTATTCTTACCGTAGAGCAAATTATCAACGCTGCCGCCGGGAACGAAGCCGATAACTACTACTCTGCCATGGCCGGAATTGAGAAAAAGAGTTGGAATAAACTGCATTTTTTTCAACGCTATTCCATAAAACGTTTGTTTGATTTTATTTCCGTTCCCGAAATCAGCAAACAACTCTTGCCCGACATTGAAATAAACTCTCAACAATTCATCGGCTACCAACCCGGATTTTCTAACACCACTTGGCAAGAGTTTATTTTTGCAGACCAATACATTATGACCGGAAAATACAGGGAAGCCGCCGCCTGCCTCTACCGCCCACAAAGAACAGATTACACCGGCGAGACAGACCGCCGCATCCCTTTTACCATTTACGGAACAAACAGCCGGATGCAACATTTTAACAACATCCCTGAAGCCGAACTGTTTGCTTTTGTGCTCAATTACAAAGCCCTGCGCAAACGCAACCTTGAAGAAAAATATCCTTTTGTTTTTCCAAGCGCAAAACCTGAATCCAACCTTGATGATAATACAGAAGAACCTTTGACGGTTGGTGAGCGTAGTCGAACCAACAATTTTTCGTGGATTGGCATACACCGCGACCTGATGGGAGACCGCTTTTATGACGAAACAAAATTTTACGAATTAAACGTCCATGTAATACTGAACCGCCTAAACACCGTCATAAAAGACAACTGCAAAACTCGTAATTCGTAATTAAAATATGGCACATTCCGTTTCCACCACTATTGACGGCAAAGTAATTACCGCCGAAGAGTTTTATGCACAGGCTCGCCGATGGGCTGCCATTGTGCGCAATATGGCAAAAGCAAATGCCTCACGTTTTAATAAGGGCAAAGAGAAGCCGAGCCACACTTATAAAACCGGAAAAAAAGCCGGAAAAACCGAGCAGAAACTCCGCAACAGCACACGCTACATTATTACCCAAGATAGCGGAGTACCGGAAAGCGTAGGCTTTAAAATCCCCATACACGGAATATTTAGAGAATGGGCGGTTGGCTATGGGCAACCGCGTGTTGCCGGTAAGTATGTTAGTGCCAACAGCCGTGTGAAGCGCACTATGGAAGACTGGATAGACAGACCCATTGAAAAAAATACAAAGAAACTATTTGAATTGGCAGCGGAATTTTGGGGAGATACAGTGGTTGTTAATTCATTTGGGGCGAAAAAAGTGTAGAGTTTTCACATTTTGCGCGTATTTTTTTAATTTTATTCTAAAATTGTGACAAATTTGGATTAACTTTATTTAATTTGATACGAAAAAAGTGTAATAATAATCATTTTTAAAACTTCATATAATTAATGGTCAAATTATTAGCGATTATTTTGTTTTTTTTGTTGAAGGTATTATTTTATTAATATTTTTGAGGCGATTTACATTAAGTAAATAATTTGTTCTTATCGTGGTAGCGACCGGCAAGGCAAATTAATAATAAATAGCCGCCTCAAAACAAAATACTATTATTATGCCAGAATTAATTGAAAGAAGGGAGAGGACAGTAGGTACCTCGTTAGTAAGAGAGTTGAACAGTTTAGACTTTAGTGTCTATATTGGTGGACCTCTTCAAGCAGCAGTTGCAGCACAGAATGCTGCTTCTTTAGCACAAGTTGATTTTATTCAACAAGTAGGCTTTCATCATGATAATGATGGAAATCCTACAGACATTGTTTATGTAGACTTTTCTTTTCAGAAAACTCCAAGACCTAATGATCAAGGTGTAATTGATGGCAATCCCATCGAGGTTACTTTAAGAGTACCTTTACTCACTATTATTACAATTCCTGCTTTAAGAATTGATGAAATGACCATTGATTTTAATGCTCGATTAAACTCAGTTGAAACTTCTAATACCGAATCAACGTTTGGTGTTACAGCAAGTGCTGGGGTAAACCTTCGAGTTGTAAACATTCAAGCCTCTACTTCATATCAAAGAAAAACAACGAGTGGTGTTGAAGTTGAGCGAACTTATACTATGGGAGTTCATGTACGGGTAGTTAATGATGAAATTCCTGCAGGATTGGATAGAATTTTAGGTTTACTCGAAAGTGAGATAAAGGAAGTTGACACAGATACCTTATCTAGAGAATCACGTACACGTGTTCAAAGAAGGGCAGTTGGGGGACTAAGCTAAATTTTTTTAACCTGTTCTGACAATCGCTCATACATATAGTTTTTTCATTATTAATAAAAAAATGTAGAATGTTTTATGTGTAACTTTTAAAACAAAATAAATATGCCTTTATTAAAAGACTATATTTCAAATTTAGTTTCCAGCATTACTGATGCAAGAGTTTCATCAGATAGAAACTCTGCTAACATAGCAGAGAGTTATAAGGAAGATGAACTGTTAAGAGACTTCCCTATACCACACATGCGAATCGGCGAAGTAGTTATGAATATTCCCGTAGCCGTTGATTTCGCGCAAGAACAAGAGGTATTTAATTCAAATCCAAATGTTGAACAGATTGTTAATTCTGTGGTACTAAAGATTTATAATGAGCTTGCATTAAACCCCTCAGAAATGCAAGATTCTAATGTTGCCCAAACTTTTAAAACCCACTTAAGAACAAGTATTGAAAGTTTTGTTACTGATGCAATCCAAAATAACAATTTAGATAATTTACAAAATGAATCTGATACAATTGCGCATGGGGCAATTACTAATTTGGGAAGATATACTACAGGACAAAAGCCTGATACACAAGTAATAGCAAATTCTATTAGTAAAATTATTAGAGCAAATATTATTTCTTCTAATTTGGAAAATGTAAGAATGATGGTTGAAGCCTCACAATTGAGAGAACAAGACCCTCATACGTTGATTAATATTAAATTAACTGTATTTGAAGAAGGTATGGAATGGGCAATAGCAGGTGGCGGAGTAAGAGATAAATTAGTTCCCGAATAGTGCTATGAAAACAAAATCTGTATTAGATATTGCCCAAGCAATACATGAAAAACTGATGCAAGTAAGTAGTATAGTAAATGATTTTGAGCAGAGAGCCTATTTTGCAACAGGAAATTGGATAAACTGGTTAAAAGAATCGGAAGAGTTGCTTATAAAGTTTCAATATGGCGAAAGTGCTCAATTGGCAGGACTACGTGCTACCATTTTGGGAGAATCTTTTCCGATACTGCCTACTCGTAACAGGCGCAGGCAAGTTTTTTCCAGAGCAATTCAAACTATAAATCCTGCTCAAGATATTTTATTCGGTTTATATAAAATTCTTACTGAAAAAATTGAAGTAGTTAGAGTTTTAATCAGACAAATTTTAATACCTGCTAAAGAAGCCGGATTTATTGAATACGATTCTTCTATTGATTTTACGCGATATATTGAGTCTTTATTGCAACAATTAAAATCTCATGAACAGTTGAAACCAAGTATTAATAGTGCCATAGCCTCTATTGGTAAAATAGATGTGATGAGATTATTGGCAGAAGAAATTGAGTTCGGATAATTTTTTTTCCAAATAAAATGAGAATAAAAATAATACTTTTATTTGTTTTTTGTTTGTTTAGTTTTGTTAAAATATTTTCACAAAATGGAATGACAGGACCGCTTTATTGGAATTTAGAAAATGGGACATTAACTATTACGGGCGAGGGTGATATGCCCCATTATTCTTCTCCGAGTTATTCACCTTGGTATCCTTATCGAACTTCAATTATTACAGTGGTATTAAGCAATGGAATAACAAGCATTGGGAATAATGCTTTTTATAATTGTACAAATATCAGTTCAGTCAATTTAGCAGATTTATCAAGTCTCACACATATAGGTTCTTACGCCTTTAGACTAACGAAGATCACTACAACAAC
>JAIRVY010000139.1 GCA_031253655.1 Bacteroidales bacterium
AAATCAGCAACATCCATGGGTTGAGCTTTATCTGGAAATTGAAATACTGTGGGCATTTGAATCACTTGATTTTTTAATAGTAAATCCATTAAATCCCACATTACTTCATGGTAAAAAATAGCAACCGTTTCGCTGACATCATAAAGTTGGTACAACGTTTTAAGTGTTTCAATATTTCCTTTTGCCATAAAAGCAGGAAGCAACTTATCTATATTTGCATTTGAAAGTTGGCATAATGTGTTAATTTCTTTTTCATTAATCACAAGTATTGTTAGCGATGAAGCTTTGGCAAAAAAACCATACGCCGAAAATTCTTCAAATATCTTTTCGTTTATAATATTGCTCCTATTTGCAAGTAATTGGAATAGAGCATTAATGTTGTTGTCAAATAGTTTATGTGTAATATCCTCTACTTCTGACCAGTTAATACTAAACCTATATTCTCCGCTCAATAATGAATTTGTACCACACTGAAATGTACGCTTAGGCATTAAAAGCCAATGATGCCCACTCCATATTTCAGTCCTATTTCTTTAGGCAACAATTTCTTCTTCTTCAAATTTTTTCCATGACAGTCCATCGAGTACATAGGAGAAAGGTATTGAAAAGGCATTCCTCGACCTACTTAGCTGTGATAGATGCGCAACCAAATCGTTGCATTCTTTCTCAATTTCAGGGTACAATGAACTAGCAACAGATTGAGACAGAGTTCTCAAGTTATTGGTTTGTTCGTGGTCAAAAATAGGAATGGCTGTCTTATAGCTATTTTGAATTCTATTCAATAGCCTTTGGGAACGTAGAAGTAATAATTGACTTCGAGTATAAGGGATTTTTAGTGAATCTAATTGTCACAATGTAAGTCCGCTTTTCATGGCTAATAAAAGTTGCCAATTATTATCAGCATTCACTATGGAGGCAGGATGATATGAGTTGTTCATAGAGCAATAACAAATATCTTCCCAGTTGTCTAAATTATTATAATCCGTCGCTTGTGCTAACAATAAGACAGGACTTAATAAAAAGAGTGAGTGAATGAAAATTTGTTTCATCAATCTCAAAGTTACGTTACTATTTTGCATATTGTTTTTTGCTTTTGTGTCCTCTCGGACAGTTAATATTTCTGTTTAACATTCAATTTTCGCTTTGTCTTTTTTCGTCGTTTTGTACTTCATATTCAGAACAGCGGCTTCCGCCGAATACGCTACTTTGGTATCTTCGTCCCTCCGAACCGTTTGTTACTGAATGATGTTCGTTTGGCAGCCGGACAACAGCCTGTGGAACGGGTGTCGCGTAAAGAACGACGGCAATCCGCACAGCAGCGTCTGGGATACTTCCCTTGTCGATGTCCCGCCTGCGGAATGGATACATTCGTGGTGGGTGAGAAGATTCTTCCTGGCAGGTCGCCCCCATATCTCGATAATCCATGTACTGGCGCCTGCTAATGGAAAAAATGTTATCCGTACCTTGTGGAACGGACAGATAGTGTATTGTCACGAAGTGAAGATTGTGTCAAACAGTAGAGCTACAGGGTGGGATGTAAAAAATGTCTTATATTTTGCATATAATTTCGTTCTAATTTTGTATTTTTGCAGAAAATTTATTTAGTATGTCAAAGACAGATTGGAAAACTAAGGCTACCGAATATGCTCGCGACAAGAAACAATTGAAAAAGAGAATCAAAGAACTAATAAAAAGTCGTGATGAATGGAAAGAAAAATCCATACGCCATAAAACACGTGCCGATCAGTTGGCAGCCGATTTAAAAAAAATCAAAAACAAATTGAACGAATTAGCAGATATTCAATAAAATACGAAAATCCGCCGAAAAATCACAGCTATTCGTTATCGATAATTCAGATGTGCATAGCACTTGTAACATCAGCAGGAGTTAGTTTCAGAGCTGTAAGCAGGATATTCATAAACCTGAATTTATATTTGAATCTTAACTTGGGGAGTCCTACGCATACTACAGTGCTAAATTGGATTAAAAAGCAGGGTATAAGCCGTTTCAAAGACAAAGAGTTCTATAAGCAAAGAAAATGGGTTTTGATAGCGGATGAGAGTATTCAATTTGGTAATAAGAAGTTATTATTTATATCAGCCGTTCCCGAGAGCAGGTGTAGTCAAAGCAAATCTTTATCTTATAGTGATTTGACTCCATTGTTACTGAAAGTAAGCGCTTCATGGAAATCGAAAGACATCATACCTGAAATTAGTCAACGTATTGATTTGAAACAAATAGCCTATTGCATTTCCGATAATGGGAATAATCTTACATGTACTTTTAAATCATTAAAATGCAAACATATACCAGATGTTAATCACAAATTTTCTTTGATTATCCAATCGGTATTTGAAAACAATCTTCTTTTTAATAATTACACGAAAGCATTATCGTCACTCAGAGGGCAAAAGTCAATGAGTAAAATCGCTCGTATTGTTTCTCCTAATCAACGAATTATAAGTAGATTTATGAATTTGACCCCATTGTTTGAATGGGGAATGAAAATGATTATTTTGTTGGATAAAAATCAATTAACGGAAGAGGAAAAAACATCACTGTCCTTTTTAGAGCCGTTAAGGGAATTTATTTCAGACACTTATGAAATATTGATTACGTTGAACACGATACAGAAATTATTGAAAAACAACGGATTTAATACTGCAAATTCCAGAAAATCCATATCTCTGTTTTCATCCATAAATAGTGATAACTCATTGAAAATAAAAGAACAATTAGAAGAGTACTTTGAAGATTTATCCGCTAAAACAGAAAAAGGTAAGACCATTTGCTGTTCCTCTGATATAATAGAATCTTGTTTTGGCAAATACAAAGAGATTGTAAAAGGCAATAAATCGGTTGGAATTAGTGATTTATGTCTTTGTATTGCCGCCATGTCAGGAGAGAAAAATCTTGACAAAACGCGATGTGCAATGGAAACAGTTAATATTAAGCAATTGAAGGATTGGAAATCAAAAAACATCAGCAAAACTTTATTTGCTGAAAAAATAGAACTGAACAAAAAAATAGACCGAAATTATTTTAAAAATTGATGACATTTTTTACATCCCACCTTTAAGTGGCGAAGTTTTTATCTTCATGAACAAAACGCGAACTACCATCAAACTGTTGCATTGGGAACGGGGAGGGCTGGTCTTATACCACAAACGACTGGAGCGAGGCCGGTTTACTCTTCCAGCCTTTGACTTAAAAACTCGGAGTTACTCGCTTCGCTGGACAGATTTGGTACTGATGGTCGAAGGGATTTGCTTGAATAAAGTACACTATGGAAAACGATTCGAAATAGTATAAAATTGCATAAAAAAACTTGCTGTTTTATTTGTTTATATCGTTGTTTATCCGTATCTTTGAGCTATGGAAACAACGCTGGAATTATCCCTTGAAAAGAAAGAAACTGTTCGTTTAGGAAAAGAAAACGAGCAGTTGCATTCCTTGCTTGAAATTTCCGATAGCGACTTGCAGCAAGAAATCACCCAGTTGCTGTCTCTCATTACACAAAAAGACACACAACTCGAACAGAAAGACACACAACTCGAACAGAAAGACACACAACTCGAACAAAAAGACTCTGTAATTGAAAAGCTGAAAAACGAACTACTCATTCTGCGTCGCAAACTTTTTGGCCGCTCCTCAGAACGTTACGTTAAGGAAGACCCCAACCAGTTGAAATTAGACTTTGTCGGAGTAGAAACACTTCCTGAAGAAG
>JAIRVY010000163.1 GCA_031253655.1 Bacteroidales bacterium
CGCTCGGAATGACAACGACGCCACCGGTAGGGAAGGGATTCCTCGCTACGCTCGGAATGACAACGCGGCGGCTGGTCATTGAGCCTGTCGAAATGCCGCCGCCGCATTTTCCGCCCCTCCCACATAGCAAAATTGTGCTGTCATTCCTAGCGCAGCGAGGAATCCCATTCATAACGCCTCAAACTAATTTTTAACCACTTAAATTGCATATTTAGCCGGTTTAAGCGATTATTTGTTATTTTGGACGTCTAATATTAAAAAATCAAAATCTTCGTTCTAACGCATTGTTTATAAAATAGTGATTTTCAATATTTTAACAAAATTATCGCAAAAACATCAAAAGAATAGCAATGTCAGACGGGCTTACCCCGCTTATTCTTGAGGCTTGTCCCAAATGGTTTGGTTTTACTTTCGACAACTTTTCGCGGGCTTCCAAAGAGAGGGAAACAAAAGACTGGTAATCGAGATTTGGAGGAATTTTCACATTATCAATTTTTGACATTCTATCTGCCATCTCTTTTTCTTTGATAATGTAGGGACCATATTTGACTGAAATCTCAACATTCTCAATCTCTTCTTCATTCATTTTCAATTTTTCAATCTCATTTTCTACTATTTTAACTTTTTCAATAATCTCTGTAAAACTAATTTGGGGACGTAGAAGAAGTTGTGAAATTTTCACGGCTTGGTTGAGCGGAGAGGAGTCAATGGTTTCTAAATAGGGATTAATTTCATCGGGTTTAACATTCTCATTTTTTGTAAACTCTTCCAAATTTTTTTGGCGTTCATATTTATTTTCAAGTGCTTTTATTCTTTCCTCGTCTATTAATCCTATTTTGTGTCCCAAGGGGGACAAGCGGATATCGGCATTATCTTGACGCAATAATATTCTGTATTCGGCTCGTGAAGTAAACATTCTGTAGGGGTCTTGAACCCCTTTTGTGATGAGGTCATCTACTAAAACCCCTATATAGGCTTCGGAGCGGGAGAGAATAATGGGTTCCAAATCGTGAATGGCTCTATGGGCGTTTATTCCTGCTAACAGCCCTTGGCAGGCAGCCTCCTCATACCCTGTCGTCCCGTTCAATTGTCCGGCAATATATAGATTAGCAATGATTTTAGATTCCAAAGAAGGCATTAAATCCAGCGGGTCAAGATAGTCGTATTCAATAGCATATCCGGGTTTTAGAATTTTGGCGCGTTCAAGGCCGGGAATAAATTTCAATGCTTCTGCCTGTACTTCTTCCGGCAGGGATGAAGAGAATCCATTAAGGTAGTACTCTACGGTGTTTCTACCTTCAGGTTCTAAGAAGAGTTGGTGTTTCTCTTTATCAGAAAACCGATTTATTTTGTCTTCAATGGAGGGGCAGTATCTGGGACCTACACCTTTTATTCTACCTTGGAACATTGGAGACTTATCGAAACCTTTTTTTAGAATATCATGAACATGGTTATTTGTATAAGTAATCCAGCAGCTGAGCTGGTTTTTCAGTTTTGGTGTATTTGTAAAGGAGAATTTTGCTGGGTTAGTATCTCCCTTTTGTTCTTCTGTTTCAGAAAAATTGATGGTTCGTCCATCTAATCTTGCCGGTGTTCCTGTTTTAAGTTGTTTAACGGCAAGTCCTAATTCGGAAAGTTCTTCAGACAGAAGTGGGGTGTTTGGTTCATCTATTCTTCCGCCGAGATAGGAGGTTTCGCCAATATGGATTTTTCCGTTCAGAAAAGTTCCGTTAGTAAGGATGACTTTTTCTGCGTAAATAGAATTTCCTTGCTGTGTTCTTACTCCTTTTATTATATTATTTTCAACCACAACACCGGTAATGCATTCTTCAAGAAGTATCAGGTTTGGTTGGTTGAGCAGGATTTGTTTCCAGAAGAAAGAAAATGCGTACTTATCGCTTTGGGCACGGGGGCTCCACATGGCGGGTCCTTTCGAGCGATTGAGCATTCTGAATTGGATCATGGTGTTGTCGGTAACAATTCCGGACATGCCTCCGAGGGCATCAATTTCCCTAACCATCTGTCCTTTGGCAATACCTCCCATTGCGGGGTTGCACGACATTTGTGCCACAGAGGAATTGAGGTTAATAAGCAGAACTTGCGAGCCTAATTTTGTTGCCGCAACTGCCGCTTCACAACCAGCGTGACCGGCGCCAACCACAATAATATCATATCTATTCTTCATTGTTCCCCGTGAAACATTTTTATAAAAGTTTGTTTTTCTGTTATTTATATTGTATGTTGAATAAAAACAACGCCTCCTCTTCTTTTTGTTTCATAAGTAATTTATCGGTCCTACTCCTATCCCTATACCCACACAAATGTAAAATCCCATGTACCATTACCCTTCGTAACTCTTCTTCAAAGCTGCAGTTAAACTTTTGGGCATTGTCTTTTACTCGCTCCACAGAAATACAAATATCTCCTCCTAATAGACCGTTTTCAGAGTAATCGAAGGTAATAATATCGGTAAGGGTGTCATGATTCAAATAAGATTTATTAAATTCTGAAAGTTTTTCATCATCATAAAAAACAATGTTAATATCTCCCACTTTTTTGTTTTCCTTAGTAATAATACTTCCCAGCCATTCTTTTATGGGTTTCTTACCTGAAAACCTAAAATTTGTTTCGGAAAAGAAAAGAATCATAATATATTTTTTTTGTTAATTCATATTTTCGGAGGCAAACCATTCTGCAAACGACTTGTCTGTTTCATACAATCGTAAGGAAAATAACTTCAAGTCTTCCGGTAGTATCTTATTAATGATTGACGATAACTCACAAATCATATTTTCCGTAGTAGGTTGAAAATGAACAGTAAAAATTTTGTTATAGTTTCTATTCAGCGCATCGAGTAATGTGAAATCTGTGTTTTGATGAATCATAAGTGCGTGGTCCCACTTTTCAATAATTTCATCTTGAATTAGAGTTTTAAAATCACTAAAATCAATAAGCATGCCCTTTTTGGGAGAATTTTCTTTGTTACAGGGGGTTCCTTTTACCGTTACTTCCAACTTATAGGTATGTCCGTGAATATTTCTACATTTTCCATGATAGTTAAGCAGGGCGTGTGCCATATCAAATTGAAAAACGCGGGTCAAACGTAAAACAGCCATAATAGAAATTTTCTGCAAAGAAACATCAATTTTTTAAAAAAAGTAAAAGGCACGTCATTGTCTTTCACAAGATGTGCCTTTTCACAAGAAATAAAAATTATTAATATTAGAGATTTTCCAGTTCTTGTTCTTCGGAAAACCACATATCGTATAAGGTAAACGGTTCATTCACATCGCCTCTTATTGTTATCTGTTCCGGAATATTCATCCATAATTCATTGTTATTCACAGGATTTGTAATATAAAGTGAACGGTCGGGAAAAGGATACTCCAAATCTTCTCCCAGCGCATCACTATCTATAAAAATAATCATATATTCTCCGGGAGTGTCACCTTCAACAATTTGTGCTTTTTTTAACGATTCGCAAACACTTCCAAAACCCCTGCAATCAATATGCGTCCATTCCCAAAACAGTTTCACACAAGTACCTCCACATTGTTCGTAAGTGTGTCCAACCATTATTTTAAGAAAAGCTAACCACCCTTTACTCCCATCATGGTTGGTTATCCACGTAGCCTCGTTGCGCTTTTGGTTTTCGATTTCGGGCTCCTCCTTCGGTTTTACTTCGCCTTTAATACAAGCAAATAAAAGTGTTGTCAGCGTAAATGCTATTAACAAATAAGAAAATTGAACTTTTTTCATAATAAGTGTAATTAAATTAAACAATAATGCAAAAATATTATCAAAACAAACCTAAATTCATTGAAACAAAGAAAATGGCGTGAAAATGTCCTGAATAGTAAGAAATATATCAAGCAACCCTTACTGTTAGTCTAACTTCGTATATATCATCACTTTGAATAACTTCATACCTGTAGTTGTTTCTGTAACAGAACTCTAACCTTTGTTGTAATATTTTTAATCCGCTTTCGGAAGAATGTACGCTTGCCCTTGGTTCTGAAAAATTATTTTTACAATGAAATGATATATTTGGCTGCTGTGTTATATCGACCCCAATTTCTACCCAACCGCTTTCATCTCGTTTGGCATATTTCATAGCATTGCCTATCAGGGGTTCAAATAATAACGGAATAATACTTATCTCCCCCGGTTCTCCCAAAATCTCAAACCTAACAGTAATGTTACCATTGCGTCTCAGTTTTTCCAATTCAATATAATAGTTGTAAAAAACAAGTTCTTTTTCTAATTCAACTTTCTCTTTTTCAGCATCTACTAAAAAATAGTACAAAATAAACTTGACTTTTTCAAATAATTCACGATTCTCTTTATTTAATACAGTTCTTGAATGAACAGTTTCCAAAATATTAAAAAAGTAGTGTGGCATTAATTTAACTCGAGAGAATTTTTTTTCAAACTCCTGTTTTTCTCTTAATA
The DNA here is from genome assembly GCA_031253655.1 of Bacteroidales bacterium. GTDB lineage: Bacteria > Bacteroidota > Bacteroidia > Bacteroidales > WCHB1-69 > WRNX01. The sequence goes on from JAIRVY010000163.1 coordinate 4,453, forward strand.
ACAATATTTCTTCTTTGTGAATTCTTTCGGTTTGTTCATAAAGAAGAACCATCCGATGAAAAGACTCTACCCAAAGGAAAAAACAAAAGAGGGCCAAGTCTCTTATTGCCACATATCCAAAACAAACAAGATATGCAATTCTTTTATCATTTACAAATAAACAAATAATGTTAACACTATCTTTAAACATATACATTTCAAAGCAGGTACAAAGTATCAAAGAGAGAGTTAACACCAACAGATACAGCCATTTATTTTTTTTTAAAACCCTTGGATACACATACGAAATATGCAGGTTAATTACAATAAAAAGAAAAAGAAAAACACTAACTTCATGAATAAAGAATGCCGGAGAAGAGGGTAATAATAGTGAAAAACCGGTAAATAAAACCGCCATACTAACCCAAAGGATAAGTTTAAATAATTGAAAATTAAACTTTTTGTAGCTACCAAAATTTTTCATTTTTTATTAGATTTTAAGGCGCAAAGAAAAAAAAATATTTTCGCGAAAAATTAGCCCGATATGGAGAAGTATAAATATATCATTGTTGATGATGGTTTTGTTGCGCATTTAGTACTTACTCATTATTTTAACAATTATCCAGATTATGAATGCGTTGGGAAATTCATAAGTCCGGTGGTAGCCCTTGCTTTTATACAGGAACAGAAAGTTGATCTGATTTTATTGGATATCGAAATGCCGGAAATAACGGGTTTTCAGCTTTTAGAGGCGTTAGAAAAGAATATTTTTGTGGCTTTATTAACTGCTTTTTCGGAAAAATACGCCGAAGAGTCTCATAAATATTATTTTGATAAAGATTTGGTAATGTTTTGTAACAAGGCACAACTTAATTATTTCTTTCCCAAAATAATTGCCCGTTTTGAAAAAATGATTCAAGAAAAAGAGGTATTGGAAAGAATTAATAGGCTGTGTAATAGCAAAGTACATATATTTCCGAAAACTATAAACGGTGAAGCAATTTCGCTTTCTGACATTCTGCTTATCGAAATAATTGGACACTATAGTGTTCTTAAAATGAAAAACAGAAAAGAATATATTACCCGTATGTCGATGAGCGAATTGACAGAGCGTTTGCCAAAACAGATTTTTCTTCAAATTTCAAGAAGTAAAATCATTAATATTATACATTCCACAGATTTTACTGAAACAACCGTTTGTATCGACGGTTACTTTGTTAATATTTCAAGAAACCACCGGAAAAAAGTTATTCAAAGGTTAAGGGAGTTTAGGGAAGAGTTTAAGGAGTTAAAGGAATTTAAGGAGTTAATAGAGTTAATGGGTTAATATACTTTTGCTTGTATCCTGAATTGTTGCAACCTTACGGCTATTTTCTGTAATTCTTCCGTTGAAATTTTTTCTAAACCCGGCGCCGGAGTACTTCTATCTAAAGAATAGAGCATCACTTGTTTGGGACTCTGTTTTTGCACCATGTCAATCCATAAAGAAAGATGGGGTTCCTCGGCATTGTTAAAAGCCTGATTATCTATTGTTCCTTTCATAAACAAACTCTGTAGGATAAAATTTCCTTTTAATTTCTGTAAATGTTTAATAATCTCATTCACAGAAATATCTATTGTGGGTTTGTTTATGAGTTGAAAAAGAGGTTCTGATACCGTGTCCAATTTTAATACCGGATTTTCAATCTTCTGTAAGACTGAAAAGACCTGTTTATTAGCTAATTGGGTTGCGTTAGACAAACAAGTAATCGCTGTTTGTGGATAATAATTATTACGTAAAACAATTAGATTATCAATTATTTGGCAAAAGTTTGGGTGTAAGGTAGGTTCCCCGTTTCCCGAAAACGTTATACTATCAATAGCGGTATGGTTTTCTCTGCATTCTTGAAGTTTTTTCTCAATTGCCTCAGCAATTTCCTCTACTGAATAGAAATCCCTGGGGTCAATATTTTTTTCCAATGTCCAGCCACATTCACAATAGATACAATCGAAAGAACAGATTTTTTTAGTAGTAGGGGAGACGTTGATTCCCAATGAGTTTCCCAAGCGCCTGCTCTGAATGGGACCGAAAGCAATTTTATCCCACAAAAACATAATAACAAAATTTTAGAACCATTGTTGCGGCGCATCGCTCCATAGCGACTCGATATTATAAAATTGCCGTATTTCGGGTTGGAAAATATGGACTATGATATTGAAATAATCCAATAAAACCCACTCGCCGTTCGCGCGCCCCTCCACATACGAAGGTCGTTGTGCGGCTAGTTTTTTTGTAGATTCCTGCACAAAATCACCCAAGGTTTCCACATGAGGCTTGGAAGTTCCCGTGCAGATGATGAAATAATCGAACAGAACGTGGTGCATTGGCTTGAGGTCAATGCAGACAATTTGTTCCCCTTTTTTCTCTATAAGAGACTGAATAATAAGTTCTTGTAAATTTCCCTGAAAGGCATGTGTCTCTTTTGTCGTTTTTTTTTGTTTTGCCATTAATAGTTGCTAATACGTATCGGCAAAAATAATATTTTTGTGCAAACAAAATACCGATGCGCCTTTTCCGTAAAAAACGTATAGAAGACAAAATATTTTCACTTTCAGCGCTGACTTGGAAGCGTTTTAAGAAAGAAAAAACTGGGATGATTTCACTCTTTTTTCTGAGTTTGGTTATGCTAACAGCGCTATTAGGATACATTGTAACTCCCGATAAAACACCTTTCTGCAACGATCAGCATTTAGAAATTGCACTCAAACCTCCGGGTTTTTCCGTTTACTTTGCAAATACTTCAAAAGACCCTCCGGTACAAAAAGTTGGTGTTTTTCAGAAGTTGTTTTTTGGGCAACCGGCGCAATATAATTCGGTGCCGATATATTATGACGGATTTTTTAACCACAAAGAACACAAAGAGTTCATAAAGAACACAAATCGTGTACTTTGTGAAAAAAACTTTATACAGCTTGTGGTAAAAGATAGTGATATTTCAAAAAATATTAAGAAACGAACATTTATTCTGGGTACCGATCGTTACGGGCGTGATGTGCTCAGCCAATTGATGTTGGGGGCACGAATTAGCTTGGCGGTTGGGTTTATTGCGGTATTCATTGCCCTAATTATTGGCGTTTTAGTGGGGTCTGTGTCAGGATATTTCGGAGGTAAAATAGATACTGCCCTTACATGGCTTATTAATGTTGTGTGGTCAATTCCTACTTTGTTACTGGTTATTGCTATCAGTTTTGCTTTGGGGAAGGGGTTTTGGCAAATCTTTATCGCTATCGGGTTAACCATGTGGGTAGATATTGCGCGGGTAGTGCGCGGTCAAACACTCGCACTGAAACAGCAGGATTTCGTGGAAGCAGGTAGAGCTTTGGGTTTCTCCAACTTTAGAATTATTTTCAAACACATATTACCCAATATATTAGGTACTTTAGTAGTACTCTCTGCGGCAAACTTCTCTTCTGCTATTTTAATGGAAGCGGGATTAAGTTTTTTGGGGATGGGGGTACAACCACCAATACCTTCCTGGGGAATGATGATGAAAGAGAACTATGCCTATATTGTATTAGACAAAGCCTATTTAGCTATTGCCCCGGGAATTGCTATGATGCTGCTGGTGTTGGCGTTTATGCTCATAGGTAGTGCTCTGCGAAATGCAATGGAGGTAAGAAAATAATTTAAATCGTTACCCTGTCTCTGTTTTTTGTTACAAACGCATCCCAGCCGGAGAACTTTTGCCCCGTTGTTGTAATTCTATTTTGCAAACGATGACAAACCGCCGCTGCGAGAGCGTCTGTTGCATCCAAGGGGCATTTTTTGTCTTGAATCAGATTCATACTTTGTAACATCGCTGCCACCTGTTCTTTAGAGGAGTTTCCGTTTCCTGTAATGGATTGTTTGATTTTACGGGGGGAATATTCATACACCTCTAATCCTTTGTACATAGCTGCGGCAATTACTACCCCTTGTGCCCTGCCCAATTTGAGCATAGATTGCGGATTTTTTCCATAAAAGGGCGCCTCAATAGCCAAAACCTGAGGTTGAAATAGCTCTATAATTTCCAATGTTTTTTCAAAAATTGATTTTAGCTTATCAGCATGTTCTTTTATTTTACTTAATCTGAACACGCCCATATCCAACAGTTTACCGTGCGGAGAGGTGGCTTCTAACAGCGCAAAACCTAATACAGTAGTGCCGGGGTCAATCCCAAGTATTTTTTTCATACCGCAAAAATAAGTTTTTAATGATTAATAATTAATGATTAGCGATTAATTGTTTGCAAAAAAAAATTAAGATATACTTTTCGTGTTCATTTTACCGTTATAAAATATAATTTTTTCAGTATGACTTATAAGAAAACATTTATTATATCTTTTATTTTACTTTGTGCTTACCCGCTCATTGCGCAGCAGATAGCATTGTTGCAATATCGCGGCGGTGGCGACTGGTACGCAAACCCAACCTCTTTAAAGAATCTTATTATATTCTGTAATCAAAATCTTGGAATGACTTTAAATACTAAGTATGAAATAGTTGAAGTTGGGAGTGTGGATCTATACCGATATCCGTTTGTGCACCTTACCGGACACGGTAATGTGGTATTTAGTGAAGCAGAAGCCCAAAATCTGCGAAACTTCCTCATTGCCGGTGGGTTTCTGCATATTGATGATAATTACGGCTTAGACCCCTTTATTCGCAGAGAGATGAAAAAAGTATTTCCAGAATTTGACTTTGTGGAACTTCCTTATAATCACCCTATTTTTCATCAGAAATACAGCTTTCCAAACGGGTTGCCCAAAATTCACGAACACGACAATAAACCTCCCCAGGGGTTTGGAATATTCTGGGAGGGGCGGTTGGTTTGCTTTTACTCTTATGAAACCGACCTCGGTGACGGCTGGGAAGATTACGCCGTGCATAAAGATTCCGAAGCTACCCGTACTAAAGCGCTACAAATGGGAGCAAATATTTTAATGCACGTTTTCACAAAATAGCGAGATTTCCTCCAATCCTTTTTTTGCTATTAATGTTTCTTAACCTTTTGAAAAAATCTCTAATTCTCTCTTATTCAAATAGATTATTATTTTTCTTTGACTTTTTTCGTAAATTTCATAATGAGAAAATTGAGTAAAATTACTTATATAAGTATAATAAACAAAGTATATTTTCGCCGCCCGAAAATGAATGTAAATAACTGCTTACTTTTTTCGTAAATGTTTGATTGAATTTATTAATAAAAAGACTTAAACTCTAAAAAAATAATATGGTGCAAAATAGAAGTAATACCCGAAGGTGTGAATCGATTTTTATCCATAACACAATATTTAATAATAAACACGAAACTACAAAAAAAAGGAGAATGCCGACAGCCTAAAAGTGAAGGCAAAAACAAATTTATTAATTTATCAAAATGAAAAAAAGTTTAATTTTAACAATCCTGAGTGTATTTTTCACATTCGCAATCGTTTTTGTGGCTTGTAAAAAAGATGAAGAAACCACAAACGGCCCTATTCAAAAAGCGCAAAATGTAAATTTTGACATCTCAAACTTCGATGTAAGTATTACAGGTATTGATTATTGTGGAACACCTGAGATAAAGCCACTTATTGCAGGGCAAAACTATCTTGCCGGTTACTTGGTTATCGGAAACGACGAAGATAACGTGTATGTTACATATGTAATGGAAGACCAATGGAAATTGAAAAAAACCCACCTTTATTTGGGAGTTTTGGAAGGCACTCCTCCCAATGTAGCACCCGGACAATTCCCATACCAGGCACAACACGCCGACCTTGACATGTTTACTTATTCCATACCCAAAGGAGATGTTAACTCTAATAGTGCTTGCTTTATTGTGGGTGCACACGCGGATGTAAATAAAAACGGGAACGGAGCAGGCTCCGGTAAACAAACCGCTTGGGGTAAAGGCGAAAAATGGGCTTCTAATGGAGACTGGGCTATGTATAACTCATATTGCCTTCAAGAATGTATTGATAATTACACCATAACTTTAGGACCTATTTACGGTTCGGTTACAGCTACCAATCAAAATGTATGGTTTGTTGATAGTAAAGGCAAAACCAATCCTGATGTTGTGGTACCGAACAGCAACCACTTTGTATATGCTACATTATCCAGAACAGCTCTTGAAGACGGTGTTACACTTGATATGGTTGTGGGAAATAAATTTGAAAAAGTGGGAACCGCTTTCGTTAAATTAGTTGGTGGTAATATTGTTATTACAATAAACAATGAATTTAAAGTAAGTTTTGGAGCCGTTGCTTTCACAAAAAAGCCAGACAACAAAATGCCGAAAAACGGAAACATTCATTCCCAAAAATTTGCTGATCTTCAACCCTATGGCGCTCTTACCGGATTTAATCACAATACTCAATACACTATTCCTTGTCCGGCGGCAGCTAATACTATTTATCTATATATCCACTGCGAAGCGATTCAATTCATTTTATAAACGTCAAATAAATAATTCAATTCAATTTATTGTAATTGAAAACACAAAAAAATGGGCTGTCTTTAAACAGCCCATTTTTTTGTGTTTATCCCTGCAACTTTTGGTTAGCCTCTATTACCTTCTTTTTCATCGATTCTTTAAAAACCATCAATTTTTGATAAAGAATCTCTTCGCCGGTGGCAATGATCTGTGCGGCTAAAATTCCGGCATTGCGTGCACCATTCAGTGCTACAGTAGCCACCGGAATACCCGCCGGCATTTGCAAAATGGAAAGTATTGAATCCCAGCCATCTATAGAGATAGAGGCTTTAATGGGAACCCCAATTACAGGAATTGAGGTACACGCTGCTACCACGCCCGGCAGATGCGCTGCGCCTCCGGCTCCCGCAATAAATACTTTAATACCACGCTCTTTTGCTTTTTTCGACAAATCCAATACCAACTCCGGTGTGCGGTGTGCAGAAAGGGCATTGCACTCCCACGGTATTTGCATCTCTTCTAAAAATTTAATCGCCTCTTCCATAATCGGGAAGTCGGATACACTTCCCATAATAATACTTACTATTGGTTTCATAATATTAGATTTATAGGTTTTCTACTTTTCTGCTTTTCAGTTGCGAAAATATACAAAAACACTAAAAAATATACCTCTCTATAATAATGTTGCAAAAGTTTGTGTTTATTTGCAAACTAAATTTTAAAAGAATGAAATTTTTAAGAGTTTTTGCGTTTTGTTTTTGTTGCAGCTTTCTATTTTCTGCCTACGCACAGGAACAAAACAATACAGAGGTTAAACCTCTCATAATAAAAGAAGAAGTAGAGATTTTCCGAGACCGTTTAATTGTGGATGTATATCATTCGTTTTGGATGAATGTGCCCACGCCGGTTACGCATAAATTTAACCCAGGCATTAATGTGGCTGCCTTGTGGGATTTTAAAACATCAAAAAAAAGCCCCATCTCTTTTGGTTTGGGGGTTGGCTGTACCTTTCACACACAGTTTTCTAATGCGCAAATGAGATACGATGAAAAAGAAGGAAAAACCAAATATTTTTTACTTCCCGAACTCCCTTATTACCAAGACTCTCTGAAATTAAACCGAATGACCTACATAAATGCCAACATTCCTTTGGAGTTTAGATATCGTCATAAAAGCGGATTTAAATTTTCTATTGGTGTGCGTTTGGGCTTGGTGGCTGAACTTGCCCAGAAATATAAAGGAAAAAATACTGAAAACGGGGTTACGGAAGAAAATTATAAAAATTTCTTAACCACAGATAGACAGAAAATTAACTTTGATGCTTATATCCGTTGCGGGTGGAAGTTCGTGGGAGTCTATTACTCCTATCAAATTAATAAACTGTTTGTTGACGGCAAGGGTCCTGCGGTGAATCCGATGTCGCTGGGAATTTCGTTGTCGTTGTTTTGAGGTTAAAAACAGCTTTTTATTAATCAATTATGAAAGTTGCTCGCCGCGGCGTGAAACATTTTTGTTTGAAACCATAAGGTTACAAAAAAACAATATTTTCGCAATATTATTTAAAAACAGCAATTAATTCAAATCAAAATATTTATGAAAAAGTTTTTCCTTTTTACTTCAATGTTACTATCGGTTTTAATGGTTAAAGCCGACGAAGGTATGTGGTTGTTATCCCTTCTGAATAAAAATATTACCACAATGCAGGGAATGGGGCTAACCTTAACAGTAGAAGACATTTACAGTATTAACAATGCCTCTATGAAGGATGCAGTGGTAATTTTCGGGGGCGGGTGCACCGGAGAAATTATCTCCAACAAGGGATTGCTGCTCACCAACCACCACTGCGGATACGGCGCCATACAGGGAATTTCAACCCCCGAAAACAACATCCTTGCCAACGGCTTCTGGGCTAAAACTAATGCCGAGGAAATACCCTGTTCGGGACTAAGCGTGTCTTTCTTCGTCCGTATGGAAGATATGTCGGCAATGATGTTGGAAAAATTAACCGATGATATGACCGAACAGCAACGCAGAGACACCATTACCAAGCGTAGCCGCGAACTTGAAAAACAATATGGCGAAAATGGAAAATATGTGGTAAGAGTTGCCAATATGTTCAACGGAAATGCCTATTATATGTTTATCTATCAAACCTATCGCGATGTGCGTTTGGTGGGCGTTCCCCCCGAATGTATGGGAAAATTCGGAGGAGAAACCGACAACTGGACCTGGCCTCGACATACTGTTGATTTCTCACTGTTTAGAGTTTATACCGACAAGGATGGAAACCCTGCCACATATTCGGAAAACAATATCCCCTTGGTTCCCAAATGGTATTTTCCTGTTTCGACTGCAGGAATTAAAGAAGGAGATTTCGCTATGATTATCGGATTTCCGGGTTCAACCGACCGATTTTTAACTTCTTATGGTGTTAAATCAGCCATTGAAGAAAAAAACCCAACCATAGTAAAGGTAAGAGATACAAAATTAGTTTCCTGGAGAGCGTTTAGAAAAGCAGACCCAGTCGTTGACCTGCAATACGCCTCAAAATATGCCGGAATCTCTAATTATTGGAAATATTATATCGGGCAAACACAACAACTTATTAACAATAAAGTATTTGAAAAGAAAAAAAGTATTGAAAACGATTTTCAATACTGGGTGGCAAAGAATAATAAAAAAGAGTATGCCAATGTGCTGACAGATATTGAAAACGCTTATAATGAGATTATTAAACTCGAAAAGTTTAATGTGTTGTATCAACAGGCTATTTTTGGCGGTCCGGAAATATTTTCACTTGCAGGACAGATGGAGGGTATATATGAACTCTTGAAAAAACTGGAAAAAGAATCGCTGAACGACCAAGAAAAGAAGCAGTTGGAAACCCGTTTAACCGCTATTCAATCTCGACTGGAAAACCTTTTCAAAAACTATAACCTCAATGTTGACAAAGCCACCACCGCCAAACTTTTCGAACTTTTTTATAATGAAACAACTCCCGAACAACGTCCTCAGGTATTTAACGATGCGGTAAAAAAATCGAAAAACAACTTTACAAAGTTAACCGAAGAACTTTACAAGAATACTATCTTTAAAGATAAAAGTCTGATTGAGAAATTTTTGCAAAACCCTAGCGCTCAAATTTTGGATAAAGATATACCATTTACCTGGTATGTGAAATTTTATGAATTATATCAAACCAAAAGAGAACCAATAACTTTGGTAAACGAACAACTGAACAGAGCAAACCGTCTGTTTATAAGAGGTTTATTAGAAATGAATCCTGAAAAATTGTATGCGCCGAATGCAAACAGTCAAATTCGCCTAACGTATGGCAAAGTGGGTGGATATCCTATTAAAGACGGACTTACCGCCAATTTCTTCACTACGTTAGATGGTGTTATGGCAAAAGAAGACCCCACCAATCGCGAGTTTATTGTTCCTGAAAAACTGAAAACTTTGAATCAAAACAAAGATTATGGTCAATATGCAGAAAACGGCAAGTTGCATGCCTGTTTTTTAACAGATAACGATATTACCGGCGGCAACTCCGGTTCACCGGTTATTAACGGAAAGGGAGAATTAATTGGTTGTGCTTTTGATGGCAACTGGGAAGCAATGAGTGGCGACATCTTCTTTGAGCCTATTCTGCAACGATGTATCAATGTGGATATTAGATATATTTTGTTTGTAGTTGAAAAATTTGGAGACGCTAAACATTTGATTGAAGAAATGAAACTTGTTAATTAGTAGTGAATAATATGCTTTGTTTGCACTTTTACAATAATAGATTGAAATAATGTAAATCTCATGCCCCCTCGCGAAACCTTTCACGACCTCCCCGTTTACACACTTTCAGAAATTACCAAGAGTATTGCAAGTGTAATTGGAAAGAATTACAGCAAAGCGTATTATATTAAAGCTGAGATATTAAAGTTGAACTATTATCCGTATTCGGGACATTGTTATCCGGAATTGGTGGAAAAAGAGAACGGCAAAGTAAAGGCGCAACTGCGGGGTATTATTTGGGCAACACAGTTTAGAAATATAAACAACCGGTTTATTTCTATAACCGGCGAACCCCTGAAAGAAGATGTTTCGATTTTGTGTTTAGCAACGGTGGAGTATAACGGACAATACGGGTTGAATCTTCAAATTCAGGACATTGAGCCTATTTACACGCTGGGCGAAATGGCAAAGAACAGAATGGAAGTGATTGAAAGATTGAAAAAAGAGAAGATTTTTTCTTTAAATAAAGAAAAAAAACTCCCTCTTGTGCCCCAAAAAATTGCGGTTATCTCTGTGGAAACCAGCAAGGGATACCACGATTTTGCCCTTACTCTTAAAGAAAATCAATGGAATTATCTATTTCAATGTACGTTGTTTCCCTCTATATTACAGGGAGATAAAGCCTTGATATCTATCCCGCACCAGCTTGCGGAAGTTGCCAAACGTAAACTAGAGTTCGACTGTGTGGTGATTGTGCGCGGCGGCGGCGGCGACATCGGAATGAGCTGCTACGACGACTACCGATTAGCCGCCGCAGTAGCTACCTGCCCGCTCCCCGTAATTACCGGTATTGGACACTCTACCAACGAAACTATTTCCGATATGGTAGCGTTTGTAAACAAAATTACACCCACAGAAGTTGCCTACTTCTTAATTCAGATATTCCACAATTTTTCTGTGCAAGTTGACAATTGTAAAGAAAAAGTAGTGAAAAATGTTAAACAATTGTTAAAAGAAAAAGAGTTCTACTTCTCAAAAATTCATCAACAATTGATGATGATTATCGGAAATAATAATCATAGAAAAGAGAAAGAGAGTGCACAGATTAGTCAACGTATTCAAAATAATGTACTTAACTATTTATTAAAGCATCACAACGCGCTGCAACAAATGCAAATGAAAATCGAATTGCTGCACCCCGATAATATTCTCAAAAGAGGATATAGCATCACGTTGAAAGATGGAAAAGCGTTGCGCAGTTCCGATGAAGTATCCGCAGGTGAGGAGATTATTAATAAACTTTATTGTGGTGAAGTGGTAAGTGTGGTAAAATAATAGTATGAGTATTTTTTTGAATATTAAAAAATTATATCACCTTAGGTACCGCTTCTATTAATTTTTTAGTATATTCTGTTTGCGGATTTATGTAAATGTCTTCCGCATTATTCAATTCCACAATTTTTCCATGTTGCATAACAGCAATTCTGTCCGACATATACCTTACTACCGATAAATCGTGAGAGATAAACAAATAGGTAAGATTGAACTCTTTTTTAAGATCGTTGAGCAGGTTCAATACCTGGGTTTGCACCGACAGGTCTAACGCTGACACGGATTCGTCGCAAACGATGAAAGTTGGCTTAACTGTTAAAGTGCGTGCAATGGCAATACGCTGTCGCTGTCCTCCCGAAAACTCGTGAGGATAACGGTGTAAATGCGATTCTTCAAGACCAACTCGTTCTAATAATTCTATGGCTCGCTGTTTTCTTTCTTTATCATTCGCTAAAATCCGATGCACTTTCATTGGTTCAATTAACATTTGGCCAATTGTTAAACGTTGATTTAAAGAAGAGTAGGGGTCCTGTAATATTATTTGAATCTCATGACGAATTTTTCTTACTGAAGCATTGGAGATGGTTTTCAAATCTACACCGTTATAGTAAACACTTCCCGATTCCGGTTCAACTAACCTGAGTAGCGTTCTGCCTAGCGTTGTTTTTCCGCATCCTGATTCCCCCACCAAACCCAATGTCTCTCCTTCATAAATATCTAAGTTAATGGAATTTAACGCTTGAAAATATTGTTGTTTTTCAAACAGGTGTTTTTTTCTAATTTCGAAAAATTTCGAGAGATTAACAATTTGAATAATCTTTCTACTGAGGTTAATATTGGAAAATGAGGTTTTAAAGTATTCTGATTTACAGTTTTCATCCATTTTCCTTCTACATTCCAGCAATCTTTTCGTGTATAGATGTTGTGGGTTTTTAAAGACAGAATTTATCTCTCCCTGTTCCACAATTTTTCCCTGATACATTACCAAAACTCTGTGGGCGATTTGTGCCACAACATTGAGGTCGTGGGAAATAAAGAGAAGGCACATTCCGTATTTTTGCTGTATCTGTTGCAGTAACTCAAGGATACTTTTTTGTACGGTAACATCTAATGCGGTGGTAGGTTCATCGGCAATTAAAATATCCGGGTTGCAGCTCATCGCCATAGCAATCATTACGCGCTGCTTTTGTCCGCCTGAAAGTTCATGAGGATATTTATGAAAAACTTTTTCCGGTTCCGAAAGTTGAACATCCTTAAAAAGTTCAACTGTTTTTTTGTGGGCTTCTTTTTTTGTCAAGCCTGTATGCAACAAAATCGCTTCTGTTACCTGAAGCCCGCACTTAATAACAGGATTTAGTGAAGTCATCGGTTCTTGAAAAACCATAGCAATCCGGTTCCCTCTAAATAAAATATTTCCACCCGTAACATTCGCGCTCTTCGCCGAAAGTAAACGCATTATAGACAGTGCTGTTACTGATTTTCCTGAACCCGACTCTCCAACAATACCCAAAGTTTCCCCCTTTTGTAACGAAAAAGAAACTGATGATAATATGGAATTCCATTCATCATCTTGTTTTAGTTCTAAAGAATAGTTGTTTACTTCTAACAAATTCATCGTGCAAAGTAAGGATATTCTTTTAAACAGCGAATTTTTTTCCTTCTTTAAAGAAAATTTTAGTACTTTTGCCGTCCATTTGCAGAAATTGAATATTCTGTAATTTTGGGAGCCTAAAGCATAAGAACAATATCAAAAAACAAACATCATGGCTAAGAAAAAAGTAGTAGAAAATCAACCGCTTTTAGAATATATTGAAAACATTACCCATCTTCCGGAATCTATTCCCCAAGAAGGTGTTGAAGAGATTACCATCGCTAAAAAACTTCTTTCGTTGTATAGTTTACAGCAAATTTGTTCCCAAATTGACAAAATTCGCGTAGTGCGCGGCGAGCTTCCAAATGAAGTGCGTGATATGGAAGATGCTCTAATAGGAATGCAAACCCGTATTGAAAAACATAAAGAAGAGCTGGAAGAACTGAAACAGAAAATTGGGTCCCAGGATATGAAAATGAAAGAAGCAGCGGCTTTAATTAAACGTTATGAAGACCAACAAAATAATGTTCGAAACAACCGCGAGTTTGAATCATTGTCAAAAGAAATTGATTATCAAAGACTTGAAATTCAAGTAGCAGAAAAACACAAGACAAAATTTACTGCGGATGTTGCTGTTAAAACCGAAGATATTGTTGTTTTTGAAGAAAAAGGAAACGAGATAGAAGAGATTCTCAATCAAAAGAAAAGTGAACTCGCCGACATTATTGCCGATACAGAAAAAGAGGAAAAAGAATTGATTGAAAAATCTGAAAGACTTAAGAAAAACGTTGACCTGCGGCTCTTGAATGCATTTGAACGTATTCGTAACAACGCCCGCAACGGTTTGGCAATAGTACTGATAGAGCGTGATGCGTGTGGCGGTTGCTTTAGTACTATCCCCCCGCAACGCCAATTGGATATTCGCCTGCATAAAAAAATTATTGTTTGCGAAGCCTGCGGTAGAATATTTATAGACAAACAGTTAGTAGAAAGTCAAAATCCTTCTGCTTCTTAAATCATAATATAGATGGAATTAACGTGGGTTTCCATCATTGTTCTTATTTGCTCCGGTATTATTGTTGGTTTTATTAACACCCTAGCCGGAGGGGGTACGGTTATTTCGCTATCTGTTTTTATGTATTTCGGAATCCCCCCCTTAGTTGCAAACGGCACAAACCGTATAGCCATTGTGTTTCAAAATGCCGCCGCTGTTACACGTTTTCATAAAAACAGGTTGATTGACTGGAAGAAAATACTGCCTTTTGCCATTCCTATTGTTTTGGGAAGCCTCGCCGGCGCCGCCATTACGGGATATTTTTCAAACAGATGGTTTCTCTACATCTTTGCGGCTGTAGTTATTCTATTTGGAATTTCTATGATTTTCAATCCCGATAGATATATTTACGAAAGAACAGATTTAACTAATCGTAAAACTACACTTTTACAATATGTTATCTATTTTTTTCTGGGAGTTTACGGGGGATTTATACATGTTGGAATTGGATATTTTCTGCTCGCCGTTTTAGTGCTGAGGAATGGGTATAATTTATTAAATGCCAATATAATAAAAAACGTTTTGGTACTTTGTTACGTGCCTTTTTCGCTATTAATTTTCGCCATTCACGGAAATGTTTGTTGGAGTTTCGGGCTTATTCACGCGGTTGGAAATATCATCGGTGCTAATTTGGCGGCACGTTTGGCTATAAAAAAGGGAGCCTCATTTATCAGATATATTGTTATTGTGCTTATTGTGGTTGTCATTTTTCAAATATTCGGGAAGTTTCTTAATCAAATATAAAATGCTCACCGTATCAAATCTTTCTTACCGCTACCAAACGGATTTCGTACTGCAAAACGTTTCTTTCGAGTTGCAAAAAGGAGATTTTTGTGCGGTAATTGGTCCAAACGGGTCGGGAAAAACTACCCTACTGAGCTTAATTTCCGGCGCAACAAAGAAACAGGAGGGGGATGTTCTTATATCTGCTAAGAAAATAGAAGATTATAGCATCAATTCATTGGCAAAATTTGTCTCTGTTGTTCCCCAAAGAACTGAATCGATGTATCATTTTTCGGTATTTGATATGGTGATGTTTGGGCGGCATCCGTATCAAACAAGGTGGAATTACTATAACCCGGAAGATGAAGATATTGTAATAGAAGCAATACGAAAAACCAATCTGCTTTCTTTGAAAGAGCGTATGACCTCGCAATTAAGTGGCGGCGAATTTCAACGAACTTTGATTGCCCGCGCCATTGCACAACAGGCCCCACTTATGCTGTTGGACGAGCCTCTTGCAAATTTGGATACTCCGCACCAGTTTGAAATTCTGGAAATCCTGTCGGAAATAAATTCAACCAAACAAACTACTATTTTGATGATTATTCACGATGTTTCTTTAGCAGTGCAAACCATTCCCAACAGTGTGTTACTTAAAAACGGAACTGTTACTTATTTTGGAAAAACACAAAACATTGTCAGCCAAAATTTGATTTCTGAACTTTTTGATTTAGACGAAAGTTATGAGGTTGATACGTTTGGGAATGTGCGGAAAATGCGCCGGCGGAAAACTCTATCATAATGCCCAACACTGACAGCCGGCGCATTTTCCGCACATTTTTGTCTCGTGTTGCGCGTTGTCATTCCGAGCGCAGCGAGGAATCCCCACCCTACAACCTAATTATACAACACGTTATTATTTACATCGCATACCTACGGCATGCGTGAATATTCTCGGACAATTTTCTTCTACAGAGCTCTTATCCCTGACAGGATAAAGGTTCGACCAAAAGATATGTCTCGTCCTGAAATAGGTTTACAAATAATCAATAAAAAATGTAAACTTATGTTAGGATTAAAAATCAAGAAAAATGTAGAGAAAATTTGTTTAACCGATGATGAAAAAAGAATCAT
>JAIRVY010000014.1 GCA_031253655.1 Bacteroidales bacterium
CAATGGCATAGCCTATATGTGGTTGCCGAATGGCCAATATAACTATCTGCTTTATAATGCGGAAACAGGCACATACGTGGATGATGTCATTACGGTTGTGATACCGGATGACCCTTCACAATATAACCCGAACACCAGTGTAGCACAAATATATTTATACAGTAATAGACCCGATTGGAGCCTTAGCGCCAGCTCGAATAAAATAACTTTAGACATTAATCATGATAACCCCGGTACATGTTCTTCAAAAGCAATTGAGGATGTAATGTGGTATAGAGAAAGTGTTACCGACACTGTGAATACAAGAGAAACATTTAATGAAGGTTACAATTCTGCCGACTTGGATGATAAAGGAACAGGCGGCGCAGGAAATGTGCTAAACCTTGTAAATACTGCTAATCAGAATGAGCATCATTATATTTTGAATGCAGATATTAAAGGAAGATATTGGTTTCAAATACACTACCTTACTGCAAACAGTTGCACAGATCTTTATCACGTATGTTTTGTAGATATTGATACCATTTTGTCTTCGGATATTGTAAAAATTGAAGTTTGTGAAGGCGCTAAGGTTTCTTTTACAGCAACTCCCACCAACGAAGGCAGTTCGCCAATCTATCAGTGGAAAAAGAATGGCGTGGATATACCCGGCGCAAATTCTCAAACCTACTCTTACTATCCGGTAAGTAACGATACTATTAGCTGTGCGCTAACTTCCAATGCAAATTGCGTTGATTCGGCGTCGGTAATTTCGGATATTATTGTTGTAAAAATCTTACCACCCAATACGATTTCCCTAGCCTCTGCCATCGGCGCAGATGACCAAACATGCTGCATCAACACAGACATTAACGACATAATTTATTTTACTACCGGCGCTACCGACGCTACTGTAACCGGTTTGCCGAACGGTGTAACCGGCAGTTGGGCAAATAATAAAGTTACCATTAGCGGCACACCCTCAGAAAGTGGAATATTTAACTATACGGTTAATTTATCGGGCGGTTGCCCCGTAACAAAAACCGGAAAAATCACTGTTAACGAACCTTCTACTGGCAGTTTAATTACAGCAAGTAACGAGACTATTTGCAGTGGAGATGCAACAACATTAATTGCAAGCGCTCCGGAGGTAACAAATCCAATATTTAGATGGTATGCCGATGCAAACACAACAAGTATTCTCCATATCGGCAATTCATTATCAACGGGTGCTGTAACTGAGACAACCACTTTTTATGTTTCAGTGGAAGGTGATAACTATTGCGAAGGAGCCTCAAATACAACGGGACGCAAAGCAGTAACGGTAACAGTAGCTCAAGCCGTAAAACCTGAAGTAAATATAGTGATTACAGTTGATTAATTGAAAATTAAAAATTAAAAATAATTATGAATAATATTTTGTACATCAAGAACAGATTCTCAATAGCAAATATTGTTGAGTATATTAAATATTGTCGAAACATTTCGGTTCAAACATTGGTGTTTACCGGGCTGCTATTCGGTAGTTTTTTATTACCCTTAAAGTCTAATGCAGAAACCGTTACACTTGCAAATTTAAAAAAAGCAAAGAAACACGACCAGGTATCAATTGACAACAGAACGTGGAATGTAGTAAGAACTCAGGTAGTTGCCGGTGATACTTGCGTTTTTCTGGCGTTAGCGGTCCAAACCAATTATAACAATGGTGAAGCAAGTTCTTTTAGCAAGACCTCCACGGATTACAATACTTCTTTGTTGCGAACTCGCATGACGAATTATTATAACAGTTTTCCGACAATAAAGGCAATTGCAAACAAACCTAACTTAACAAATACGTATTCTCTTCCCACTACAGAAATGGCAGGAAGTCAAACAGTAGATATTATGTTTGCGATGAGTTATACAGACGCAGTTGAATGGAACGGGGGAAAAATTACCCCACTTTCACCTCCGCTAAGTAACTACGGTACAAGATTTTGGCTACGAACCCCTCGCACTACAACAGAAGTATATGGAGTCTATCCCGGCGGTAAAACAATAGACGCCGGTCTTCATTACATCAGTTCGATTATAGCCGATGTTCCTGCCGTATGGGTAAATGCAAACGCTGTTGCACGCAACGTTAATGTATATTATGTAGATAGTTCAGATGCTCCTATCGGCGCCCCGAATTCAACTACTTATACCGTAACGGTTGGCGAGCCTTTCACAATGATTTATTCAAATGTGCCAACTATCGCCAATTACGAATATGTAGCGTGGAAAAAAGGCATATCCGGCACGCCTCAGAGTAGTCCATTCCCCAATCCTACTCTTTTAAGTTCGGAAGTGATAGCAGGCAAAGATATTTATCTAATTTACAATATGAAGGAGCCGGAAGAAGATGATATTAATATTATTGAAGTTGAAATTTGCGCAGGTAACCGCGTTACATTTACCGCCACTCCGATTAACGGAGGCAGTTCACCAACCTGGCAATGGCGAAAGAATGGTGAGGATATTATTGGCGCCACTTACGATACATACTCGTATTATCCTGAAAATAACGATACAATTAGTTGTTTGCTCACTTCCAATGCTAATTGTGCCGCCCCAAAAACAGTTATTTCGGATGTTTTTGTTATAAAAGCCAATCCGCTCAATACGATTGCTTTAACATCTGCCGTAGGAACAGACGATCAGATATTATGCTTCAACACAGCCATCATCAACATTACTTATTCTACCGTGGGCGCCTCAGGAGCAAGTGTATCGGGTTTACCGAATGGCGTAACAGGCAACTGGGCAAATAACGTAGTAACTATTATTGGCTCACCGATAGAAAGCGGAACATTTAACTATACGGTGAATCTGTTGGGCGGATGTCCCATATCAAAAACCGGAAATATAACGGTGAATCCTCTTTCTACCGCAGACTTAATTACGGCAAACGATGTTACACTGTGCAGAGGCGAAGGAACAACTATAACCGTAACGGCTCCAAGCGTTACAGGAACACCAATTTTTAAATGGTATGCAAGCGCAAATGCACCTAATTCTTTCCATACGGGAAATTCATATACAACGGGAAATTTGAATAATTCGGCTACTTATTATGTAGCCGTAGAAGGCAATAACTATTGCGAAGGAGAACGCAAGGCGGTAACAGTAACTGTAAATCAGTATGCCAATGCCAAATCGGAGGTAAATATTGAGGGAATAACAACCATTTGCGAAAACTCAGAAACTACTTTAACCGCTACTGTTTCTAACGGAAGCGGAATAACAAATCCCGTATT
This sequence comes from Bacteroidales bacterium, assembly GCA_031253655.1. Taxonomy (GTDB): domain Bacteria; phylum Bacteroidota; class Bacteroidia; order Bacteroidales; family WCHB1-69; genus WRNX01. Next base: position 3,258 of record JAIRVY010000014.1, read on the forward strand.
CAAATGGTATTCTGATGATACGCAGACAGCCACTTTACTGCATACAGGCAGCGAATATAATATTCAAGCATTAACAGAAACCACAATATTCTATGTTTCCGTTGAGGGAGATGGATACTGTGAATCGTTACCCGGAAATCGTAAAAATATTACGGTAACCGTAACCCCTCGTTCAACCGGCAATATAATTTCGGCAGAGGATGCTACTATCTGTAGCGGAACGGGAACAACATTAACGGCAAACGCAACTGATGTTACCGGTAGCCCTACTTTTAGATGGTACGCCAATGCTACAACAACAACAATTCTTCATACAGGAAATACATATCAAACGGGAAATTTAACTTCAACAACTACATACTATGTATCGGTAAATGGGAATAACTATTGCGAAGGCGAAGCCAATGCAACGGGACGTAAAAAAGTAACCGTAACGGTAAATCCATACTCAACCGCTTCCCTGATTTCGATATCCGGAACAACAACGGTATGTCCGAACAACTCTACCACATTGACTGCTAATGCAGAAGACGTTATTAATCCTGCTTTTACCTGGTACTCAAGTTTAACGGGAACAACTGTTCTTTCAACAGAACAAAGTTATACCACTCCGGCATTGAATAATACTACCACTTATTATGTATCTGTAAAAGGAGATAATTTCTGCGAAGGAGACGCTAATAATACGGGACGTGAAGCAGTTACGGTAACCGTAAGCGATAACGCCATACCATCCATAGCCATCGTTTCGGATAAAGGCGCAACAGCCTGCGAAGGTGAAACGGTTACATTTAGCAGTCAAATCGCTAACGGCGGAACTAACCCGACTTATCAATGGACAGTTAATGGAGATAACGCAGGGGTAGGTAGTACATACAGTTATATTCCTGTTCATGGAGACAAGATAGTATGTGAACTCACATCAAGTGATGCGTGTGCAAACCCGTCTTCTGTTCTTTCGGATACGATAACAATGACTGTATTACCTTATTCCGACGCTTCAATTTTGGTAACCGTAAGCGGACAAACCAGCATCTGTACAAATGAAACGGCAACATTATACGCTACAGCCAACGGACTTACTAATCCAATATTTTATTGGTATTCAAATAACAACCCCTCCGCTTCTTTACTTCATACAGGTGATACATATATTACGCCGCCATTACAGAATACAACAATATTTTATGTTGCCGTAAGTAGCGATGAGTATTGTGAAAGTGTACTTTCTAACTTAAAACCGGTAACCGTAGTGGTAAATCCATTTGCCAATGCACAGGCAGCGGTTAATATTAGTGGAACCACTACTATTTGTGAAAATTCAGGAACTGTTTTAACTGCCACTCTATCTAACGGAAGCGGAATAACAAATCCTGTATTCAAATGGTATCCGAGCAATTCGCCAACAGCCACTTTGCTGCATACGGGAAGCGAATATGCCACAAAGGCATTATCAACCACTACAACTTTCTATGTATCGGTAAGCGGTGATAATTTTTGTGAAAGCTTGGCAGGTACTCGGCAGAGTATTACTGTTACAACCAAGCCACGTTCAACCGGCGATATGATTACAGCAGATGATGTTACAGTTTGCGACGGAATAGGAGCAATACTAACGGCAAGCGCTACCGGATTAGCCGGAAACCCGACTTTCAGGTGGTATGCCGACTCAACCTCAACCGAGGTTCTTTATACAGGCGATTCGTATCAAACAGAATGTTTCGCAGGAACAAATACGTACTATGTTTCGGTTGAGACTAACAATTACTGTGAAGGCGAAGCCAATTCAAAAGGACGTAAGGCAGTTACGGTATCACATAAATCAATTGCAACGGAAAGTTTGATTACCGCTGATGGAGTTACAATGTGTAAAGGAAGCGAAGCAACATTAATCGCAACCGCTCCGGAGGTAATAAATCCGATATTCAGATGGTATAATAACATTAATCAATCCAATCCGATTTATACGGGCAGTTCACTATCAACGGGGACTCTGAACAGCACAACCTCTTTCTTTGTATCGGTAGAAGGCGATAATTACTGCGAAGGAACGGGTAGTGCGAGTCGTAAGGAAGTAGTAGTATTTATCAGCGCAAGCATTGAACCTTTAATCACTATTGGTGCTGAACCTGAAACAACAGTATGTGAAGGCACAACCGTAACTTTCAGTAGCGAGATAGAAAATGGCGGAAACAATCCGATTTATCAGTGGAAAGTAAACGGAGTAAACGTTAGTACAGAAGATACATACAGTTATATCCCTGCAAACGGCGATGAAATTGTTTGCTTGTTGACATCAAGTAAAATGTGTGCAAATCCTGCTACTGTTTCGTCGGATACGATTATAATGACGGTGAATCAATGTGCATCAGTGCGCGGTACGGTTTTCCCATTTATACAATATCCGATAGAATCTGAATACAACAAGTTGTTTCCCGTTGTAGCAAGTTTATATGATATCTCTTTGCTACCTCAAGGTCCGCAGGCTATATTAGCCGCAGAACCACTCTATACCGATACGGCTGTATATTATGATGGAACGGAATTTATACCCAATACGCCAAAATATCCGGGCTATTTGGGATGCCTGAACAACCCGGGAGCCCCTATAAACTGGGGTGCATTAGGATATACCACAAGAGAAATAAATAATACAAAACTATTGGAAGGAGAAATACCGAAAACGCCGGTAGGATTATACAAATTTGATAAAATTCCGCAAGCAGATTACATTTTAGTACTCAATAAAGAAGGATATTTTCCAAGATTTGCAAAAATAACCATAAATAACAACGACTTTTTTATTGAACACAGAGAATTAATTCCCGGATACTTTAACAGAAATTTCACTGTAGATCAATCTACCTTGGCAACAATCCTCTCGAATGTTTCAAAATATGGACAACCCGAATATTATCCAATGTATGATATAAATGGAGATTTAAAAATTGATGCTACCGACAAATCAATTCTGGAAGTATATATAGAATTCTTCTTAAAAATGTACGAAGATACTTTCGAATGTTTTGAAGAATAAATAAAGTAAATTCTTAATAAATTACAAACAATAAATAAACACAATTACAAACTTTAAAAATTTTTTTTATGAAAAACGAAAATTTATTTCAAACAAATGCCCAACGCGTTTGTACACTATTATTAGTGTTTTTGTTAAGTTTATGTCCTTGGTTTGTTCAAGCGCAAAACTATGATGAAGAAGGCTACGTCTCGAACGGAGGTTTTAAAACCTTAATCGGAACTCCCGACACCAGACTGATGGCTTCTGTTTACGAAACAGATTCGACAGTTACGATGAAGTTAATGTCGGTGGGGTTTATTAAAGCAAATATGATTGACTTTGCTTTCTTTTACGACCCTGAAGTATTAAGACTTTGCAATCAAAATCTTCAACCTGTTGAAGATTTCAATGATTTGCAGGCTCACACGGCAACCCTCGACCCCTTTTTGACTTCTAAAAATTGGCAACACTGGGGGTCTCACAAAAATGTAGGCTCATCGTTTATCTTGAACAATGTTTCAGGTCATCAATCTATGCGATCTATTTGGTACGACTTAGCGTATATCGGATTAGATCCCAACAATCTATTTAAAGTGGATTCGGGAAGAGTGCAAAAAATTCTTGAATTTAATTTCTTAAAACAAACAAAAGGCGCAGACCTTGTGAATGACGCTATCGGTATCGGTGTGAAAACCACCTCGGTAGGTAGCAACTATTATCAACCAAAATTTGGTTACGACGGATTATTTTTGTGGTATAGAGATGTAGAATTTTCTATAGACAACAGAATTATTAACAAAAATTTATTCTTGTATCGTTCCGGCTCATCTGTAAAAACAGAACCGGCAAACAATATAGGACCCTCTTTTGCAACGCTTCACGGCAGTTTTCTGCAAGGAAAAGAAAACTTACCCGTTTCAACCACTATACTGGATACAACCGGTTCGGTTCGTGTAGGTACAGGAAGACTGAACCACGACGATGTTAAGCAATACGGATTTATCTATTCACTTTCTAATGTGAATATTCTTATTGATGAATTTTCAGATTTCATAAAAATCGAAAATACAAACTACCCTGTTCCTACCGCTTTAGAGATAGCAGCAGGAACTTTTACACGCGGTGGTTATACTTTTGATATAGTTATTGTAAATAACAATAATGGCGTAAATGAAACAGTGAATTACGATACTCAAGTTACTGGATTAATGCCCAATCAGGCTTACTATGCCTGGGCTTATAAACATTATAGTTTTGAAACATCAGACGACTATCAATCGGTAGGGAACAGAATAACTTTTACTACCACCGATTGTATAGCCTTGAACATTGGAACCGTATTTACTGTGGAAGAACCGATTTGCGGACAGGATAACGGTAAGATTCAAATGTTTGTTACTGGCGGTAGTGGATCGTATGAGTTCAGCGTGAACGGTGGAACATTTGAAACCTATACGGATGATATTATTGACGGATTAGCTGCCGGAACTTATTCTATCACCGTACGCGATTTGGTTCAAACATCATGCCCTACAGCAACGGTTAACGACATCGTATTACACAACAGCACAACAGATTTGCATCTTGTAGCAACCTCCGGAAATGCAAGTACCTGTGAATCAACAGACGGGACTCTATTTATTTCTGTAACCGGCGGCGAAGCGCCTTATACATTTTATTTAGACGGCGTTGAACAATCCGTTTCAAACGGAGAAATTAGCGGACTAATGGCAGGTGTATATGTAGTTGATGTAGAAGATAAAAACGGTTGTCTTGCTTCCGGTGGTGAAGTAAGAATCACTGCAAGCAATTCACAATTGGCAGCAAATATCATTGCAAAAGTGAATACCGAATGTGGAATGAGCAATGGTTCAGTATCTTTTACCGTAACGGGCTCCAACAATTTCAAATACCAGTTAGATGGTTTTCCTGAAGAAAATGGAAACGACAACTCGCAAATTGACATAACCGGATTAACTGCCGGTGAGCATATATTAAGAGTTTGGGATAACTGTAAAGAGGTGGTTCAAAAAATTACAATTACTAATGGAACTAATGGCTTGGCGTTTACAGCAGAAACCACAAACGAAATTATGTCTTGTGACGGAAGTTTAGTTGGAGGAAGTATTACACTAACCGTTACCAACGGAACACCTGTTTTCAAATACCGTATTGATGGCGGCGATTGGATTAGTTTTTCAAACAGTTTATCAACATTTACTATTTCTGATTTACATACAGGAATTTATCGTGTAGAGTTAATAGATAATACCAATTGTACTTACGAAGTGAATAAGATAACTATTAAACGCGAAATTTACAAACCAATAAACGTGGGCACTATCTTTGCGCTGGTTGAACCTACTTGCGGATTACCAAACGGTGAAATTCAAGTATTTGCTACCGGCGGAAGCGGTTCTTATTTATACAGCATTAACGGTGG
>JAIRVY010000025.1 GCA_031253655.1 Bacteroidales bacterium
GACAAAAAGCAAAAAAATACGCAAAAACAAAACATATAAATGATTATTAATCAGAAATATATAAAAAACTATGTAATAGATTTCGCGCTGGGTCAAATCGTGGGTTTGAATCCCGCCGGGGTCGCAAAGCAGATTAAAAAAACGTAGTATTTAATTTCCTATCAACACTTCCTTTTTCTCCGGAAGAAAATGTTCCCTATACATCCTGCCTCCTTGCTGGTCTATTGAAGCGATGACGTCAATTTTTGCTTCTAATAATCTTACAATAATATCGTCTAAGGTAGGATCATTAACCAACTCGGCAAGATCTCTAAATCTTACAAGTTCACTCATCTTATCTATCAACTGTTGTTGAGCATCTCCCCCCTTTTTCAAATAGATGTCGATTTCAGAACTTAGTTGATTGGCAATAGAAGTTACGGCTCTTGTAAGTTTTATTTGTTCATATTTATCTTTAAATAACAACTGAACTTCATCAGGAATGTGGTTAGTTAAGAAGTTAAGAAAATAGATACAAAAGTCAATATTTTCTGCTTGAATTGCCAAAGAGCGGTCGTCGCATTTTTCAAACCAGTTGAACGTTTCAATAAAGTTGTCCAATGTTCCGCTAACTATTATCAGAGCTTTTTCCGTTGCGGTTTCCGTATCTAACTTCAATAATGCATCTATTTGCAAAATTGTGTAAACCACGTGAATGTGATTTCCTATTAATATATAGGGAATAACTTCAGGGTCGAATATCTCTATGAGTTTTTGATGAATTTGTTCCGCTTTTTCAATATTTCCTTCTTTCGCCAATTGGTCTGCAGTGCGCAGATATATATTTTTGATATGTCCGAAGAACCTTACTGTTTCATCAGGATGATATACTCGTTTGTCGTTAATTCCTCCCCAAAGATAAGGATATACTGGCTTTTGTTTTCTTTCGGGATTATTAATAACATCAACTCTGGCGTGATTCGGAAAAACGTGCAATAGTTTGTCGGGTAGCGTAGTAGTATTTACTCTGCCCATATCATATCCTCTACCCTGCTTCCACTTGATAGGCACTAAGCGATATGCAAGTCCCGACAGTTCAAAATATTCTTCCAACCCAAAATAGGCTTCCGAACCGGAAGTAAGTGAGAAATAGATAGGTCTGTCCCAGTTAAAATTTGCTAAAATGTCCATCATCACTAAGAAATTTCGGATGATGTCGTTCGGCTCATTTGTTTTTCTGTTCCAGGTAATTCTATCCACAATCATATCGGCATCTTCGGGACGAACCGTACCATTTGCCAATACTTTTTCCTTATCTACCGGAATAGAGAAGCTGGCGGGAATAGATGCGCCATCTGTTCTATATCCTTGATTTGCAGGTAAAAACAAAAGGTAATTTTTGTTGTCAAATTTTGGGTCTTTAATATATTCTATAATATCTTTCAGATTGATAAACTGATTACCGGCCGGTGCCAGCACAATTTGGTCACGGGTACCATCTTTGTATTGTTCCCACGTCATAGAAATAGGAAGCGGCTCGGAGTTGTAAGCTTTTCGTTTCATTTGGTCAACATACCAACTTCCCTGTAGGAGACTCAGGTTGCAAACGCGCACATCAGTCCGATATCCCTCTACCTCTTGGGCGTACCATAGCGGGAAAGTTTCATTATCGCCCATAGTAAAGAAGATAGCGTTAGGTTCGCAGGAATCTAAGTAGTTTTTAGCAAAAGCCAAAGCAGTATATCGGTACGAGCGGTCGTGGTCGTCCCAGTTTTCCTTTGCTAAAATGCCGGGCACCAATCCCAAGCAAATCAGAGTAATTAACAGAGAAGCAGCGATTTTTCTCTTTTCATTTTTCCATTTTTCCAACAAGGCAATAAGCGCAAATACGCCAAATCCTATCCAAATACTGAACGCATAGAAAGATGCAGCGTATGCATAGTCTCGTTCACGCGGTTGAAATGCCGCATTATTTAAATAGAAAGCAATTGCCCAGCCGGTCATCAAAAACATCATAAAAACAACAAACGAATTCTTTAAATCTCTTTTGGAATAGTATATTAACCCAATAATTCCCAACAATAAAGGCAGAAAATAGTAAGTATTATGTCCTTTTTTTGCCATAGTAGAGGGCATATTGTCCTGCTTTCCCACCAAAACGTTATCAAAAAACGGAATACCGGATACCCAATTGCCGTTATAATAATCTCCTTCCCCTTGTTTCTCATTTTGTCTTCCCACAAAATTCCACATAAAATATCTCCAGTACATAAAATTGAGTTGAAAAGTGTGCAGGAATGTTTTGTTCTGTTCCATAGTGGGCAGATTTCCTCTTTCCAGGCTTTTAATGTTTTCTCTATCAGAAAGATTATCAGAGTTATACACCCTTTTCATCCATTGCAGGTAGGTACCCTGTTTTTCTCTTTGCCACATTCTTGGGAAAAACATCAAATCTCGCGGATCGTATTTGCGTTCCATTTTCACGTCAATCACAATATATTTTCCGGCTTCATCACTACGCACATATACCGGTTTGCCCTTTTGATCTTGATTTCTTGCGAATCGTGAATTGTAAGATTGTCCGTAAATAAGTGGCGAGTCTCCATATTGATCGCGATTCAGATACGAGAGGAGGGAAACAGCATCTTCGGGGCTATTCTCATCAATAGTTGGGTTAGCATTGGAACGAATAACAAGAGTTAAAAAAGTAGAGTAACCAATCAACAGAAATAGAAGTGAATATGCACTAATTTTCAGTAGTTGTTTTTTCTTATTATAGCCATAGCGAATGGCATAGAAAATGGCTCCGAAAATAATCAGAAAATAGATTATTGTACCTACATTAAAAGGTAACCCGATGGTGTTTTTGCAAAATATTTCCACTTTTCCTGCCCAACTTACTATTCCTGGAATAATCCCCCAAAGAATAAGTCCAACTACCGCTACCGATACTAAAAGTGCTCCAAAAACGCCCCATTCTGCTCTGGATTTAAGTGCGCCGTTTTTGTAAGAAACGTAGATAAGCGGGGCAACGATGAAAGCCCAAATGGCTAACATCCAACCCACATTGTACAAAATAGAGATGCCAAAAATAATAAAGGCAAATGACAAAATGGCTCCTTTGTAAGAAGCATTTTTCGATAATTTATAATATACAATCAATCCAATAGCAGGTATAGTAAGCAGGTTCAACAAGTGCACTCCGACGGAGAGTCCCATCAGGTAGAATATGAGAATAATCCATCGTTGCGGGTTGGTATTAGGTTTTGGGTTATCGTATTCTTCGTCCCATTTTAAGATGCACCAGAATACCAGCGCAGTAAAAAATGAGGACATAGAATAAACTTCGCCTTCTACAGCGGAAAACCAGTAAGTGTCTGTGAATGTGTATGCTAATGCTCCTACGGCACCGGCTGCGAATACGGCAATTGTTCTAATTGAGGTAAATCCACCAAGGTTAGCCACCAATTTTTTTCCAAAAAGGGTAATTGTCCAGAAGAGGAACATAATACCGAAGCCACTACAGAGGGCAGACATTACGTTTACCCAGAAACCAATCATCGCGGGGTCGTTTCCTGCAAAATTACTAAAAACGGCACCGATAATCTGGAAGGTGGGTGCGCCCGGGGGGTGTCCTATCAGCATTTTGTGTGCAGTGGCAATATATTCGCCACAATCCCACCACGACAGTGTGGGTTCAACAGTTAACACATAAACAGTACAGGCAATAATACCTACTATCCAACCCAGCGTGTTATTGATAAGTTTGTAAGTTTTGTTCATAACATTAGAATCGGAAGTGCGAGAATGCTTTGTTTGCTTCTGCCATTCTGTGAATATCTTCTTTACGTTTGAATGCAGCACCTTCCTCTTTGTATGCAGCCATAATTTCGGCGGAAAGTTTGGCGGCCATTGTTTTTTCGTGGCGTTTACGGGCATAAAGAATCATATTCTTAATTCCTAAAGATTCTTTTCTTTCGGGGCGAAGTTCGGTGGGAATTTGGAAAGTTGCTCCCCCGATTCTTCTACTTTTTACTTCCAGCGCCGGCGTAATGTTTGCCAATGCTTTTTTCCATACGTCAACAGGATTCTCTTTGAGTTTGTTTTCAATAAGGTCCATCGATTCATAGAAAATTTCGAAAGCAATTGATTTTTTACCCTTCAACATCAGATTGTTCACAAATTTTGTAACTAAAATGTCATTAAATTTGGGATCGGGAAGGGTGATACGTTTTTTTGGTTTTGATTTTCTCATTGGGTTTCTTCAATATCTTTTAAGGTTAATATTTACTCTTAGTCTCGCCCATTTTAGCGGCTAAGCAACTATTTCAACTGACAATTAACAATCATTAATTGATAATTAATATTTGTTATGCTTTTTTCTTTGGTCTTTTAGTTCCATATTTACTTCTACCTTGCAATCTGCCGTTTACGCCGGCGGAGTCTAATGCGCCGCGTACCACATGGTAGCGAACACCCGGAAGGTCTTTCACGCGACCGCCTCTTACCAATACAATGCTGTGTTCTTGCAAGTTATGACCTTCGCCTGGGATATAAGCGTTCACTTCTTTTCCGTTGGTCATACGAACTCTCGCTACTTTACGCATCGCCGAATTTGGTTTTTTTGGAGTGGTAGTATATACTCTCAAACAAACGCCGCGCCGTTGTGGACACGCATCCAATGCTCTCGATTTACTGGTATAAGTTAACTGTTTTCTTCCTTTTCTAACTAATTGTTGAATTGTTGGCATTTCGTTAATTATTTTTTTAAAGTTTAAAATCTAAATATTTAAAGTGCTCAAAAAGCCTCATTATCTCTATTACAGACCTCTTTTTTTTGGGGCTGCAAAAATATAAATATTTTAATATGAAACAACAGGATAAAAATTTTGTGGTTAAAAATTAGTTTGAGGCGTTATTTTTTATCTTGGTGTTTTACAAAAATGTTTATTTGTCGCAAAATTAATTGAAGATGACTAAATGAGGTTATGTTTACATTCTCACAAACAAAAATAAAACAACTCTTTATATTGGAGTAACTAACGAATTATGTAGAATGATTTTTCAACATAAAAATCATTTAATAAAGAATTCGTTTACATCTCGATATAATCTTGAATACTGTATTTATTATGAGTATTTTGAACATTTTGACTTGGTAATACATCGTGAGAAAGAGTTAAAGAAGTGGAACAGAAACAAGAAAGAATTGTTAATTAACTCCATGAATCCGAAATGGAAGGAGTTAGTTACTGAGTTTGGATTTGTTCGAGATTCCTCGCTACGCTCGGAATGACAACGCGGCGGCTTGTCATTGAGCCTGTCGAAATGCCGCCGCCGCATTTTCCGCCCCTCCCATATAGCAAAATTGTGCTGTCATTCCTCGCTGCGCTCGGAATCCCATTCATAACGCCTCAAACTAATTTTTAACCGGAAAGCTACCCTTTTTTATAATTGAATTGTTATTTTTATATTTTCGCCACTCTATTAACATTTGTTAACAAAAAACTGCAAATTATGAAAGCTTCCCGAATTTTCGATATTTTAGAAGAGCAAAAAAAGTACCCAAAACCGGATATATTAGCCAATAGAGTAGGCGATAGCTGGCGCAGGTTCAGCACACAAGAGTATTATGATACAGCACATACTATTGCCTACGCACTATTAGAAATGGGACTCCAAAAAGGAGATAAGGTTGCCACTATTATGTTCAATCGCGCCGAATGGAATTTTATGGATATGGGAATTACCCTTGCAAATTTGGTGCACGTTCCTGTTTATGCCACTTTAAATGAAAACGAATACAAATATATTCTCAATCACTGCGATTGCAAAGTGGTAGTAGTTGGCTTAGAGGCTATTTTTAGAAGAGTAGAACCTATTATTCATTTGTTGGAACAAAAGCCTGAGGTATTTACCATTGATAAAATTGAAGGCAAAAGAAACTATCAAGAATTGATTGAAATGGGAAATGCTTATAAATCGAAATGGTATGATAAAGTTGAAGAAAATAAGAAAACTATTGCTACTGAAGAGATTGCTACCCTTATCTATACTTCCGGTACTACTGGCAATCAAAAAGGGGTTATGTTATCGCATCAAAATATCTGTACTAATTTTACAGACTTGTTGGATATGCAGATACTGAATCATAATCATAAATTGTTGAGTTTTCTTCCTTTGTGTCATGTGTATGAGAGAACTGTGATGTATCATTATCAGTTTCTTGGGGCAAGTTATTATTACGCAGGCGGTTTGGGAACGATAGCGAAAGATATTCATGATATGAAAGCGGATGGTTTTTGCGCCGTGCCCCGCGTACTTGAGATGATGTTCGACAAACTTTATTCTGTGGGAAAAGATTTGAAAGGTATTAAAAAAATGCTCTATTTTTGGGCTTTCCGGCTGGGTACAAAATACGACAATGATAACCAGAATTGGTTTTATTTGCTAAAAGTTAAGGTTGCCGACAAATTGATCTATTCAAAATGGCGCGAGAAAATGTCGGGTAAAGAGATGACGGTTGTTTCAGGAGGTTCAGCCATACAGGAAAGGATTGTGAGATTGTTTTCCGCAGCGCAGATTCGCGTTTTTGAGGGGTACGGCTTAACGGAGACCTCTCCGGTTATTGCTGTTAACAATCCGGCAAAACGAATCCTGAAACCCGGAACTGTAGGCGATATAATGCCCAGTATTGAGTTTAAACTTGCCGAAGACGGCGAAATTCTGACTAAAGGTAAATGTTTGATGTTGGGATACTATAAAGACCCGGAATATACCAAACAGGTAATAGACGAAGAGGGCTGGTTTCATACCGGTGACATCGGTAAACTGGTGGAGGGCAGATTTTTAAAAATTACCGATCGAAAAAAAGAGATTTTTAAACTGTCTCTAGGGAAATATGTTGCGCCCCAAGTAATTGAGAATAAACTCAAAGAGTCTACTTTCATCAACAATGTGATGGTAATTGGTGAGAACGAGAAGTTTGCTTCTGCTATTATTGTTCCCGATATGAATGCTTTACATTTTTGGTGCGCCAAACACCGCGTACATTTTCAGAACAATATTGAGATGATAAATCTTGCTGAAGTAAACAAGCGTGTTCAGCGAGAGGTAGACAAAATTAATGTACAACTTTCTGAACACGAACAGATTAAGCGTTTTCGTTTGGTTGCGGATGAATGGAGCCCTGTCTCGGGAGAGCTTTCGCTCACCCTAAAGCTGAAACGCGCGGTGATTTATAAGAAGTACAGTGCTTTGTGTAAAGAAATATATCACTACGATATGAAAGTGTAATTTTTTTATATTTTCGCCGCTCAATATTGCCATGGTGGCGGAATTGGTAGACGCGCCGGTCTCAAAAACCGGTGAGGTAACACTCGTGCCGGTTCGATCCCGGCCCGTGGTACAACAAAAAAACGCGGCTTCTACTGCGTTTTTTTATTGTTATCCGAATATTAAGTTTCTATTCTTTATTTCTTCCTACCGGATTGATAAAAATATCCTCAATCCTTTTCGGGCGGTAGGCATCCATCCATCGAAAATCTTTCAACAACCGGTCTTTCATAGGTAATTCTTTATCTGCCCAAAACTTGCCATCCGGATAATCGTAAAACCTGAGTTCTTCTACCTCATTGTCTTTCAAAAACATTTTCATTTCATTGGTCTCTATTCGGTTAATACCTATTAACAGTGTGTCTTCATCCATCACATAATAAATAAATTCCACATTATTAATGACATCTACTTGTATCAATTCTTTGTTGACAATATACCCGACCACAGTTTTTCCCTTCACTTGATTAAATTCTTTCTCATCAAAAACATCGGAAATAACAAAAGCATCTTTCAGTAATTCCAATATAGAAGTAACGGAATCGCGCACCGAAAACCTGATAGTATCTCCAAACATTTGGTTTTTTTGGTTCCAAACTACAGGATTGAAATACATATAACCCACCGAATCTACTACATTGTAACTCATCGAATCACACACACCTTGTAGTTCTTTGTTAAAAAACTTGACATGAAAAAAAGCAAGCAAAAGTTGCGGATTCTGCACCGAATCGAAAAGCATTCTTAACGTATCGGCATGCAAATAGAGAGAGTCTTTGTTGTCTTTATCAATAGTTATTAACAACGCCTTATCTGTAATCCACGACCACCCTCCTTTTTCGGAATATTCACCATATTCTCCTTTCACAATATATCCTCGCGAAGTATCCACTAACATCACGTTGCTTTTAGCAATTCCAAAAGAAATATTTCCATCATAGTTAACCGTATCGGCATTCAATTCCTGATCTTTGTTGATTATTATTACACTATCCATCAAATTTGAGTGGTTATTTCGGGTATCAAACCATCCGGAACTTGTAAAAATGTTGTTTTCTTCTGAAACTAAATGTGTTCTGCATAAAAAATAGACCACCTCCGTATCCGTATTATAGTTAAAAGAGTCGCAGGTCATCGTATAGGTAGGATTTTTAAGGACGACATCCCGTCTAAAGTTTGCGATATTAGTTTTTGTATTGTATTTCCCAACTCTGCTGGTTAATGTATCTTCTTTTGAAATCATTTTACCACCCGTTAAATAGTAGGCAATTCCGGAATTGGTGTGGTAGGTTAAACTATCAGTATATAACGTTGAATTATTGTCTTTTAGAATAACATTTCTGGCAATAGTAGAAATTTTAGAGCTTCCGTCATACATTGCCCGGTTTCCATATATAGAAACGGTATCATTCACAAATATTTTCACCGGCTTTGCGAAAGCAACCATCTTGTTTTCGTCGGGGTAAAAATATGCGCTATCGGAGTATCCGATGGTGTTTTCGTGAATAAATATTACATTTCCGATTAGTCTATCTACTCCCGGAAGATAGTCTTCATCACGATAGAGTTTATCTGCGCTGTATGTAATTTTTTTCCCTTGTTGTTGCCCAAACAGCATCGCAAAATTACAAAAGACAAGAAAAAAAACACAATAGCGGGACATTATAAACTATCTACCGGAACGCCATTTATTTCAATAATTCTATCTTCTTTGAAAAGATACGTTTTTTCAATTTCTCCTAATGGAAGATAGTGGGTTTCTATTCCCTCTTTTAAATTGTTAACATAGTTTGTTTCCATTTGTAAACGACCCTGCCTATCATAAGAAGTGCGTTTTCCCGTTCCTTTTGAGAAAGAACCCTCTCCGATTATAAGTCCCAAGTCGTTATAATATTCCCATTCTCCGTCGAACAAATCGTTCACAAAAGCACCGGATTCTCTAACCACTCCGTTTGAGTACCAGGTAGTTATTGGTCCGTTTTTCAATCCATGCGTAAAAAAAACTTCCATGGAACGTTGCCCGCTTTTGTAATAGCGGGTTTCTTTACCTTCTTGCAAGTCGTTTTTGTAGGTTGACATGACTTCAACATTACCGTCAAAATAACGGGTAATAAACTGTCCGTTTCTTTTCCCTCTTTTCATTTCAATCTCCATCGTTTTGGTAGGATACCAGAAATGATAGTAAGTGGTAGTTCCTGTTTCTTTTCCAAAACGGTAATGTGTTTCCGATTTAATTGTTCCGTTAGTGTGAAGTTCATATTTTGTTTTCGTACAGCTGGAAAATATAATAACTACACAAAACAAAGGAAATAATAGTGTTATTTTTTTCATATAAATATTTATGCTTTAATAAAGTTTCTTACATTTTTTCCAGCAACTCTTTTACTTCTTCCTCTGTGTCGCTTAGTTTTTTCTTGCAGATATTGATTAACAGTGTGGCTCTTTTGAGCATCTCTGTCAATTTATCTACTGAAATTTCAGCGTTTTCCATTTTGCGCGCCAACAGTTGCAGCTCTTCAAACGCATCCTGATAGGTTTTTGTTTCTTTCATAGTTAAGGGATTACTAATTTTGCAAACTTAAGAAGTAACGTTTTATTGCCCACAGAGTCGAAGGAAACGACCGCTTTTTTGTCTGTTCCTTCCCCATCGGTTTGTGCAACCTTTCCGTAGCCGAAGGTATCGTGATACACACGCAATCCCACATAAATCTGGTCGGCTCGTGCTTCGTGTCCCACTGTTTGCTTACGCTTCGGTACATTTAGGTGTGGTTTATGATGCACCACCTGGTTCATTGGAATGAAGTGAGTGGGTGTGACTTCATTCGCATTAGAGATACAAATATTGCGCCCCATAGATGCTTTTTGTGTTTTATGAATAAATTTTTCGGGAATCTCATGTAAAAAACGGCTCTCTTCGCAAAACTGCAGGCTGCCGAAACGGTATCTTGTTTGGGCAGAAGTTAGTGTAAGTTTCTTTCTTGCGCGGGTAATGGCTACATAAAACAGCCTACGCTCCTCTTCCAACTCTGCACGCGTGCCCAAACTCATTGAAGAGGGGAAAAGATTCTCTTCCAATCCTGTAACATACACATAATCAAATTCTAATCCTTTGGCAGAATGGATGGTCATCAACTTTACCCTGTCCTGATTTTCATTCTTTTTCTCTTCATCATCGGTTAACAAAGATATACTTTCCACAAACGTGTCTAAAGAGGGAAAGTAATCGGTAATTATTTCGCCGGTTGCCTCATTGAAAAGCGATTCGGGTTCTTTTTCTGTAAACTCTTTCATAGAATCCAACAATGCTTCCACATTTTGCAACCGGTCGATTTCCGATTTATCGGCATTCAATTCCTGCATAATACCGGTAGTCATCACAATATGTTTACCCAGCTCGTACGCTTCGGTTTTTGTGAGCATCGCGGTGTAACTCTTAATACGCACGGCAAAATCCTTCAAACGCGCCTTTGTAGGTGCGTTCACTTCCAACTGATAAGCATCGGGGTTTTCAACTATATTCCAAATGCGGGTGTTTTTTTCGTGGGCGCACACAATAATTTTGTCCACAGTAGTGGCTCCGATACCGCGCATTGGGTAATTAATCACTCTTCGCAACGATTCTTCATCAAAATGATTGATTGCCAACCTAAAATAAGCCAACACATCTTTAACCTCTTTTCGTTTGTAAAAAGAGATACCCCCATATATTATGTAGGGGATATTTTTTTTCAGCAGTGCTTCTTCTAATGCACGAGACTGGGCATTTATTCTGTACAGGATGGCAAAATTTGAGTTGTTTTTTTGAAAATTTTGTTTGGTTTGAAAAATAGAATGTGCTACTTCGTGTGCCTCTTCATTATCGGAGTTAGTTTTTATGATTTCTATTCTAAACCCCTCTTCATTCTCTGTCCATACTTCTTTATGCAGTTGGTCTTGGTTGTTTTTTATTACTGCATTTGCCGCATTAACAATATGTTGCGTAGAGCGATAGTTTTGTTCTAATTTATAAGTTTTGGTTTCGGGGTAATCTTTTTTAAAATTGAGAATATTTTGGATGTTGGCACCGCGGAAGGCGTAAATACTTTGCGCATCGTCTCCCACCACGCAAATATTGTGATGAGCCGCCGACAGTTTTTTCACAATCAGGTATTGGGCATAGTTTGTATCCTGATATTCATCCACCAAGATATATTGAAACCTGTTTTGGTATTTGTGCAATACTTCGGGAAAATCGCGCAGCAAAACGTTCATAAAGTACAGTAAATCATCGAAGTCCATCGCATTTGCGTTTTTCAGGCGGGTATTATAACGTTTAAAGATTTCTGCGATATAGGGTTTTCCGCTTAGTCGGTCGGCTTCAATAATTTCCCGGCTTCTTGCATAATCATTTGCTGAAAGCAAGCTTGATTTTGCGGATGATATTCGATGCAACACATGGTTTGCCACGTAAGTTTTAGTATCTAAATTCATCTCTTTCACAATACTTTTGAGCAAATTTTTTGCATCGTCTGTATCATAAATAGTGATATTGTGCATAAAGCCCAAGTTTTTGTGTTCAATTTGAATAATCCTGTTAAAAACGCCATGGAACGTTCCCATCATAACGGCTTTCGCGTTAGAATCGCCTACTAATTGAAAGATTCTTTCTTTCATTTCGGCGGCGGCTTTATTAGTAAAAGTAAGTGCTAAGATTCGGTATGGGCTAACACCTTTTGCCAGCATATAGGCAATGCGATAAGTGAGAGCACGCGTTTTACCGGCTCCGGCTCCGGCAATAATCATTACCGGACCATCAATTTGCAACACAGCTGCTCGCTGAGGGTCATTGAGTTGTGAGAGAATGGTGTGTTCTACAGACATTGTTATGGGGTGTAAAAAGAGTAAATAAAAGAGTTAGAAAACAGTAAAAAATTAGCGGCAAATATAACAATTATTCCAATTCGTGTATTACTAGCCCCGAGCGTAATTTTGGTTCAAACCAGGTGGTTTTTGGAGGCATAATGTTTCCAGTGTCAGCAATATTTATCAATTGTTTCATAGAAACCGGGTAGAGCGCAAACGCTATCACCATTTCGCCGCTATCCACCCTGCGTTTTAACTCGCCCAAACCACGAATACCACCTATGAAATCTATTCGCTTATCTGTTCGTAAATCTTTTATTCCCAATATTTTATCTAGAACAAGGTTGGAAAGTATGGTAACATCCAGCACACCAATGGGGTCGTTATCGTTAAAAGTTCCCTGTTTGGCATTCAGTTTATACCATTTTCCCGCTAAATACATACTAAACTCATGCAATTGGGCGGGTGAATAGATTTCGGCACCCATTTCAGTAACTTCAAAAGTTTCATTTAATGCTTCTATGAGCTGTTGGTGGGTTAATCCGTTCAGGTCTTTAACAACGCGGTTATAATCAATAATTTTCAATTGATTATCGGGGAAAAGCACTGCCATAAAGTAGTTGTATTCTTCTTTGCCGGTATGATTGGGGTTGTTTGTGCGTTTTTCTCCGCCTACCAACGCAGCGGCTGCGGTACGGTGGTGTCCATCTGCTACATAGAGTGCGGGAATCTCTTGGGCAAAAATTTCAGCAATCTCTTTATTCACTGTGGCATCGTTGATGACCCAAAAATGGTGTCCAAAACCATCGTCTGCCACAAAATCGTATTCGGGGGTTTGGTTGTTTACAATTGTATTCACAATCGCATCAATTTTTTGATTTGCCGGATAAGAAAAAAACACCGGTTCTACGTTGGCATTAGTTATCCGCACGTGAATCATACGGTCCTCTTCCTTGTCTCTTCGGGTAAGTTCGTGTTTTTTGATATTATTGTTCATATAATCGTCAATATGAGCACAACCCACAATGCCGTACTGGGTTCTTCCCTCCATGGTTTGCGCATAAATATAGAACTTTTCAACCTCTTCCTGCACCAACCATTTTTTTGCTTTAAACATTTTAAAGTTTTCAACTACTTTATTATAAACTTCTTGCGAGTGTTCGTCAACTCCTTTGGGGAGGTCTATTTCTGCTTTGGTAACCCTAAGTAAAGAGTAGGGGTTTCCGGCTGCTTCAAGGCGAGCTTCTTCGGAATTTAATACATCGTAAGGGCGCGATGCTAATTGTTGTACGATTTCTTTGGGAGGACGAAGTCCTTTGAATGGTTTTACGATTGCCATAATGATAATTATTTAAGTGAATATTATAACTTTTGGTGTCTCTCTTTCTGGGAGATATTGAAAAAATTCTCCTTACAACCGGAAAAATAGTTGGTCAATTTTTTATTTTTACCAAAATATTTTCTTATGAAGAAATATCGGCGCATTTTGGAATTTACTTTGTTCATTTTTGAACGTTTAAAGAAAACTTTGAAAATATCCATGTTCTTTTCGTGTAAATGGCTTCTTTTAGAAAACTTTTGCATTTGGTTGATAATGAGCTGTGTGAAATTAATCTGCACCGGACAAACCTCGTTACAGTTCCCGCAGAGTGTTGTGTTTTCAAAAAGTTTAATGTTTCGCATATTCTCTTCTCGGCAATGGTATTTTACCAGCTCAATGGGCGAAAACTCTTTTGTTTGCCTATATACCGGACAAACTTCCTTGCACTTCTTACAGTTTATACAATAAAGCGTTTCTCTTAACACATTGTCTTCCAATATTTCCGTTATTCCGTTATCATAAAGTAAAACATACGCCTCAATTTTCTCTAACGTATAATTGTCTTCATTCGACATCTGAAATTTTTTTGCTATAATTCGGGAAGGAGGGGAAGAGATAATTTTTATATCATCACTTTGAAAAGATTTGTTTACTTTTTTTTGTAGAAATAATAAGGTTTCCAAATCATTCTGTCGTATTATTAAATCATTAATATTTAATATGATAAATATTTTTTCAAGGTTGTTGAAGCAATTTTTACTGTTTTTGTTAATGAAAATAATAGAACCTGTTTCCACAATGCCAAAATCTGCTTGAACAACAAGATTTTCTGCGGAATCGTTGTTTTTTTCAAAAGCATCAATACTTATTTGTTTAATAAAGTTCTTTTTTTCAAAAAATCCATCTGGAATCTTCGGGCAATCAAAACATATTTTATTGTAATTTGCTTTGGGCATTGATTTACATATAAAATCCACCATTTCTGCCTCTTCCATCATCCATCTCACCTTAATATTTTTGGAAGACAACCTGCTCTCAAATGCCAACAGGTGTTTTTCCATCTCTTCTATATACGAAAAACGGATGAAATTGGCGCGTGTTTTTAAATACTGTAAATCACTATGCATATCCTGTGAATAACTTGTTAATAAGACGACATTAAATTGTTAGTATTTTTCTTGAAAAAAAATATCGACAAAAAAACATAATTTTTTAATATGATTTCAACAATTTTTATTAAATTTTCTATTTCCAACTGTTTAACAAACAAGAGGAAAAAAATTATCAACACAATTCACTCCGTTATTATTTTCTTATTTATTTACTTTATTTCTTTTTTTGGTAAATATAAAAAACAATTTAACGTTATATTTCTACTTTTGCCCCCTTATGAAGAAATTTATTTATCTTCTCTTTTTTTTTCCGTTTTTTGTTTTTTCTCAAGAACGTATTTCATTAACAGGCAACGTTTTCGACGGAGTAACGTTCTTCCCCGTTGACAATGCAAATATCTACAATTTTAATACAAAACAGTATGTTTTTTCAGATAAAAACGGAAATTTTAAAGTATTGACAAAAATTGGTGATACGCTTATAGTTACAAAACCGGCATATAGGCAGATTTTGGTGGAAATTGATGAAAAAATGGTGATAAGTAAGAAATTGGAGTTTTCTCTCTATTATAAAGCCATTATTTTGAAAGAAATAAATGTTTACGCGATACCGCCAACTTATGAAGAATTTAAAAAAGAATTTTTAAACGTCAAATTATCAGATATTTATAAATCTTTTGATGGCACAATGAGTAACGAAGAAAAGTTACAATATCAGCAAGTGGGAAGTTTATTAGACTTAATACCAGGAAGGATGGGGCAAGCCATCAGAAGTCCAATTACGGCACTATATAATGCATTTAGCAAAAAAGTAAAGATGGAGCGTTTGTATTTGGAAATGGTTGAAAACGAAGAAGAGGTTAAAAGATTGCCGTTGAAATACAACAGAGATATAGTAAGTTCGCTAACCGGTCTTGAGGGGGAGGAATTGTTAAATTTTATGACTTTTTGCAGATTTAGTTACTATGATTTGATTCGTTGGTCGCAGGAATTAATACTCCTCCAGATTCAAAGAAAATACGGGGATTACGAGTTTTATAAAGCGATGGAAAGGGAATAAAAGGAGAAAGGAGGCAGCGTTCATGAACCCTACGAAGAATAAAATATTTACTAATTTTGCAAGCCCCAAAAAAGAGATTGAATAAAAAAATCAAGTATTAAATAATTATCAATTCACAATTTAAAAAACACGTTATGACAGAAAAAGTTACTAAATTAATGAGAGACATTCCGGCAATTCGCTGGACAGCGCTCGTGTTCCTGGCATTTGCCATGTTTTGCGCGTATATCTTTATGGATATACTTTCCCCTATTAAAGACCTTATGCAATCTACGCGCGGCTGGGATTCTACCGCGTTTGGCACGATGCAGGGTTCCGAAACATTTTTGAATGTTTTTATCTTCTTCCTAATTTTTGCCGGAATAATCCTTGATAAAATGGGCGTACGTTTCACGGCAATTTTATCAGGATTAGTAATGATTATCGGTGCCCTCATCAACTGGTATGCCGTAACGGAAAGTTTTGACGGATCGGCCTTAGCAGTTTGGTTTACCAATAATCTGAACTACATTCCGGGCTTTCACGAGTTAGGTATTTCGCCATTTTATGAAGCTATGCCGGCAACGGCAAAATTTGCTTCCGTAGGCTTTATGATTTTCGGTTGCGGCGTAGAAATGGCGGGAATTACGGTTTCACGAGGTATTGTGAAATGGTTTAAAGGGAAAGAGTTGGCTATGGCAATGGGCTCTGAAATGGCGCTCGCAAGATTGGGGGTTGCCTCGTGTATGATTTTCTCTCCGGTTATAGCCAAATGGGGCGCCACAATGGCAGACGGCAAACTTGACCTGAATTTAGTTCGCGTGGACAATTCAGTGGCTTTTGGCGTTATTTTGCTGATGATTGCATTAATTATGTTCATTGTTTATTTTTTCATGGACAAAAAATTGGATTCGCAAACCGGAGAAGTAGAAGAAAAAGACGACCCGTTTATGGTTAGTGATATCGGTAAAATCTTCTCCAGCAGCGGTTTCTGGTTGGTGGCACTGCTTTGCGTGTTGTATTATTCTGCCATTTTCCCTTTCCAAAAATATGCCGTAAATATGTTGCAATGCAACCTTACTTTTACAGAAGTGCAAGCCGGATCATTTTGGGCATCGGAACAGGTGGTTTATATCCAGTATATTATTATGTTAGTTGTTGCCGCAGCTGCTTTTATTAGTAATTTCTGCAAAAAAGGAACAAAAATTACACTATTGGCAGTGGCAGTTTTGTTTTTAATAACATTTTGTTATATGGGGTATATGCGACAATCTGCCTCTACCATTTTTGCTGTATTCCCTTTGCTTGCCGTAGGAATTACGCCTATTCTCGGTAAATATGTGGACACTAAAGGAAAAGCAGCCTCCATGTTGATGTTGGGTTCTATCTTATTGATAGTTTGCCACTTAATTTTCGCTTTTGTATTGCCGATGTTTAAGGGAAGTCCCGTGGGAGGAGTATTTATGGCTTATCTAACTATTTTGGTGTTGGGTTCATCCTTCTCTTTGGTGCCGGCCTCTTTGTGGCCCAGTGTACCTAAATTGGTAGACAACAAAGTAATAGGTTCTGCATACGCGTTAATTTTCTGGATACAAAACATAGGTTTGTGGCTCTTCCCGCTTTTGATAGGAAAAATTTTGGATGCCACTAACCCACAAATTTTGGAAGCCTTGGATGCCGGCACAATGACCCCCGAAGTTGCGTCTGTTTCGTACAACTATACCTGGCCGATGATTACTTTTGCCTGTCTGGGCGTGGCAGCGCTTGTGTTCGGTTTTGTGTTGAAAGGCGTGGATAAAAAGAAAGGGTATGGTTTGGAGTTGCCCAATATTAAATAGTAAAACCAAAAAAAGACTTTCCAAATGAAAAAATTAATCATACCTATCATCTTCTGCCTCACCTTTTGTGTTTATGGGCAGAATAACGTACAAAATGACCAATTTCTACAAGCCATTCAAAAAGAATTGGATAGAAATTTCGCTAACTTAAAAGAACAAAATCCACCGGTTTACCTATTGAGTTACCGTATTGAGGAAACAGAAAACTATTCAATTTCAGCCTCTTCAGGAGTAATTAACCGTTCTCAAAAATCCCAAACCAGAGAGTTAACCGTTCAGGTTCGCTTGGGAAGCCAAAGTATGGATAATACTCGAGAAATTCGAGGCGACAGAGGAGATATGGATTTTTCTATCGGTTTCCAGTTTTCCATTCAATTATCGTTGGATGATGATTCCAAATCAATTGCCCAAACCTTGTGGCGAGAAACGGAACGTGCTCACAAGGAAGCCGTAAAAAATTTTACAAAAGTAAAAACAAGTACCTCTTTGGCGGTTGAGGCAGAAGATAAAAGTGAAGATTATTCAGATATTATTACGGAACAGTACTACGAAAGCCCTCTCTCCTTTGCAGATTTTGATTTCAATATTCCTCAATGGGAACAAAAATTAAGAAACTATACTCAATTGTTTGCCAAAGAAAAAGAAATATTATATGGCTCCGCCTGGTTCTCTTTTACAGTTAAGAGAAAATACTTTGTATCGAGCGAGGGTAGTTCTATTGTACAGAATGCAACAAGCGCTAAATTAACTATTGATGCAGAAACACAAGCCGAAGACGGAATGCAACTTCCTCTCTACAAGAGTTTTTTTGCTTTTACTCCCGATGCTCTACCGGATGATGAGGCGATAATGACAGAGGTAAATCGTATCAAAACTACCCTGTTGGCTATGAAAAACGCCCCTGTTGTAGATGCGTTTTCTGGACCAGCCATCCTGTCGAAAGAAGCTGCCGGCGTATTTTTTCACGAAATTTTTGGACATAGAGTTGAAAGTTACCGGATGAAGAATGAAACTGATGCCCAAACTTTCAAAAAAAAAGTAAATGAACAAGTTTTACATCCGGATATTACCGTAATTTTCGACCCAACGATAAAAGAATACAAAGCAAATTTTTTGAATGGAAGTTATTTGTATGACGATGAAGGAGTAAAGGGAAAAAAAGTGGTTACTATTGAAAAGGGAATCATGAAAGACTTCTTAACCACAAGAAAACCCATTGCAGGTTTTGAAAAATCAAACGGACACGCCCGTGCAGCAAGTGGTTATCAGCCGGTGTCGCGCCAATCAAATTTAATAGTAGAAACTTCCAAACCTTACACAGAAGAGCAGTTACGAAAAATGTTGATTGAAGAAGCAAAGAAGCAAGGAAAGGAATACGGTTATTTTTTTGGCGCGGTTCAAGGCGGATTTACTATGACGGGACGATACATACCCAACGCCTTTAATGTAACTCCTTTGGAGGTATATCGTATTTATACCGATGGACGCCCCGATGAACTGGTTAGGGGCGTTGATTTGGTGGGAACACCGTTAGCCATGTTTTCACAAATAGAAGGCGTGGGTGATGTTCCGGGAAATTTTGCAGGTACCTGCGGAGCCGAATCGGGTGGTGTTCCCGCCGGCTGTTGTTCACCGGCAATGTTTATCAAAATGATAGAAACACAGCGAAAAGCAAAAAATCAAAATTTAGCGGCAGTGTTGGAAAAACCCTACACAGAACAAACTATTCAATCAACTGATTTTCAAACAATTGTTTTCAAAGCAATGGAAGATGAAATGCAACGGAACACCGAACAACTTCACATTGAAGGTTTAGAAAAACTCTACTATATCAGCTACTTGGTTTCTGATGCCCAAACTGCCAATATTGAGAGTTCTCTTGGAGGTATAATAGAAGCGAAAACCGAACCAA
This sequence comes from Bacteroidales bacterium, assembly GCA_031253655.1. Lineage (GTDB taxonomy): Bacteria > Bacteroidota > Bacteroidia > Bacteroidales > WCHB1-69 > WRNX01. The sequence continues at coordinate 19,379 of JAIRVY010000025.1, forward strand.
ATAGAAGTATTCGAACCGAAGTTTTGGTGGGTAGCCATCAACGAAACAACTTAAACTTTCAAGCAGGAGGCGGTGGGTTTAATTTCCTTTTCGGAGGCAGTTCGGGTTCAGTATTTCCTAAAGAAAACGATTATAATGCTTTTCGTAGAAATTTATGGAACGCCACAGACGACGCTTACAAAGACGCAACCAATACCTTTAATGCTAAAATAACCGCCATCGAACAGCAAAACTTGTCTCAAAAAGACCTGAATTTACCCGATTTTTCATCCATTCCCGTACAAACAGTGATGATAGATACCAAAAAAGAAGAAATTGATATGGAAATGCTTAAAAATTTATGTAAAAAACTCTCAATGATTTTTGTGGATTACCCGAATTTCAAACAATCCAGAGTTACTTTCAATCTGTATCAAGCAGATGTCTATTATCTGAATACGGAAGGGGTAAAATATAAACAACCCTTTAATCAAATTGTATTGAAGGCATTTGCTGCTACAACAGCCACAAACGGAGAACCATTGCAAGATGAATACACAGTTTTTGCAGACAAATTAGAATCTTTTCCTTTTACAGAATTGGAATATGGGATTAAAAGGATGGCTACACTGTTGAATCAATTACGTACCGCTCCGGTTGTGGAAGATATTTATGAAAGTGCAGTATTATTTGAGGATGAAGCAGTAGCAGAAATTTTTTCTCAAGCTTTTTTTAGTTCAACAGATGGATTAGTTGCCAAACGTAAACCAATAGAAGAAAAATCATCTTCTTTTGCACTTTTTGCTTCCTTGATGGGCGGAGGTTCCACAGAAAACAAATACGACGCTTTAATTGGCAAACCGATGATTGATAAAAATTTGTCAATTGTGGCAATGAATGGCCTTGATTATTTTAAAGGAGTATCATTAACGGGTTCCTATAAATTGGATGCCGAAGGAGTAAGTGCAGATGAAATAACCCCCTTAGTAGAGGGAGGGGTTTTAAAAACACTTTTATCCGACCGAGTACCAACACATGGTGTTTCACAATCAAACGGACATAAACGGTTGGTATTAATGCAAGAGGGTTTACAATCGAAATTAATGCCGGGAGTGGTGGTAGTTGATGCCAAGAAAACAGTATCTGCAGAAAAGATGAAAAAACAAATGTTGACAATAGCGAAGAAAAAAGGGTATGATTATTATTATGTTGTAAAGAAAATAGGCTCACCATCTCCTATTGCAGACGACATTGAGTCAATGCAGGCAAGTATAATGAAAATGATGTCGGGAAAGGTGTCAGCCATAAAACCAACAGTTGTGTATCGTGTATTGGTAAAAGATGGAACGGAAACATTAGTACGCACTGCCACTATTTCAAACATTACGATTGATTCTTTCAAAGAGACTATAGCTGTTTCAGGAAACAAACAGGCATGGAATATTTCGATTGCGTCTAAGAGCGGTATTAGCGGTTTACTCTTTCAAGCAGGCGGAATGGGGGTAACAGCGAGTTTTGTGGTACCCAACGGAATCATCTTATCTGGAGTTGAAGTGAAGAAAAACGATGATATTTCGTTGCAGAAGAAACCGGTAACCCCAAATCCATTAGAAAAATAAAGCAATTATTGCATTTTATCATCCATAAAATCAATACATTAATAATTTTTTCAAAAAAAAGTAGTCATAATACAATTCGTATTAAAAAAATTATATTTTTGCCGCCCCCTTTACACGGGATATGTTCTTTGAAAGATTGGAATGAATGTAGCAAACAAATAAATAACTCGGAAATTTTATTAAATTTTGAGAAAGACGTAAGCGAACGAGTTGGGAACAGACACAACAATTACGAATTACGAATTACGAATTAAAAATTTTATTTTTTTTTAATTTTCATTCATAATTTAGATTAAGGAATTAATTTATTATGGAGAGTTTGATCCTGGCTCAGGATGAACGCTGGCGGCAGGCTTAATACATGCAAGTCGAACGGTAACACTGGTAGCAATACCTGGTGACGAGTGGCGCACGGGTGCGTAACGCGTATGCAACCTACCCATAATTGGAACATAACGTTGAGAAATCGGCGCTAATATTCCATGTGAATGAGATATGGCATCATATTTTATTTAAAGATTTATTGATTATGGATGGGCATGCGTATCATTAGCTAGTTGGTAGGGTAATGGCTTACCAAGGCGACGATGATTCGGGGTTCTGAGAGGATATCCCCCCACACTGGAACTGAGACACGGTCCAGACTCCTACGGGAGGCAGCAGTAGGGAATATTGGGCAATGGAGGCAACTCTGACCCAGCCATGCCGCGTGAAGGAAGACTGTCCTATGGATTGTAAACTTCTTTTATCATAGAGTAACCTGGGGTACGTGTACTCCACTGCAAGTATATGATGAATAAGCACCGGCTAACTCCGTGCCAGCAGCCGCGGTAATACGGAGGGTGCAAGCGTTATCCGGATTTATTGGGTTTAAAGGGTGCGCAGGCGGACCGGTAAGTCAGAGGTGAAATCTTGCTGCTTAACAGCA
>JAIRVY010000170.1 GCA_031253655.1 Bacteroidales bacterium
TTCTGATTCATCAAAAGAGCAACCAATAACTTTTAACACTTTATTAACTCGCCCTACCTTTTGAACGATTAGAACACTCGTACTGCCACTTCTATTAACTTTTAATCTTACAAACATGCCGCAAAGATACACCGAGGCACCCAATTACGCACAACGAAAAACGTTAATTATATGAATATCAATAAACTATTTTTTTATCAAAAAAAACCGCACAAACCATGAGGGTAACGGATCATTTTCTGCCCTTATTTCATTACACGGAACGGCAAACAGGATAATGGCGATAAAAAGATATTTATTCATTTATATCGGGTGGATCCCGAATAATTAGGTTTTAATATGTTAATTTTTCAAAAAGCCGAAATCCATTAGAATCCTTTGAAAAACCGGCGCAAAAATAGAAAAAAATATTGTGATATGTCCAATTTTTCAATACCTATATTTTTCCCAACACTTTTTCAAATAATTTCTGATATCATTCTCTCGGGCATTGTTCTGCGGTTCGTAGAACTTTTTACCGCTCATAGATTCCGGAAGAAACTCAAGGTTAACAAAATTATTCTCATACGAATGGGCGTATTTGTAATCTTTTCCATAATCTAATTTTTTCATCAGTTGGGTAGGTGCATTTCTAATAGGCAGAGGCACCGGCAAATTGCCGGTTTTTCTTACCCAATCTAAAGCATCGTCAATAGCAAGGTAGGAGGCGTTGCTTTTGGGCGAAGAAGCCAGATAGATAGCAGTTTGAGATAGAATGATTCGGGCTTCGGGCATCCCAATTTGATGCACTGTTTGAAAACAACTATTTGCCAACAACAGCGCGTTGGGGTTGGCATTACCAATATCTTCAGAAGCAAGAATAGTCATTCGGCGGGCAATAAACAGTGGGTCTTCTCCGGCTTCAATCATCCTTGCCAGCCAATATACCGCTGCATTAGGGTCACTGCCGCGTATAGATTTTATGAAAGCGGAAATAATATCGTAGTGTTGTTCCCCATTTTTATCGTAAAGTGCCAAGTTTTTTTGGATACACTTCATTACCATATCATTTGTAATTACCAACTTTCCTGCTACGGATTTGGTAATCTGAACCACTAATTCTATAGCATTCAGCAATTTTCGTGCATCGCCACCCGAAACGCGAAACAGAGCTTCGTTTTCTTTTATTTCAATTAAGGTATCTAGTTTTTTCTCTAAATAATTCTTTGCATTTTCAAGAATAACCTGAAGGTCATCAATATCCAACGGTTTAAGCACATACACTTGACACCGCGACAACAGCGGCGAAATAACTTCAAAAGAGGGGTTTTCGGTTGTTGCACCTATAAGCGTAATAATGCCTTGCTCTACCGCGCCCAGAAACGCATCTTGCTGCGATTTGCTAAACCTGTGAATTTCGTCAATAAACAGAATTGTTTTTTCGCCGAATTCTTTTGCTTTATCAATAATATCCCGAATATCTTTCACTCCGGAATTTATGGCACTTAGCACATAAAACTGCGCATTCACCAGTTGGGCAATAAGAAGTGCGAGGGTAGTTTTGCCAACGCCGGGCGGTCCCCACAAAATCATAGAATGTAGTGCGTTATTTTCAATTGCGTTTCGTAAAATAGCACCCTCACCCACTAAATGTTGTTGTCCAATATATTGGAATAAGTTTTTGGGACGAAGGGTTTCGGCGAGAGGTTTTATACTACTTCCCATAATACTCAAACACCTCCCTAAATGCGTCTTTACATACCGGACAGAAACCGTTATACACTTTATCTTTCATCGTGCAGTTTCTCCACGGGCGGTAAACGCCTTTCGCAACATAGCCGCCGCCCTCAAAAACACCTATCACATTACTATATTCCTTTGTATCGGGTGTAGGAATGGGAGTATCTTTAGAAATGAGGTGTTTCCATTTTTTATCAAATTCTACTAAAGTAGTCAAATTTTGTTCTACAGGTTCGATTCCTTCGGGGTAGAAATCGCGCACGGAGACTTCGGAGGTAAAATATTCATCCCCAAGCCCAATTGTTGAATGCCCTAATTCGTGAACCGTTACATAATCGCTATGCTTTCCGTTGGAATTAACAGTAGCGTAGAAATTATAGATTCCGCCGCCTCCATATTTTGTTGAATTACATATTATTAATATAGCGTCGTAGGGTGCGTCATCAGCAATTTCATTCATTCTCCACACATTCAGGCACATTAAATACCTATCCACATCTATGGTGTTATAACTGCTGCCGATTAAAGTTTTTTTATAAACATCAGCGTTGGGGTCGGTAATGCCGGAGTGATGAGAATATCCTTCAATGGCTCTGATATTAATTTTACTCTTATTCTCTTTAAAAGGGGAACAGTTGAGGATGTATTTGGCAAAAGTCTTCATATCACTTCGTAGTTTACTCTTATCCATGATGGAATAACCATCTGGAATAAAGAGAATATCCAAACAATTTTCGGGTTTTCCTCCGATGTGCAGATCTAATACTTTATATTCCTTTTTAAAACATAGTTGGGGTGTTTGTTTCGGATCGAACACGCCTTCGTAGAGAATGCTGAACTCGTGAGAGCGCGAAAAAACCGAAAATTCGTACACTATTTTTTCTTTGGGATAGGGCATCAAAATAGATTCTTCGAAAACACCCTCCACTAACTCTGCCTTTTCGGTTGTGGCATACTCACCGAAAAGTGTTGAGTAACTGCGGGTATAAATAATCTTTTCGGAAGCAGCATCTTTTACCGTTAGTACAATCTCTCCCAAACGTACCGATTCTATCAACTGTGTACGAGTTCCGCTCCAAATGCCTCCCGCCCAAAAGGTTACAGGTTCGATTCTTTCATTGAAAGCATCGCCAATGTGCAGGTAATCTATACGCAGTGTCTTGTTTTCAAAATAGTGGTTGAAATGCTGAGCAAAAGCAATATTTGAGAAGAGGAGAAAAGAAAAAAATATGTATCTTAAATCCTTATTCTCAAAGGCACCCTTAGTAGCAGTTTTTTTCATATTGTATTTGTATTTTAACTTGGCAAAAATAGTTTTTTCAATCGGAAAATAGTATGAAAACGTTTTTTTTTTATGTGTCTGAAAAATTAATTTCTTGAAAATAAAAAGTTAACGATTTTTTTTACATAAAAATGTATTATGCAATGAAATAAAATTACTTTTGCACCCGTTTTAAACATTTAGAAAACGCAAAATTATTTATTAACATTTAAATAACATTATCAAAATGAAAAATCAAGTACAAAAAAAAGCAAAAAAAGCTAGTTTATCAGCAATGTGGGTTATTTTGGGATGTGCTATCATAGCCTTCTGTTTCTTTTTCCTCGTTTGTGGAAACCCCGCTCTCTTTGACGAAAAAGGACACCCAATCGGAGGTAATTTATTCGGCACATTATTTATGGGGGGCTATGTTATCCCTATAGTAATGACCTTGTTACTTACAGTTGTTGCCTTATCTGTGGAACGTTCTATTGCTTTGGGAAAAGCAAAAGGCAAAGGCAAACTGTTGCTCTTTGTTGAGAATGTGAAATCTGAATTAGAAAAAGGCGACACGGAAAAAGCACAACAATTATGCAAAGCACAGGAAGGAAGTGTGGCTAATGTTTTAACATCTGCATTGTTACGTTATGAAGATGTGGACAAGAGAGACGTTTCCAATGACGAAAAAGCTGCGCTTATTGCCAAGGAAATTGAAGATGCTACAACGCTGGAACTCCCGGGTATGGAGAAAAACCTATCCATTATTGCAACCATCTCTACATTGGGAACATTGATGGGATTGTTTGGTACAGTATTGGGTATGATCAAATCGTTTGGCGCTATGGGTCAAGAAGGAGCCCCCGACTCTACCAAATTGGCCGTAGGTATCTCCGAAGCACTTCTTAATACCGCAATGGGTATCGGAACAGGTGCACTTGCTATTATCGCTTACGGATATTATTCAGGTAAAGTGCAAGATATCACTAATTTTATTGATGAGGTTGGATTTGCAATAGGACAAACTTTTACTAAGAAAAAATTGGGAAAATAATCCCAACTTGATATAATAATTACTCTTAAATCAAGAAATTATGTCTAAAGTAAAAGTCAAAAAACACGATACATTTATAGATATGACGGCGATGAGCGACGTTACAGTGCTTTTATTGACCTTCTTCATGCTTACGGCAACATTTCTTCCCAAAGAGCCGGTTCGGGTTATTGCCCCATCATCCGTAATGGAAATCAAAATCCCGGATGCTAATGTTCTAACCATTTTAGTCAGAAACGACGGACAATGCTACCTGAATTTCGACAGGCCCAATGACAGAAGAAATGTATTGAAGTTGGTTGGCGAAAGCCATAACCTCACTTTTACCCCAAAACAAGTCCTCTCTTTTGTAAACCAACCCATTATAGGTGTGCCATTTAGTCAGCTACCCAATTTTTTGGATCTCGGTTTGCAAGACCAGGACGACGTATTGAAAGTGTCGGGAATACCTATAGATAGTGCTAATAACCAGTTGCGAAGCTGGATTCAATATGCCACAACTGTTAACCCCGACTTAAGACTTGCCATTAAGGCCGACCAGGATATTCCATACATCAAAATAAAAAGAGTTATTGAAACCCTGCAGGACTTAAGACAAAACAGGTTTAGTTTGATAACAGTTTTAAGAGGAATGCCGGAAGGATTTTAACATTAATATACTTCATTAATTAAAAAAAAAATTGTAAACTATGGCTGATATTAATACCGGAGGAGGCGAACAGAAAAAAGGAAAACCTAAAAAAATACAACTTAGAGTTGACTTTACCCCTATGGTGGATATGAATATGTTGTTAATCACATTCTTCATGTTCTGTACAACACTAAGCAAACCTCAAATGATGGACCTCGTAATGCCGATAAAAGAAGATAATCTTGATAAATCGCAGAAAACCAAAACCGACGAAAGAAATACTATCACACTCCTGCTTGGAGAAAAAGATGCAGTTTACTACTATTTTGGTTTTCCTGACTATAACGATTACACCTCGTTGATAAAAACTGATTATTCTCCCGACGGACTGCGGGCTATGCTGGCAGACAGAAACGGAAGAATCGTAAGGAAAATAGCAGAATTAAGATTGAAAAAAGCAAAGAAAGAGATCACTGATGATGACTTTAACAAACAAACTACAGAAATTCGAGATGTGAAAGATGGATTAGTCGTCATCATAAAACCTACAGAAGGTTCTACTTATAAAAATTTAGTAGATGTATTGGATGAAATGCAAATTTGCAGTATTGGAAAATATGCCATTGTTGAACCGGAACAGGGAGATTTTACTTTGATTGAAAATCTAATGTTGCAAAGAAATATTCCTCCACCAACCAAATAATTGTTCCATCTTAAAATTGTAATAAAATGGCAAAAGACATAAATTTATATTCACAAGAATGGTGTGATATTGTATTTGAAGGAAAAAATCAGGACTATGGCGCCTACCAGGTACGTTTAACATCTACAAGGAGAAACGCAATTGCGCTTATCTCGATTCTCCTATTTACAGTATTTGTTGCATTTCTACCCACTATCATTAGCCAGGCAAAAGCGGCTATTGAGAAAGCACGTATGAGCGGATTTACAGAAGAGATTAAGATGACCAATTTGAATGTTGAAGTTGAACTTCCGGATGATTTTGTACCCCCTGAGCTGCCGCCACCACCTATGATTGCCTCTATTAAATTTACGGCTCCTGAAATTACAAAATCCGATGAAATGACTGACGATGACGTTATGAAATCGCAAGCAGATTTGTTGGATTCAAAAGCTGCTGTATCTATTATGGACTATAAGGGCGATGATGACTTAAATGCTGTTGACCCCAGGGATATTGAAGTAGTTAAGCAAGCAGCGCCGGAAAAATCGGAAGAACCGCTTCGCTTTGCTGACCAAATGCCGGAGTATCCGGGAGGAATTGAGGAGTTATATGCCTATATCAGACGAGCCACTATTTATCCTCAGCAAGCTCGGGAAGCCTTTATACAAGGCACAGTTTTGCTTGAATTTGCAGTGAATAGAGACGGTTCTATCGATAAAGTATCGGTAAAAGTAAGCGCACACCCTTTATTAGATAGAGAAGCAGTGAGAGTTGTGAAGACATTACCAAAATGGATACCCGGAAAAGTGAACGGTAAACCTGTTCCGGTTTGGTACACGCTACCCATTTCTTATACTATTCAATAGAAGACTTAATCATCCGAAATAATAATTTTATGAATAACCGAAGTTTTAATTTCAGGTTTGTTTGGGCTATATTTATGTTAATCATATCTTTTGGAATGGCATATCTGCTCTATTTTACCGAAATTTTTAACTTCAGACAGGAATTGAGAATAATTTTCGGAATATGTTTTTTACTGTATGGTATATCCAGAGCCTACAGAATATGGAGGATAGGCAAATGATGAAAAAAATAAACATTCTCTTTTATACTTTTTTAACAATAATTGTGCTGACAGTTTTTTCTTGCAACAGGTATAAAAGTGCTATTACCCGTACTGATACACCAACATCAGGTGTAGCAAGGATTGCCGGTGATGAGTGTTTGGAACCTGTTATCAGAGAAGAGATAGCCGTTTTTACCAGTTTAAATCTTGATGCACAAATATTTCCGGTATTTACTTCGGAACAGGAAATCTTTAATCTGTTGTTGAGCGACAGTCTTCGGGTTGTTGTTGCGGCAAGAGATATTACAGAGTTAGAAATTAAACATCTAAAAAGTCTTAAACGTTTTCCCCGCTCACAAAAAATTGCTACAGATGGCGTTGCGTTGATTATTAACAAAGATAATAAAGACTCTTTGTTAAGTATTTTTGATTTGAAAAAAATTATAACCGGAGAGATTTCAAATTGGGCGCATTTTAATACTTCACTTAGCGAAAAAAGACCCATTACGGTGGTTTTCGACCAACAAAACTCTAGCACACTCCGATTTATTACCGATTCTATCACGATGGGATTGAAAATGGGAGAACATTGTGTGGCGGCTAAATCGAATCTGGAGGTGATTAATTATGTGGCAAAACAACCTAACGCTTTGGGAATTATTGGCGTAAACTGGATTAGCAACCCCAAAGATTCTACCAGTTTGAGTTTCGACAACTCCATACGAGTTGTTTCGCTTAGTAGAGAAATAATTCCTACGAAAGAAGATAGTTACAAACCTTTCCCTGCGTATCTTGCTACCGGAGACTATCCATTACAAAGAGATATTTATGTAATTATTTCAGACGTAATGGGAGGGCTACCCTCAGGATTCGTTTCTTTTATGGCGGGAGATTCCGGACAACGAATTATTTTGAAAGCAGGGCTGGTGCCTGCCACACGTCCTACAAGACTTGTGAATTTGAAAAACGATTTTTAACCTACTATTATAAAACAATTTATTATGAATAAAGTAAAATTTTTTATCGTACTGTTATTCCCAATTTTTACAAGCGTTTTTGCTCAAAAAAATAGTGGTATTGATTTTTTTAGCATTAAAGATTATGAATTGGCAAAAAAGTATTTTTTGCAACACCTATCAGCAAATCTTGCTGAAGCCAATTACTATTTGGGCGAAATTGCTTTTGCCGAAGAAGACTATGGAGCAGCTGTTAATTATTATAACCAAGGACTCACCAATCCTAAATTCGACCCGTACTGTAAAATAGGATTGGCGAAAACTAAAATTAAAACCGGAGACCGAACCGGAGGCGTTGCCGATTTGATTGCCGTACAAAGAAGGTTTTCGAAAGAGATTGATATCCTGGTTGCTATAGGATATGCATATCTGGATAATCAGATTGTTCAAGAAGTGCAAACTTTGTTAAGGGAGATGCAGAAAATTGAAAAATCTAACCCTAAAATATATGTTTTAGAAGGCGATATGCTTAGAACTCAGCAAAAACACGGAGAAGCAGGAGGAAAATATGATATGGCAATCTATTTCGACTCGAAGCATGCTCCGGCATATATTAAAGTGGCTGAGGTATATGAAAGAATTAACTGGCGAGTGGCCGTTGAAAAATTAAAAGAGTTACTTGAAATTTATCCCGACTTTATAATACCCTACCGCTATTTAGGAAAGATTTATTACACAAATGGATACTATCAATTAGCAGTTGATGCATATAAAACATTTTTTGAAGGAGGATATTATACAGTAGATGATATTACAAGATACGTGATGGCATTGTACGTGGTAAAGGATTATGAAGAAGCCTATAGAATCATTAAAGAGGGATTGGAAATTACACCAAATCATTTTGTTTTAAACAGATTACAGATGTATCTGGCGGCTGCAACCCAACAAATTGAAGCCGGCTTAAGATACGCCGAATTTTTCTTTCCATTACAGAAAAATCAGAAAGAGTTCGACTTTATTGCTATGGACTTTACAATTTATGCTAATTTGTTAAAAGATGCCAAAATGTATGATGAAGCGATTGAACAATATAAGAATGCGCTAAAAATAGATAGCACCGATGTTGGACTCTTCAAAGAGATTGCTACGTTAACTAATCAAAAACAACAGAGTGGCATAGCTGCAGATTATTACCAAAAATATATTAAAAAAAGTGATCCTGATAAAGTTGAACTTATAGATTTTTTGACGATGGGAAGGTATTACTATAGTGCAAGCATTCTGCGTAGCGTGAACGACACAATAAATCTACTAAACAGATATCAGGATATGGATTTTGTTATTGCAATTTCTGAAGATGATATACAAAAAGATTCAGTAATTAATAACCAGGAGTATTATTTTATGATAGCACTTCAGTATTATATGAAACAGGCTGATGCGGCTTTTGACGAAGTGATTGCATTAATACCGGAAGGTTATACGGGCTATTTGTGGAAAGGCAGAATTCAATCTCTTTTGGATCCCGACACTGAATTGGGATTGGCAAAACCCTTTTATGAAAAAATTATTGAATTATTAGAAGATAGAGAAGAGAAATCTAAAATGGTGCTTGATGCGCTAAAAGAAGCCTATCAATACTTGGGATTTTACTACTATCTGTTAAACGACAAACCTAATATCCTTTTATACTGGAATCAAGTTTTGGAAATTGATCCTGAAAATCAAAGTGCTAAGGATGTATTAAAATCCATTAAAAAGTAGAGAAGCGACGCGCCACGTCTCTGTCATTATTTTTTCGCCGGTTCAACCCCAAAAGTAAAGCCGTTTTTCACTTGCTCAATCAATTCCGGTAAAATATCCTCATATCTTCCCATTATGCCAAAATCGGCATGGTGAAAAATTGAGGCTTTGGCGTTGTGGTCAATTGCTACAATTTTGCCGGATTCCTTAATACCCGCAATATGCTGGATGGCACCGGAAATTCCTATGGCCACATATACTTTGGGACGAACGGTTTTACCGGTTTGTCCAATTTGGCGTGCATATTCCGAAAATCCTGCATCAACTACTACGCGACTGCATGCCCATTCGGCTTTAATTCCTTGTGCTTTGAGCGCCTCGGCAAGTTCTATCACTAAGGACAATTCATCGCCCACAGTTCCGCGTCCTCCGGCTACAATCACTTCTGCATCAAATAATCCTTGCAAGCCGCCTGCACCACGAACAGTGTCCAATATTTCAACTACAAAATGTTCCTCTTTTAATTGCGGTTTAAAAATGGATATTTTTCCGGTGCGTCCTTTTTGTTCAACAGGCAATTCAAAAGTTCCGGCGCGAGCGGTAGAAACTTGCGGAAACTCAAATCCGAGAATCGTTGCCAACTTACTCTCTCCGTAAGTGGGACGTTTTGACTCCAAAATGGGATATACAATCTCTTTTTTCTTTTTGTTTACATATTGTCCGATTTCCAAACCGGTACAGTCTGCTGTAACTCCGCTACCGGTTTTTACTCCAATTCTCGGGGCGAGTTCGCGGCCGGAAGTAGTGGCGGCAAAAAGCGCAATTTCGGGCTTTCTCTCTTTGGATATTTGCGCGAAGATTTCTGCAAATGGCAATACTAAGTATTCTTCCAAGCGTGCATCTTCCACTAAAATCACTTCGTCTGCGCCGTGTTCAAAGAGTGTTTGTGCCAATGGCTCTACATTTTTACCAATAAGAACGGAAGTGATTTTGGTATCATCTCCCAATTGATTTGCCAAATTACGCGCCGGAGTAAGCAATTCTATTGATGGGCGGGCAATTTTACCGTTCACAATCTCTGCCCAAGTTAAAATCCCTCTTGCACCGTTGCGAATATCCACTAATGGAAAGTCGGGTATCTCTTTGGCTTCTTTTACTTTACCTTCTTTATGTTGCAACGTATTTCCACCTGTTTTAAACTTGGCGATGAAATCGGTAACCAACAGTTTTTCGCCCTGTCCCTCAGCCATCATTACCGGCGGACGGTCGCTCACAATATCTTGAACAGCGTTTACAATAGTAGGCGAACCATCTATACCGATTTTTTCCGTTGATAAATTAATATCTTCAACGCCATACACACTTACTTTTGAATTTCTTGCTTTTACAGCGCCTACCAACGAGGGTTTGCGTGGTGCAATACCGGTGGGGGTAAGTGAAATAACGCACGGCATCGGGAGTTTCAGCATTTGGTGTCCCCCTTCAATAATTCGTTTGGCAACGATGAACCCGTTATCGTCTGCCTCAATTCTTTCTACGAAAGTAGCCTGTGGGATGTCCAAATTTTCAGCAACTTGCGAGGGCACATGCGCGGTATCGCCGTCACTGGTTTGGCGACCGGCAAAAATGATAAACGGCTCTTTGCTCTCTTTGGTGAATCCCAAATATTTCAGCAAAGTAGAGATAGCCAAGCCTGTGGCATACGTATCGCTACCGCCCAATTTTCTGTCGGAAAGCAGATACACATCGTCATATCCCATAGAAATTGCGGTACGCAGCGCTTTTTCAAAAGATTGCGGTCCCATTGAAACGGCAATCATTTTGGCATCGGGATATTTCTTTTTCAGTTGCAGTCCGGCTTCGAGCCCAAACTGGCAGTCCACATTAATAATTGATTTTGCTTTTGTTCTTTCCATTAAGCCGTCGTCACCCATTTTCATTTCACTGGGGAGCGGCACTTGTTTGATTAAACTGATAATTGTCATGATATTAAATAATAAATTTTGAATTTTGAATTATGTAGTTATGTTTTATAAAATCTTGTGTGTCATACTTTTATTTTCTTTTTCTTCGGTTTTACTTTGGTAAAAAGGTCTGCTGTATATTTTTCGTATAGTCCGAACAGAAATTCCATTCGGTTTGCTTCGCTTATAAATGGTTGCGGGCGATATGACAAATCAACTGCCTTGTCGAGTTCGTTGTGTGCTTTTATCAGTACAAGTGGCATTGTGAGCGGATCGTAGAGGTCGGCAAGCGAACTGTTGGGAAATTGCGCACGCACGTCTAAAACTTTTTGTACTGCTGTTTCTATTGCTTTTACTTGTTTTTCAGTCGAATTTTCAGGGAAAGGGTAATTGTTGTACACTATTGTAGCAGAATAGCGGTAGTCACTTTTTAAGCGCCCACATATATTTTTTACCCAAACCATGTGTATTTTAGAGGCAAGAATACCAAACTCATATAGTGTAGCATTTGGAATAATTAGGCATAAATTACTTGCAATTACATTCGCAGGCATAAAACCCATCGGAATATATTCTCTTCTTTCAGAGGAAACGCTTGGTACAATGATATATTCGCTTTCTTGATGAGATTCGAGAGCGAATTGCGATGGCAAAATATTTTTTCCTTTCAAAGATGTATTTTTTCTATAATCCTTAACCTGCTGTAATCGCCGTAAAATAAATTTGGATTTGTGCATTTCTTCGGGTAGCGCATTTTTCAACCAAAGGCAATAACGTTTTTCATCATTTATAAACTCACGACTTCCCACATATTGACGAATGTATTTCTCAATAAAAGGTTCTGTTTTAATAGCAAACTCTTTTTCTTCTTCTTTTAACAGAAGAAAACCTCCGTCAATAGGTTGATTTCCAAATTTCATAATTGAAACATTACAAATAGGCCTAGACCTTGATAAAATAAATACATCTCTCGCATCTACCAAGTACGGATTAATGTTTTTCGCTTTTACTTCTTGAGCTCCGCCTTTAATATTTTCGTATTCAAATATACTTTTGTCTTGTGTGTCGAAATTGGCAAAGCCAATTATCACACAATAAACTGCCGCATTTCCTTTTGCCTCGTTACTCCATTTGAAAGTACGGTGTGCAAAATGAATTTTGATATTGTATTTTACTAGCATTTGCTTCCATAAAATACTTGTCTGCTCGCCTTGTACAATCGAATTAGTGCTTACAAATGCCACTTTGGTTTTTGTACCCATAATATATTTAGCAGCTTTGATATACCAACCTGTAACATAATCCAACACACCACTGCCACTAAAATTATCAAACAGTTTTACAATTTGATCGCGCTGTTTTTGTTTCATTATTTTAGAGCCAATAAAAGGCGGATTTCCAAAAATATAGTCAAATTTATTTTCATTGAGCATTTCAGGTAATCCTGAATGAATTGAGTAAGATTTAGTTTCTACATTTACTTTTCCGTATGGAATTTCTTTTTCTCCTACCACAAAAATATCAGTGTGCTCTGCTTGGATATAATGAACATTTACAGGATTTAACAACGTTTGCCAGTTAATTTCTAATGCGTCTCCGTGAATAATGGTAGCCGATTTTTCTAATGGAATGCGAACAAAATATTGTCCAAACTCGCTGCTCACTTTCATATTCATTTGGTGGTCAATCAGCCACATTGCCACTTCGGCAATTCGGGCGGGAAACTCTTCATATTCAATGCCATAAAATTGGTCAACATCTAACCAGATAATACTGCTCACATCAATTACCTGTACTCCACTCGTTTTATACAATGCTCTTAAAATATCCAATTCAAGCAACCGCAATTCACGATAGGTAATTACTAAAAAGTTTCCGCATCCACAGGCGGGGTCAAGAAATTTTAAATTTTTCAACTTTTTATGAAAGTCAATCAGTTTTCTTGTTTGTGTTGAGTCTGTCGAAGCATCCTTTATTTTCTCAAACTCGTACCAAAGTTCGTCTAAAAAAAGTGGTTTAATGAGTTTTAGGATATTGGTTTCGCTGGTATAATGTGCCCCCAAGTTTCTACGTTCAATCGGATTCATTACACTTTGAAACATTGAGCCAAAAATTGCGGGAGAAATTTCACTCCAATCAAGGTATGTACAATTTAACAGTGCTTGCCGCATTTTGCTGTCGAAACTTGCTATGTGCAAAGTTTCTTCAAAAAGTTTTCCGTTTATGTATGGAAATGCGTTTAAATCTTCGTCCAAATTATTAAAACGATTTTCTATAGGTGTGTTTAAGACCTGAAAGAGTTCTTGCAATTTAGCTGCAAGGTCACTTCCATCTTCGTTAGTACGGCGTTCTATAAAATCTTGAAACAATTGCTTTTCAAAAATGGTCGTATCTTCAGCAAAAAGCAAAAACAAAATCCGCACAAGATAAACTTCCAAAGGGTGTCCGGTATAACCGATTTCTTTTAAGCGGTCGTGCAATTTTCCCATAAGTTCGGCAGCATATATGTTGGCGGGGTTTTGCTCTTTGTATTCTTT
>JAIRVY010000023.1 GCA_031253655.1 Bacteroidales bacterium
TCATAATAGTTTTCGTCAATAAAACGACACACCTCTCTACCCAGCATATCGTAATATACAATTAGTTCCGGTTGGCCTGTGGTGGTGGTTTTGGTGCAGTATTTGGCGTTGGACGGGAGAGGGGCTGAAAACCAGTAGATAGTGTCTTTGGTAATAGTGCCGTCCGGGTGAATTATCTTTGTGAGTCGGTTATATTTGTCGTAAATATAGTAAGTTCCCAACATATTAGCATCTATTTCCCATAATTTATTTCCCGTTTTAGCGCCGTATTCTAAATAGGTTGAGTGGTTTAGCGCATTCGTAATGGTTGTAACAAATCGACCGGTAGCATCGTAACTGTATTTTTCTGTTCGTGGTGTACAACCTGCAGCAGAAACGGTTTTTAAAGTACAAACGCCGGTGGAATTTAGATATTCGTAATTTGTTGTAATACACCCATCAATATTTCCTTTTCGCTGCCACTTCAGACGACCTTTTTCGGAAGCAGAATAATATCCGTAGGTAACAGTGTCCGCAATAACCACCCCGTTAGTGCCATATTGTTGGGTAATAAGCACTTGAATAGGTACAGTTTTTTTCTGATTGCCGCTAAGGGTAATAGGTTGGTAAGTATAGGTTTGGATTTCTGAATGTTGCCATGTTGTTGAATTACATCCAATAATGGTTTTTGTATCGTTGGCTTGTAGGCGACCTTCTGAATACAATGTTTTTGTCGTTTCGGTTTTGCTGTCAGAAAGCAAATCTTTTGCAATTATTTTACTGTTATAGGTAATAAAGCGATTATTGGGCAAGGTTTTTATGGTACACGTAGATGTAATTTCGTTTGTTTTAGTACCACTGCAATAACTATTCTGTATAGTGAGTTTCATTATTTGTTTTGAAATATCTAAATCAAATATCTGAGTATTCTTTAAATTTTCTTGAACATTAACCGAGGTAAACGTTTTGAATCCCAAATATATTCTTCTTTTTAAACTAAATACAGGATTTTCATACTCAAATTGAAAGAGGTTTTTTCCGATTCCAATCCCATTTGATATTTTCATAGAACTTACAAAAGAAAGAAAAAGTTTATTAAGACATTGACTATCATTTGTTTTAAAATATCTATGCGTATAATTCAACTCTATTTCTTTACCAACACCATCTTCTATTCTCTTTACATATTCATAGTCTATATCTTGATTAATGGAAATCATTTTTCTAACAGGATTTGACCCTCTATTATTAATCAAAAGGTCAAATTTTCCATTCCCTTTAAAATCTCCGAAAGACCAATTGGAAAGAAATGTAAAGTCACCGGAAATCTCAACCGAATCTTTAATATACTTATATTCACCGTTTACCCAGCCTTTCGAAAATAAAATAATGAATTTTGTCTTGTTAGTAGTACTATTATAAACCGGCTGAACTATATCCTCTTTCCCATCCCCATTCAGGTCAAAAATTTTTATACCATACAAAGGAGAAGGGAAAGCATTTGAATTATTTTCAGTATTCAATACCTTACTTAAATCGTACTCGGCAGTAGTAGTGCCACTACCTTTTCCCATTAATAATTTCCATTTATACTTGTTATTTTCTTTGCAATAAACAACTTGGTCAGTAATACCATCCCCATTTACATCTCCATAGTCTGCAGATATGCTTACTGGAATATCTTGATTATTTTTTTCAAAAAAAGAGGTTGAACTATAATACTCATACACGTCCCCAAGAAATGTTTCTGTATTATATACCAAAAGATTCTTTTTTCCACACCCGGTAATATCCAAAGCCTTAGCATACAAAAAATATCTTTTTGGAACATCTATATTGGCAACAGTAAACAAATTGTTATTGCTCATCATGAAACATTTGACAGTCCATGTATTTAATTTGTTATTCTTCTTCTTTTTAGATAAGAATATCATATCTACGCTTCCATTCCCATCAAAATCCCCAAATTCCAAACTCTGATGATTTTCAAAATTATGAGTGTAGAAAGGCGCTGAGCTAATGTCGGGAGATATCATTAATAATTCAAGATACGGACCAGTATTCTGATAATCTAACTGCCATCCTATGATTAACTCATCTTTTCCATCTCCGTTAATATCTTGCGCTGCAAACACTGGAAATCCAAGGCCATCGTCATAGTACCCTGTTTTAGATTTTTGATAACTGTTTGAAGAGGGGTTATATAAATAACATTCCCATTGATGTAAAGAACCCGAACCTTCGATGTCATATACAATAATATCTGTATATCCGTCTCCGTTAAAGTCGCCCGTTAGAATATTCCCGGCCGGCAATCCGTTTATATCCATCTGTACATGTGTTGCTGTCTTATCTCCCCACTCAATTATTGTTGAATTACGTTGTAGTAACCCATTCTCACCATGTAAAAATATTTCTTTCAGGTGTGTAGTACGTTCACCTACATTTTCCGTATTATAAACAAATTTATATTGCCTAACCATTGAACTGCCATAAGATACAGTAACCGTTTCTAACAGTTTGGTTTGAGGAATTGCATAACCTCCTACGTAATTAGTATTTCTACCTAAAGTTCCAGGCAAATTTTTATAGTAAAATACTACCTTAGCATAAGGAGTCATACCGGTATTACCCGTATAATGAATTTCGTTAATCCATATTTCACCATTATCATTTCCATAATGATAGGTCATGTAATTGCCGTTGGCATCGGTTATTTTGTTAATATACCAAGATAATACTTTGCTCGCGTCTAAAGTTTGTTTGGAATCAGAGGTGTTGCCATATTCAATAATGCTTCCATCGTCAGTATATGCCTTAAAATGTGTAGTTTGAAATGGACCTCCATTAATAAGTATGCCGTGAGAATAAACTCTCACAAAATTTTCTATCTCTGTAGCAAATTCGGAAAGAACGCCATTTGCATTAATAGTAGCTGTCTTTATTAGTCGTACACCATCTAATGTAACTGTATTTGCAATTCTGCTAAATCCTATTGTCGAAATATTGTTGTCATAGTAAGGCGTTTGTCCGGATCTTGTTATTGCGCTCAATCCCACTAAATTCCATTTCATGCCCAATAGTCCCATACCTCCCATACTGTTATACACAATAGAAAGATTGGGTTGCATGCCTTGTGTGCCGGGTACTACTTCAATAGGAATAGTATAGGTTGCTGCCCCCATCGAAGTTACATCAACCACACCCGGAATAGCGCCCACAGGAAGATTCGTGTTTATTTGAGCTAATATGGTGTTTGCAAAAATGATGTGCAAAAATAGTAGTAATACTCTATGGTGTAGTTTTGGGCTCATAGCGCTATTGCTTAATAATTTTCCAGTTTTCAATGATATTATTGATTTGTACCTTCAATATGTAAGCACCCTTTGCGAGATTTACTAATGAAATATCGTTAATTGCAGAATGGATGGGGCGGCTTTGTAGTAACTGCCCATTTATCGAGTACAATTGCAAAGTGCCGGTTTGCAAATTTTCAATATTGGAAATAAAAAGCGTAATCTTTTCCGTAGCAGGGTTGGGGTAGATTTTCATTTCCACCTGCGCAAGTTTTTCAACAAAATAAACTTCCTTTATTTCGTAATTCGTAATTCGTAATTCGTAATTGTTATCTCTTAACTCAACACTCTTAACTTCCAATGAATCCATCGGCGGAGCAGGAGGCGCTTTCGGGAGAGCAATCACTTTACGCACAATACGGTTGCCCGCAGCATCGTATTCGTACTCGCGGGGTAAAGAGGTTTGGGATAGGCAAAAGATTGGTATGCAGAGCCAAAGTAAAAGGGTAAGGATTTGTTTCATAGTACTTTTATCTAAAGATTGAAAGTTTGTATTTAGTGATTTTTGTAAATGGAAGAAGCGGCTTTAGCATTAATAAATTTGGTTGCAAAATAACAATAAAAAGTTAATGTAAAGTTAATCTAAAAAAACTCGGTTAAAAATTAGTTTGAGGCGTTATGTATGGGATTTCTCGCTACGCTCGGAATGACAACGCGTCAACCGGTAGGGAAGGGATTCCTCGCTACGCTCGGAATGACAACGCGGCGGCTGGTCATTAA
>JAIRVY010000067.1 GCA_031253655.1 Bacteroidales bacterium
CCACCTTGATAAATAAACGGTTCATCAAAATTAATTACTAATTCTTGATTATTACCTATAGCAGTACTAAATTGTCCATCAAAAACCATGGTAAAAGTATTCGTAGGAATAAAGTTAGCCGCAGTAGCGGTGCCTGTTCCAAAATTAGTTAAAGTAGTATGCGTCAAATAAACTTTTATAGGTTTTTCCGGCACGGCAATAGTTGCATTATATTTATAGGTTAATTTTTTAATTGGAGTACCGGGGGCAAATCCAAGTTCAGATTCAAGGTAAATCGTTTGTGCAACACCGTTTCCATAATAGAAATTGAAAGGAATCGAATTGTAAGTAGTTCCAATTGTTGTAGCCGTTCCAATATTTGAATAACCTGCCATTTCTGTACATTCCGACAAAACATTAACTGCAAACAAAGGAGTTTCATTATTTGCAGCGTTTGCATCGCAACCAGCAATCACTTGTCCTTTAATATTTTGGTTGCCTACCATAGTAGTTGGGAAAGCAAAAGTAACATCTACAACAGTAGATGCTCCCGAAGCTAACGGAGCAGTTACCGTAGCAGTGCCTAATACTGCGTTAGCTGCATTTAATACGTTTACTGTAAAATTCTTTGCTACCAAAGCGCCGAAATTTTTAACAGTAACTGCATACGTACTTTGAACTAAAGCAGGTAGCATAGTGGCGCCCGTAATGCTCATAGCAGCCATATCTACGGGAGGCGTCTCCATACAAAGATTAAAGATAATATTATTACGGGTTGTTACTCTGGCTGTTGCAGTCGGTGGGGTATTAATGCCGGCAAATGCAGCATCGGCTGTCCAGTAAAGAACTCTATTGTCGGGCGCTGTACTGTGTGCAAGATAACGGTTATCACCACTTGCACCTGTATAGGCAGACAGGTTAAGAAATGCAACCACTATATTTCCTCCGGTATATTCAAAGGGAGTATCAAAAGGAATTGTAACCCAACCTGTTGGCATAAATAATGAACCGGCATATACTTTTGTGAGTTGTGCTCCGGGAATCCATTCTGCTGCGGTTGTGCCTCCAAAAGAAGCTTTAGTAGTATTAGCAAGATAAACCGTAACATTTCTTGAATTTGCAGGGAATGTATATTGAAAAGAGAGTGATGATATATATGCTCCTGCAGTTATTCCAAGATCGGCAGCAGTAAAAATTTCTTGAACATAAGAATTGTTATTGTAATAGTCGAACGGGTAAAATCTCACCGGGGTTGTTCCGGTTCCAATTTGTTTTTCTGTAATGCAAGTCATTACATCGCACACTTCAAATTTAGCGTTTGGTCGAATAGTATATACGTTCATGGTTGCTGCTGTTGGCGCGGATGGATTAATGGGACCACTATCTTGATAATATGATATGGCATAATTTCCGGCAGGCACAGGAGTAGAAACGCGGAAAGTTGCGCCACTTCCCATATCACTACCTTGGTTGTTAACTACCGCAACAACAAGATTGCCACAAGTATATGGAAATGGTATATTCAAATTAATTGTTGACCATTTGTTTGCATTACTAAAGGGTACACTGCCGGAGAATACTTGTTGCAACTCTGAAACAGGCACCAAATCTTGCGCATTTGTAAAACTGCTTTTATTGGTAACCCCCATGTATATGGTAACATTGTTAGCATTATAGGGTGTTGTGTTGATATATTCAAATGCTATGGATTTAATTTCGCCTGTTTTGCCTATATCCGCAGCCGTGTAAATTTGTTGCGAATAAGTATAGCCCCAGAAAGTATTAATTGGAGAATAATTCACTGTGTTTGTACCTGTTCCTACAATTTTGTCTTCGCAGAGATTTTTTTCCTGAAAAATAGCAGTAATAGAAAAATCGGCAGAAGCGTTAAAAGTGGGGTATGGGTTTGCGGTAGTGTTGTCGCTCCATTTCACAAATTCACATCCAAATTTTTGTTTTGCCAACAAAGTAACAGGGTTTCCGCTAAAAAACACACCGCCCCCTGTAACTTCGCCCCAAGCCGCATTGTTAGGGGTTGCAATAATATAGTACGCAGTTGGGGTTGTTCCGCCGGAGGTGATCATCCGAATGGCAAGAGCGCCGAAACTGGGTTGCATGGTTACTGCTCCGGCAGCGCCGGTAGCGCTATACGTTTTTGTATAGCATCTGTTAGATTCGGGGCGTGTGTCGTAACTTACTCCAATATTAGTTGTAGTTATTTGATTTACAGCAACGTAGTATTGTCCCGGCGTAAGCGCGGTTGAAGGAACGGTTACAGTAACTGTTCCGCTCGCGGGGCGTGGTTGGTTAGCAGTAGTAAAAGTATGTGCAAGTGTGGTAGTTGCATTACTCATTCTATATAGTGAAACTGTATAATTTATTCCTGCTATCGCCGGATTATTTAAAAATCCAATTTCAATATCCGTAAGCGTAGTATTATTAGTAATGGTAAAAATATTACCAAGCGTTAGTGTGGCGGTATTTGAGCCCACACCGGTTAGTGCATAATCAGTTATTGCATCCATTTGGTACTTATTGCCTATTTCAAGAGTAAAAGTAGCCGTATTATCAGCAGGGTTTTCCTCGGTTTCGGTTTGAGTAACATTATATTCTATGTTATGGTTACCTGCCATATAAGGGTAATACATACCTTGCGACGAATTAAGGGTCATTGTTTCCGTAACATTAGGTAAGATAGAGGCAACGGTTGCAGGAGTACCCAAATTTGTTCCTTCCAAATTAGCTGAAAAGGATACATTTGTTTGGGTTGCAGCTCCTACATTAGATACTTGTGCAACAAATTTATTTGGGAAAGGCATATTTCCGGCAACTAATAACCCTGCTACTTGAGAAGCAGGCACTTTTGTAAAGGGGATTAATGGGTTTGCGCCGGAAATGCTTAAGTCGTTCATTACAATTGAAGCAGGGTCTGCTTCTACGATTTCTATATCGTCAATAGTAGTATAGATACCTTCTTGGGAAGCGGTGAGGTCATGAAATCCTAAATAATAATTTCCGGTTGTTGGCGCTTGAAAAACTCCGGAAACTTTAGTCCAACCAACAACAGTTTGTGTGGTGTTTTTATAAATCAATGAAGCCGTACTTAATCCATCTGCGGTGTTTGACTGACCTATTCTACATTCCAATCCGCTTCTTTCGGCTCCATAACCCGGCATCATTAGCCAGAAAGAAACCGAATACCATTTTCCTGCGGTAAGCGCAATTCCGGAACTTATTGCCCAGGCATTTCTGCCTGTTTGGTTCCAGCTAAGTCCCATCATCCTATTGCCGGAGTGAGTAGGTACAAGTCCTGTAACACCGGGTATATTGCCTATTTCCGGAGGAGTTCCGTAAATAAGATTTAGTCCTAAGGAAATCCAAGAATCGGCGGTGCCTGCGTGGCTCACTGTCCATCCTGCAGGAAGAGCGGTCCCCGTGGTGGTTTCAAATCCTTCCGTATAAACTACATCACCGGGGGCGCGGGTTATCGGATCGCTTTGTGCAAATGCAATGGATAGGAGTTCTCCGTTGGAGATGGCTCGCGGTGCTTGTTGGGCAAACATTGTTACACCCAAGAAAAGTGCAAACAATAGAATAAACATTTTTTTCATAATAAATAGATTTTGGTTAATAATATTTTTTGGTTTATAATTTACACAATTAACGCGCAAAAATACATATTTTTTAATATGATGAGAAAGTGGGGTTTTTTTGTTTAAATCTTTTTTTACCTTTTTTTAAAAAAAAATCTCCTTTACAATCTTATCTATCGCCTTCGGCTGTGCAAAATCTCTGATTTTTTTCTTCATCTCCTCACATTTTTCGATATTATCCATTAGGATTGTCAAAGTAGAAAAGAGCATTTCTTTGGCATCTGAATCTTTTATTAGAATGGCAGCGCCGGCATCGGAGAGTTGCCGGGCATTGGCAGTTTGGTGATCTTCGGCGGCAGTGGGCAATGGAATGAGTATGGCGGGCACTCCCACAATGGCAAGTTCGGCAATGGCAAGTGCGCCGGCACGCGAAACAATGAAATCGGCAACGCTATACGCCAAATCCATACGCCTGATAAAAGGTACAATTTTAATGGCTTTCGATTTTAATTCAGATAGTTGTGCTTCGTTTGAATTATAAAAAAGTTCACCGGTTTGCCATAGTAATTGTACTTCATTTTTTTTAAAATCTTCAATATGTGCTAAAATCGTTTGGTTAATAGTTCGTGCCCCCTGGCTTCCGCCAATGATTAAGATTGTTTTTTTGTTTTTATTCAAATTAAAAAACGTGTATGCTTCTTCTGATTTGGGTTGAAAGTTAATGATTTCGGCACGAACAGGGTTGCCGGTTTTCACAATTTTTTCTTTTGGGAAGAACCTTTCCATACCATCGTATGCCACACATATTTTGGTTGTTTTTTTCGAAAGCCACTTGTTAGTTTTGCCGGGATAAGAATTTTGTTCCTGAATTACGGTTGGGATCTTCAACGCTTGAGCGGCACGCAATGCCGGACCACTGGCATAGCCGCCTACACCAATAACTACATCAGGTTTAAATTGGCGCATCATTTGTTTTGCCTTACACATGGTTTTCAGCAATACAAAAGGCAGTTTCAAGTTGTTTATTATGCCGCTCAGCGATAAATCTCTGCGAATACCGAAAATATCCAACCCTACAATGCTGTAGCCGGCTTCGGGCACACGAGCCATTTCCATTTTTCCGTTGGCGCCGATAAACAGAATTTCCGCATTCTGATTCACTTTCTTTATTTGATTTGCAATGGCTAATGCGGGAAAAATGTGCCCACCGGTGCCACCGCCGGAAATGATAAATCTGTTCATAAAAATTTTTGCGCAAAATTATATTAAATTTTTCTGAAAATAAGCCGTAGTAAATAATAATTTAAAAATTAGGAAGTTAAGAAGCTAGTGAAGTTAAATTAAATGGAATGGAAATAACAATATTAACTGAAATGTGCGTTATTAAAGTAATTCATTATCCATAAGCATGAAACCCAAAATTATTAAAGTATTTGAGAAAAACATCAAAACAAAACTCGCACTTGTATATGTAACCATTGCCTTAATGTGTATTGGATTTTTCCTATTAACAAATTCCTTGTTTTCCGATCTTAAAAACCATAAAGAACGGTATCTGCATAGTACGCAAATTCTTGTGGAAACAAATAATTTAGTATCTCAATTTTACATTATTCAGGAATTTGGAAATCTGTTTTTGGTACAAAAAGATTTACGATATCTGAATATGTATAAAGCAAAAATTGATACTTTTCAGCAAAAATTAGAGCATGTTTCGCAATATATTCAACATGATGATATAAATACGTATTTAACAAACCTAAGTAATTTACTTCATGAAAAGAAAACAATGTTAAAAAAATTAAAACAGTTGTTTGATAATAAGAAAGAGGTTGATTCTCTTTATAATAAAATTGCAGAAAGATATGAAAGAGAAATGGAAAACTCTTTGCCATTTACCAAAATCAGTGAGGCTTCGTTTAGTGATACCGTGTGGCAAAAGCAATTAACGTTCGGGCAGCGACTTAAAGAAGCCTTCCGTTCAAATAAAAAAAGAGAAAAGAGCATATCTTCAATTAATACTTTGGCTACTATTGATACGCTTTCTAAAACAACTTTCGTTGTAGCGTCTTTATTGGATAGTTTGCAAGAGCTTTCGCAGCGATACCAACATAAACACACTTTAAAAATTAAAAAAATTGAATCCGAATTATTTGCACTACTTACTGCCGATCAACATATTACCAAAGATATCACAACTTTATTGCTCCGGCTTCACGAAGAGTTGTTATTGAATGTAATCTCTTTAGGCGATGAATTTGAGGCAAAATCGCAGAAAGTGCTGAAAAAGGCTGTTTTTTTAGGCACTTTTGCCTTACTCCTCATCACAGCACTTATTATTTTCATTATCAGGAATGTAAGAACGATTAGAAAAATTCATGAAATTTTATCATTGGAAAAACAAAAAACAGAAGAGTTAATGGAAAGCCGGCACAAATTGCTTTTGGCTATCTCGCACGATATAAAAACACCGCTCAATGCTCTTTTAGGATACTTAGAACTGTGGGAAGATGAGAGTTTACCCCAGAAGCAGCTTCAGGAATTAAATACTATGCAATATTCGGGAAAATATATTTTGGCATTACTGAATAATTTATTGGAATTTTCCCGCTTAGAGCAAAATAAAACACAAATCACAAAAGAAAACATTGAAATTGTACCGTTCGTTATGGAAATTATGGAAATGTTTCAGCCGCTGTGTTATGAAAAAAACAACAAACTATCATATAACTTTGATGTAAATCAGAATCCTCAAATTGTTATAGATTCTTTGAAGTTGAAACAAATATTGGTGAACTTGATATCCAATGCTGTAAAATATACAAACAAGGGAGAAATAAACCTGCTTATTGAAGAAATTTGCAAACCATTTTTACAACTCAGGATTACTGTATCAGACACAGGTAGAGGGATTCCTAAGGAAAAATTAACCACACTTTTTGAGCCGTTTACAAGAATTGAAAAAAATTGTTCGGGAATTGAGGGCAGCGGGCTTGGACTATTTGTAGTAAAAGGCTTGGTTGATGTTTTAGGAGGAAGTATTTCTATTGAAACAGAAGAAAACCAAGGCACTGCTGTAACATTTTCAATTCCGTTTGAAAATGTTTTAGAACACACCAAACCAATTGTCAATAATCATAAATCTTTAAAAATATGGGTGATTGATGATGATACTACTCAAATACAAATCATTGTTGCCATGTTGGAAAAATTAGGTCACACAGCAATAACAAGCGCCACAAAAGAAGAATTTGAAAACCAAATATATATTCTAGGGGCGTATTACAATACGCCCACTGATAAAAATCCAATTGACATTGTGTTTACCGATTTGGAGATGGGCGATTTGAACGGCTACGACGTTTTGCATAAAATAAAATCCCGTTTTGACATCCCTGTGGTCTGTTTATCAGGAAATAGCACCAATTCAAAAGCAAAACTTCAGCAAATTGGTTTTGATGATTTTTTAGGGAAACCGTTTTCGCTTCTTCAATTAGAGAAAATACTGGTTAATATTCATAAACGAAGAACAGATACCTCTATTGAATTGTTTTCATTGGATAGTTTACATGAAATGTTTGGCAACGATACCATAACCATTTTCGAATTGATGAACACATTTGCTAATTCTTTACCTAGTGATATTCAAAGTTTTGAAAATGCATTGGCAAAAAAAGACTTGGTTTTAGTCCAACAAACTGCCCACAAAATATTGCCTTTTTGCAAACAGATAAACGTTACTTCTGTTCTCCAAACGCTTGAAAAATTAAATGCTTTGAAGAGATGTTCCAATATCTATTTTGATAATTATAAAGAAGATATTTTACACGGGGTTATTGCTCTTAATTTGTTACTGACAGCCTTGCAAAATTATCTTAAAAAAACTAATCACATTGCCTAAATAACTTTTTTCCTTTTATTGAACTTCGAAGGTCTGCGAATACATTAAGAAGGTCTGTGTCTTTTGTAGAAAAACAAGATTCGTTCTTTTTGGCCGCTGTGTCTTTATGCATTGGAAATGAGATTATTGCAGAATGATTATAGGCAGATTGACTCCCCACTTGCCACATATAGAAATAAGAAGGGGTTTGTATTTCTTCAAAGGTAAAGTTATCTTCATGTTTATTTAGATTTCTAAAGTTCTCATAATCAAAACTGAGAAACCAATCAATAAATCCAATTAGTTCTTGAAAAGATTTTACTTTTTCAAATTTATCAAGAATATCTTTCTTTTTCAGCGGGTATAAACCGTCACTCTTCAAGTCATCCGGTAAAAAATTCCATTTACCTTTTGTCACCTTTAAAAGACTATCACATTTTTTAGTATTATTTTCATATTCCTCTAATTGCCATTTTATAAAATTCATGGCTAAGGCTTTGTCATAGCAAATCATGTTGACTTTCGTTTTCACATTATTTTCATTCCTGTCAATAATACTTTTAATATTTTTCCTATACTCATACCATTCCTTTGGTCTTGAAAAAAAACCATACGCCGTAACATCTGTAAATATAACTACTTCATCAACTTTATTTTCATTGGCTTCTTTTAAAATTTCATTTATATATCCCATATTGTAAGGAAATGTGGGAATAGTTTTTGTGGGTAGTTGTTTTGCCACACGTTCTATATCTTCCAAATGTTTACTTGCATAAATAAGGGCGGCAATTGTTCCGGCAAGAGCAAGTAAGGTTGCAATAACACCTATAAGATTTAATAATCTCAAGTTTTTTTCTGTTTTAATAGATTTATTTTTCGGGCTCATAAGAATTTTTTTTTAAATTGGCTTACAAAAATATTTTTTTTGTTATTCGGCAAAAAATTTATAAAATTGTGCGATAGTTTTTATTCCGTTGACAAAATTTTCTAAAGAAAAATTTTCATTGGGAGAATGTATCATATCTGAAGGTAATCCAAAACCCATTAACAAAGATTTTATTCCCAGCGTTTTCTCAAATTCCGTAATAATAGAGATAGTTCCTCCGCTATACAACAGAATGGGTGTTTTATTATATACCGCTTGGTATGCCTTTTCTGCTGCTTTATATGCAAAATTATCTGTTGAAAAAAGATAGTATGTTCCCCCATGGTCTATTGATACATTAAATTTCATACTCTCAGGAGTATGCTCATTTACATATTTCGTCAACAATAACCCTATTTTATCATAATCTTGATTAGGAACAATTCGCATTGAAACTTTTGCAGTTGCTTTAGTTGGGATCACTGCTTTTGGTCCTGCTCCTGTGTGACCACCATAAATACCTGTAACCTCAAAAGAGGGGCGTATCCCTACTCTTTCCATAGTTGAAAATCCTGATTCACCTATTAATATTTTTGCTCCTATGGCTTGTTTGTATTGCTTTTCATTAAATGGGGTATTTGAAATGGCAAATCGTTCTTTTTGAGGAACATCTCTTACATCATCATAAAAGCCCTGTATCATAACTTTTCCGTTTTCATCAGTCATACCGGCTATCAACTTACATAGTTCAATGAGAGGATTTGCAATCGCACCTCCAAAAAGCCCTGAATGCAGTTCTCTTTCGGTTCCAATTGCTTCTATTTCAGCATGGAGCACCCCTCTAAGTCCTACAGTTATTGCCGGTGTATTGGAGTCAATCATGCTGGTGTCGGAAACCAATATCACATCGGCTTTCAGTTTTTCTTTGTTTGCTTCGCAGAAGCCGTAAAGGTTTTTACTG
Organism: Bacteroidales bacterium; assembly: GCA_031253655.1. Lineage (GTDB taxonomy): Bacteria > Bacteroidota > Bacteroidia > Bacteroidales > WCHB1-69 > WRNX01. The sequence continues at coordinate 9,279 of JAIRVY010000067.1, forward strand.
CCCACCTCCTCTTCACCTTCAATCATAAATTTAACATTACAAGTTAATTGATTGGTTTTCACTAAATATTCAAATGCCTTGGCGTGCATAAAGGCTTGTCCTTTATCATCGTTTGCGCCGCGGCAGTAAATTTTTCCGTCAATAATTGTAGGTTCAAACGGCGGTGTTTTCCACAGTTCCAACGGTTCCACGGGCATTACGTCGTAATGGCCATATACTAAAACAGTTGGGGCATTTTTGTCCAATAACTTTTCGGCATACACTACCGGTGCGCCTTGTGTAGGGTGCACTTCTGCTTTGTCGCAACCGGCTGCTAACAGCAACTCTTTCCAACGTTCAGCACATTTTACCATATCGGGCTGGTGCTCTGCTTTGGAACTTACAGATGGAATTCGTAATAAAGAAAAAAGTTCCTCCAAGAAACGTTCCTTGTTGGTTTCGATGAAATTTTTTAAGTCGGTCATAATGTTTTGGTTATATTAATACTCAATATTTAAACGGGCACCCTTCCAAATGGTCATTAACATAGCCAACTGCCTGCAAATGCGCATAACATATGGTTGCTTTGATTTTCAATCGGTTGCGAATAATTCCGGTATTTTGCATCAAACGTTCAATATCCCGTTCTGTCATTAGTGCAACTTTTTCGGCATTATAGCCGGCAAAAGCATCTCGGTAGGCGTTGCGTCTTTTGAGGATGGTTATCCAACTTAATCCTGCTTGCGCACTCTCTAACACAATAAATTCAAACATTTTATGATCGTCTGTAACTTCTCTGCCCCACTCTTCGTCATGATATTTGAGGTAAATGGGGTCGGATTTGCACCAGCCACAACGGCGATTATCTTCTTGATACATATTTATTTATTTTAATTACAAAATTTTATTTGGCAAAAATAAAAATATTTACAAACCCTCCGGCACAATTGTCACGACAGTCACGTTTGCAACGAAAAAATCCGAAGCTTTGCATAAAATTATATTTTTGCGGCGGGTAAGTCTTCTACGATCTGCTCCCTTTTAACTCCCCCAGGACAGGAATGTAGCAAGGGTACATCGGTTGTAGCGATGCGATAGAAGTCGCTTACCCTTTTTTATTATAAAGAACATGTTTATAAAGATTTACCCCCAAAACCCAAACCCAAAATGTGTTCAACAAGTAGCAGAATGTTTGCGAGATGGAGGAATTGTGATTTTTCCCACCGACACGATTTACGGAATGGGATGCGATATTTATAAACCCAAAGCCGTTGAAAAAATCATTTCTATTTTAGGAGAACCCAAGAAAAAAAACGCACTTTCCTTCATTTGTCACGACTTTAGCCATTTATCCGATTTTACTACCCCAATTGAAAATCATATTTTTAAAGCGATGAAACGTGCATTACCAGGTCCTTATACTTTTATCTTAAATGCTAATAATCATGTGCCTAAAATGATTCATGGCAATAAAAAAACGGTAGGCATTCGTGTTCCCGATAATAGCATTATCAGAGCCATTGTACAAGAATTGGGACACCCTGTTTTCTCTACTTCTATTAAAGATGAGGATGAAATTGTGGAATATATCACTGACCCCGAATTGATTTATGAAAAATATAGCGATTTGGTGGATATTGTGGTGGATGGCGGATATGGCGACAATGTGCCATCCACAGTTGTGGATTGCACATCAGGGGGAATTGAGATTATCAGGGAGGGCAAAGGGGATCGCTCGGTTTTTGAGTAATAAACGATTAATGGTTAATAGTTTTAAGTATTTTTTTTACTGAAAAAATAATTTTGTTACAAAGTTTACGTTTTTGCATTGCAAAAATAGATATGCGTTATGTTTATTAAACGATTTACTTTTTTCATAATATCTGTTTTACTCTGCAACTTTGTATTAGCGCAAGAGTATTCCGCAAAAGCAAAATTGGATTCCGCACACATTCTCATCGGTGATCATTTGAATGTGTATTTGGAAATTACCGCACCCAAAGGAAAACCCGTATTTATTCTGCAACTGAACGATAAGATATTAGAAGATGCAGAAGCTCCTTTCGAGTGGATTTCCAATTCCAAATATGATACGGTTATTAATCAAAACAATTACGTTCTAAAACAAACGATAACTATTACAGCATTTGACTCGGGGAGTTATGCTTTTCCGGCGATTCCCATATTTGATATGGATTCGCAAATTGTGGCACAAACCAATCCGTTGTTTTTCGAGGTATCCACTGTGGCAGTGGATACTACCGCAGCCATCAAAGATATTAAGGGGATTGCAAAAATTCCTGTTACTTTTCATGAACTATGGATGTATGTGAAGAAATACGCCTTATTTATGTTGGCCGGTTTGTTGGTTATCGGGTTAATTATTTATGTCGTTTGGAGATATATTAAAAAGAAGCAAGTCCAAAAACTGCAACCCATAATTAAACCTAAACCTAAAATAAAACCGCATATTACCGCTTTAAAAGAATTGGAAAAGCTGCGGCAAAAGAAACTTTGGGAACAAGGAAAAACAAAAGACTACTATACCGAACTTACCGATATTGTAAGGACTTATATTGACGGTCAGTGGGATATAGGCGCCATGGAGATGGTTACTACCGACATCATAGAGGCGTTGAAAAATACGGAAATTCATGAGGAGGTCTTGAAAAGACTCTTTCAGGCATTTTCTATTGCAGATTTGGTAAAATTTGCCAAATATTCGCCCCTCCCCACCGACCACGACATCTCTTTTAAAAATTGCAAGGAGTTTGTAGAGCGCACAGCTGAAATAATGGTTAATGATTAATGGTTAATGATTAATGTTAAACCTATAAACCTATAAACCTTAATGAACAACATAACCTCTCTTTTCCAAGGTATTGCATTTGCAAATCCCTATTATTTTTTGCTGCTGTTGCTGATTATTCCGGTGGCGGCGTGGCTATATTTCTTTCATAAAAAAATGCAAGCCTCTTTTACTATACCCACTACTGAGGTTTTTAATAAAATTAGTAAAACATGGAAAGTTCGATTACGTTGGATACCCGTTTCTTTGCTTCTGATTGCTTACATCTCTTTCATAGCGGCTTTGGCAAGACCACAAACTGCATTCCGGTTAAGTGATGTGCAAGTGGAAGGGGTAGATATTGTGCTCGCCTTAGACATTTCGGGTTCGATGAAAGCTATGGATTTTAGACCAAACCGCTTGGAAGCCTGCAAGAAAGTAGCCGAAGAGTTTATTTTGGGAAGACCTACTGACAGAATCGGACTTGTAGTGTATGCAGGTGAAGCCTATACACAATGTCCGGTTACCAGTGACCATAGTACTTTGCTCGGTTTGTTGCAAAAAGTGAAATTCGATATTATTGAAGATGGCACTGCCATTGGTGATGGCTTGGGAACTGCCATTAATCGCTTGCGCGAAAGCGAGGCAAAAAGCAAAATCATCATCCTGCTTTCCGATGGAGTAAACAATCGTGGCTATATTGACCCCTATTCCGCAGCTGAAATTGCGAAAAACATGAACATTAAGGTTTATACGATTGGCGCCGGTACAAACGGGCAAGCCCCATACCCTACTCCTTACGGAACACAAATGATTCCAACCGAAATTGATGAGCGCCTGCTGCAAACCATTGCACAAGTTACCGGCGGTAAATATTTCCGAGCCACTAATAATGATAAACTGAAAGCAGTTTACGAAGAGATTGACAAAATGGAAAAAACCATTCTTAACGAAACTATTTACGAAAATAAAACCGATGCGTTCTTTCCATTTCTATTAATTGGCGTAATTCTATTAATCATCTATTTACCATTAAGATATACTGTTTTTAGGGTAAATCCGTAAAATTTGGTAGTAAATAGTTTCTTTGCAACGTTTTTTATACTGTGAAAACATCTACAGCATTACATCTTAGCAAATTACAAGTTGAAACATAATTCAAAGTTAGTTTGGTTTATCTGCTAAGTTTTTTTTCAGTAAAAATAATTGAAAAAATATTATCTGCTACACCTGCAATATTGCTAGTAAATTTATCTAAAAGTCGTGTGCGTTTTATATTTATATATTTTTGCAAAAAAAATTCTTTAAAGAGAATACGACTATAATACTTAAAAAATTAAAAAAAATATTGCTTATGAAAAAAAAATTCATTCTATCTATTTTTTTCTTTGCGTTCTCACTTATAACTTATGCAAGTTATCTTGAGAATTTTCCTATTACCGTAACCCAACCTGATGGTGAAATTGTTCATTGTTTTACTACAGGTGATGAATTTTATAATAGGGTTCACGATGCCAATGGATTTACATTAATTCGCTGTTCGCAAACGGGTGTGGTTGTTTATGCCAAATTAGAAAACGATGAATTAGTATCCACAGGCTATCGTGTGGGAACCATCGACCCTGCCTCCATTGGATTAACTCCCGGAATTATTATTTCTGCTGAAAAACGCGAACAATTGCGAAGCGACTTCCTGAGTACCATGTCTTCTTCTAAATCAAAAGAAGGAGTTTTGCAAAGAGGGGGCGGTGAAGAAGAACCTGAAATAATGAGAGTAGGGCAAAACAATGGAACTATAAATAATTTAGTAGTTTATATACGTTTTTCTGATCAAACTGAATTTTCTGCTAAAGGAACAACATATCGTAATATGTTCAATTTAGAACAGACAAATACTGCATCCATGTATAGCTATTTTAAAACGGTTTCCCACGAAAAAACGCTCATCAATACTACTTTCTATCCTGTTGCTACCGGCTCTACTATTGTTTCTTACCAAGACATCTATCCCCGCAATTATTACGAACCATGGAATGCCACAACTAATCCCAACGGATGGCAAGGTAGTAATAATGGCGATGAACGTCGCTTAAGAGAACATCAATTACTACAGCGTGCCATAGCGCATATTCACGATCAGGTTCCTGCCACATTAAATTTAGATTTTAACTGTGACGGAAGAGTTGACAATGTCTGCTTTATTATTAGAGGAGCCACAACTGCTTGGGCAACTTTACTATGGCCCCATAGATGGGCTTTATATAGCTATAATGTGCAACTTCATGGCAAACAAGTTTATGATTATAATTTTCAAATTGAAACCAGCTTAGATGGGAGCGGCGTAGGTGTGTTAACACATGAAATGTTTCATACATTAGGCTCTCCCGACTTTTATCGTTATACCAATACAACTATTACTCCGGCAGGATATTGGGAAGTAATGGCAAGCGATGGGAATCCTCCACAATCAAGCACAGCGTATGTGAAATGGAAATATGGCGGTTGGATTGACGGTATCCCTGAAATCAAACAAAACGGAACTTATACTCTCAATAACGTTTTATCTCCTACTAACTATGCCTACAAAATTGCTTCACCTAATTCAGCTACAGAATATTTTGTTATTGAATATAGAGATAACACGCTTTACTATGACTCTCGAGCCCCCGGAAGAGGAATAATAATCTATCGCATAAATCCGGCGCTTAACGGAAACGCTGATGGTCCGCCTGATGAACTATATGTTTTTCGCCCGGGTGGCAGTAACAATACTGTTAATGGAACTATTAACTCAGCACATTTTTCAAGTAACACCGGGCGTACTACATTTAATGATACCTCAAATCCTCCTTGTTTTTTGGCAAACAATACTCCCGGAGGTATTCATATAAGAAATATTGGCTTAGTCGGCACAACCATGAGTTTTGAAGTAGTAATGACAAAACATATCCTTGAAGTAAGTGCGGGACAGGGGGGGACTATTTCCGAATCAGGAAGATTTGTTGTTGATGTCAATGGTAATAAAACATTTACCTTTTCAGCAAATGTGGGTAGAGTAATTGATGCTGTTTTGGTAGATGGTGTAAATGTACCGGCAGCCGTTACAGCCGGAAGTTATACTTTTACTAACGTAAATAAGAATCAAACATTGCAAATTGTGTTTGCTTGCGCACCACAAAATTTACCTATCACCGAAAGTTTCGACAACACTACTTTTCCACCCAACTGCTGGAATAACGAATCTGCTACAACTTCGCCATGGAATAGAGTTACTTTAGGAACTTTTCCAACCGTTAGTACGCATTCAGGAGCAGGAATGCTGCGATATAACAGTTATAGTTATCCTTCCGATAGAACAGGGTTGTTAATTACTCCAAAATTAGCAACCAACAATAATAATAGCAAACTTACATTTTGGATGTATCGCGATAATGGTTTTCCATGTAAAACAGATAAAGTTAATATTTATCTGAGCTCCAATCATTCTATAACCGGATTGATACCTGTTCTTACTATACACAGATCGAGAGAACTTGCCCCTGTGATAACAACTGCTAACGGATGGTATGAATACACGGTAAATTTACCTACCAGCTCCATGAGCAATGCTTATGTGATTTTTGAAGGAGTATCAAATTATGGCAATAATATTTTTGTTGATGATATAAAAATAGAAGCAATAGTAGCAACAACCTACACCATCGGCGGAACGGTGAGCGGTTTGACAAACAATGTGGGCGTTGCCGTAAACTATACGGTTAACGGCGGCGCGCAGCAAAGCGTAAACACAGCAGCCGGTGGCGCATACACCATCACAAACATTCCGCACAACGCCAATGTAGTGATTACTGCTTCGGCACAGGCAGGATACACTTCATCTGTATCGGCAACGCCAAGCACAGCAGCGGTAACATCAAACATCACCGGAAAAAATATCGTTTATATTTTAATATTAAATACTTGTATAGGGCAAGTGTTTGACGTTGTAAACAATATAACATATAATGTTGTAGAATTGTCAGGGCGCTGTTGGTTAAAAGAAAATTTACGCAATACAAAATATCAAGATAATTCAATTATTCCGTTTGCTAAACCATACTATCATCTACAATATCCTGATTCAACGCAATATAAAATTGATTTTGGACTATTGTATGATTACCAATCTGTATTTCCTGAGCCATTGCGTGCCGGAACTCGTGAAATATGTCCTGATGGATGGCGCATACCAACTGTAGAAGAATGGAAATTATTGGAAGTTTATGATGCAAAAGATTTAAAAAATCCATTTTTTTGGTTGCAACCCAATAACAATACAAACAATTCAGAATTTGATTCGCGTAGCGCAGGTTGGTTCAATTTCACCACACAACGTTTTGAATACTTATATGGATACACTGCATATTGGTCTTCTAACGCCACTGCCAACACTTGTACTTGTGCTATATTAAATTATAATTGTAACATAATAGAATTAGTAGAAATACAAAAAAATAATGCTATAAGTGTGAGATGTATTAAAGAATAAAACGCAGTTTTTATAGTTTTTCCGACTTTGACGGTTTTTAATTTTAACTTGTTTGGAAAGGCAACAATTATTCAAAGAAAGGGCGTTAATTCAGCTCAAATCTCTCTTTAAACTTTGGAATA